>NZ_JBQXYF010000003.1:0-382277 GCF_052645355.1 Halomonas sp. V046
TCACCGACGGCGATGGCGACCCGGTCACCGGCAAGCTCAAGGTCAAGGTCGAGGACGGCGGCGATGTGCCCACCACCCCGGAAAGCGACGGCGACCCGACCACCAAGTCGCCCACCGCCACCGTGGATGAAGACGGCCTGCCCGGCGGCATCGCCGGCGGCGACGGCGATGTGCCCGGCGAGGCCACCACCGTGACCGGTTCGCTGGGCTATGACTTCGGCGACGACGGCGCCGCCACTAACGGCGCTTTCCGCTGGAGCACGTCCGGCCTGCCCAACCTGACCTCACAGGGCGATTCGATCCGCTATTTCCTGAGCGACAACGACCACACCCTGACCGCCTTCGACGAAGGCTTCGCCCCGGTGTTCTCCGTTGAGCTGACCAACCAGGCCAGCGGCGCCTACCGGGTGACCTTGTTCCAGCCGCTGGACCACTCAGACCCCACGACCGAAGACGACATCCGCTTCAGCGTCGGCTACACCATCACCGACAGCGACGGCGATAGCGCCGACGGCAAGCTCAACGTGCGGGTCGATGATGACACCCCGGTCGCCGCCTCCGACTTCGCCACCACCGACAGCGATACCCCGGTCACCGTCGACGTGCTCGACAACGACCAGCTCGGCGCCGACGGCGGCAACCTCACCGCGGCCAACGTCCAGGGCGGATCCAACGTCGGTACGGTCACCACCCAGCCCAATGGCACCGTGACCTTCACCCCCCACCCGAACTTCTCGGGCAATGCCGTGATCACCTACACCGTCACCGACGGCGATGGCGACCCGGTCACCGGCAAGCTCAAGGTCAAGGTCGAGGACGGCGGCGATGTGCCCACCACCCCGGAAAGCGACGGCGACCCGACCACCAAGTCGCCCACCGCCACCGTGGACGAAGACGGCCTGCCCGGCGGCATCGCCGGCGGCGACGGCGATGTGCCCGGCGAGGCCACCACCGTGACCGGTTCGCTGGGCTATGACTTCGGCGATGACGGCCCCGCCACCAACGGCGCTTTCCGCTGGAGCGCGTCCGGCTTGCCCAACCTGACCGCCAATGGCAGTCCGATCAGTTACTTCCTGAGCAACAATGACAAGACGCTAATCGGCTTCGACAGCAACTTCGACCAGGTCATCTCCGTCGAGCTGACCAACCAGACCAGCGGCGCCTACCGGGTGACCTTGTCCCAGCCGCTGGACCACTCAGACCCCACGACCGAAGACGACATCCGCTTCAGCGTCGGCTACACGGTCACCGACAGCGATGGTGACAGCGCCGATGGCAAGCTCAACGTGCGGGTCGATGATGACACCCCAGTCGCGGCCTCGGACACGGCGTCTACCGAAAGCGATACCCCGGTCACCGTCGCGGTGCTCGACAATGATCGTCTCGGCGCCGATGGCGGTGACCTCACCGCAGCGACGGTGCAGGGCGGCGATCGCGTTGGCAATGTCCGCATCAACCCCGACAGCAGCCTGACCTTCACGCCGAACCCGAGCTTCACCGGCAACGCCCTGATCGGCTACACCATCACCGACGGCGATGGTGACCCCGTCACTGGCCGCCTGCGGATCAAGGTCGAAGACGATAACGATATTCCGACGACACCGGAGACCGACGGCGACCCGACCACCAACGCCCCTACCGCCACCCTGGACGAGGATGGCCTGCCGAATGGCATTCCCGGTGGCATCGCCGACGTCCCCGGTGAAACGGTGACGGTGACCGGCACTATCGGCTATGACTTCGGCGACGATGGCCCAGCGGCCACCGGCGCCTTCCGCTGGTCCACCGACGGACTACCGAGCCTGACCAGTGACGGAAGAGACATCAACTGGGTCACGGAAAGCGCCAATGGACAGCTGCTGACCGGCTACGACACCCGAGGCAACCCCGTCGTCACCATCGAGTTGACCGATCGGGATAGCGGCAGTTACCGAGTCACCCTGGATGCGCCCCTGGATCATCCGATCGCCGGCATTGAAGACGATATCGCCTTCGCCGTCGGCTATACGGTCACCGACAGCGATGGCGATAGCGCCGACGGCAACCTCAACATCGTCATCGATGACGATACCCCGACCGCCCGGGACGATAGCGCCACGACGGCGCCCGACGACACGGTCATCATCGATGTCCTGGCCAACGACAGTCTCGGTGCCGATGGGGGCCGTCTCACCGGGGCCACGGTCCAGGGTGGAAGCGCCGTTGGCACAGTCAGGGTCACCGGCGACGAGAATCTGGCCTTCACCCCCAACGACGGCTTTTCAGGAAACGCCACCATCGACTACTTCGGCGTCGACACCGATGGCGATCCCCTCCAGGCCAGGGTCAGGGTCACAGTGGCGCCCGATGAACTCTACGTCGGAGAAAACACCGACGATACCAAGGAAACCGGTGCCGGCCGAGACGTGCTGATCGGCGATATCGGGGGACGCGAAACAATGCTGACCCCCGGAGAGAACTACAACATCTCGATCATCATGGATGAGTCATCAAGCATGAGAGTGGCCTCTGGAACGGACAGCCTCAATCGATTCCAGCTCCAGGTGGCGAGTCTGAACAACTATCTGGAGACCCTCGCCGACCACGATGGCGTCGTCAACGTCCAGATCACCCGCTTCAGTAAAGGCGTCAATGGCGTGTCGTCGGTGATGGACTTGACCGAATCGAACGTCGCCGGGCTACAAAGCTTCGTGAGCCGGTCGATGGCGGGCAGTGGCACGAACTATGAAGCCGCATTGAACAGCGCGCTGTTGTGGCAGCAGTCGATGGCCACCGCCAACGACTACGAGGGACTCACGATGTTTCTCAGCGATGGCCTACCGACGACGCATACCACCCCGTCGGGACAGAACCTCGTCGGCACACCCGGCAATATCACAGCGCTCTCCGAGGCTTATGGCAAGTATCAAGCGCTCGTGCAGTACTCGGATGTGCATACGTTTGGCATCGGCCGGCAGTTACCCAACCCGAAACTGCCACAAGATCTGCTGCGCAAGGATTACCTGGACATCTTCGATAACACCGATGTGGTTGCTGCCAGTCGCACCGTCTTCCTGGAAGATGGCCGTGTCTGGGTCTCTCCCGCGGGGGACGCAATGCTCGTCAACCAAGTCGAAGATCTCGACATCGCCCTGTCCACCGGTGGCCCCGCGCAGGCCGGGCCAAAGATGCTCGGCGACGATACACTCGACGGCGGGGCCGGCGATGACATCATCTTCGGCGACACGGTCAACTCCGACGACCTGACCTGGACCAACGGCGATAGCGACGAAACGTTCTCCGCTGGCGCTCACGACGGGCTGGACTACCAAGGGTTGTTCGAATTCCTCAAGTGGTCACCAGGCTACGGTGATGGGCAGGAACCGAGCGATGACCAGATCATCGACTATGTCCGCGCGAACTATGCGTCGCTGATGGAACCCAACCGCGAAGATGGCGGCGATGACACCTTAAGGGGAGGACAGGGCGACGACATCATCATCGCGGGCGGTGGGCTGGACCTGATCGATGGCGGCGCCGGCGACGACCTGATGTGGGGCAATCTCGGCAGCGACACCTTCACCTGGTCGTCAGGCGACGCCGGAAGTACGGATCAACCCGCCAACGACGTGATTCGGGACTTTACCCTGGGCCGGGTCAGTGCCGACGCCAACGCCGACACGCTCGACCTGTCGGACCTGCTCGATGGCGCCACCGAAAACGGGGTATCCAACTACCTGGCCGCCAGCCAGGAGGGCGGCGACGTGGTGCTCGCGGTCAACTCAGGCGGCAATATCAGCGCCGATGGCAGCAATGCCGACCAGACCATCACCCTGACGGGAGTGAATCTTGGCGGCAGCGGCGAGGACTTCATCAACAACCTGATCAACAACGGTCAACTCGACGTGGCGTAACCTGACGCCAACCAGCCCGGTTTAGCCGCCAGGTTTGGCAGTAACGCTCTCAGCGGCGCCGAGGCCTTCACTCGGCGCCGCTTGACCATGGAAAACCGGCGGTGCCGTCGAGACTGTCGCCATCCGATGGCGACGGCCGACTACGCCAAGGTTGGGCACGCCTACCCGGCACCGTTGGCAAGCCTCGCGTCGCCCGGCGCGCATCACCCGACGCAATCTTCCGATGGGTAGCGCCCCCGGGCTTTCTTCATTTCCCCAATACGACGACGGCCCGCCATGCAGTGCATGGCGGGCCGTCGTGTCGTTTTCAAGCATGGCCCTGGCGGCGCTCAGGTGCTCGAAAGGCGAATGCCACCGCGGCATCGACTGCCGCCGTTTTCCGGCAGTGGTCGTTTGCGTCAGGCCTGGAACTCCAGCATCCGTGTCAGCGGCTTCAACGCCAGCCGGCGCAGCTCGTCACCCACATGGACTTCGCCGGTGCCTTCGCGCAGTGCGCCTGCCAGATTATCCAGCGCATTCATGGCCATCCACGGGCAATGGGCGCAGCTCTTGCAGGTCGCGCCGTTACCGGCGGTCGGCGCCTCGAACAGGGCCTTGCCGGGCACCGCCTGCTGCATCTTGAAGAAGATACCGCGGTCGGTGGCGACGATGAGCTCCTGATTGGGGAGCTCCTTGGCCGCCTTGATCAGCTGTGAGGTCGACCCCGCCACGTCGGCGAGGCCGACCACGGAGGCCGGCGACTCCGGGTGCACCAGCACGGCGGCGTTCGGGTACAGGGACTTCAAGTCCTCCACGCCCTTGGCCTTGAACTCCTCGTGCACGATGCAGGCGCCATCCCACATCAGCATGTCGGCGCCGGTCTTCTTCTGGATGTAGCCGCCGAGGTGCTTGTCCGGGGCCCACAGGATCTTCTCTCCCTTGGCCTGGAGGTGTTCGATCACCTCGACGGCGATGGACGACGTCACGACCCAGTCGGCGCGCGCCTTCACCGCCGCAGAGGTGTTGGCATACACCACCACGGTGCGATCCGGGTGGGCATCGCAGAACGCCGAGAACTCATCGGGCGGACAGCCCACGTCCAGCGAACAGGTCGCCTCCAATGTCGGCATCAGCACACGCTTTTCGGGCGACAGAATCTTGGCCGTCTCGCCCATGAAGCGCACCCCGGCGACCACCAGCGTCGACGCTTCGTGACGGGCACCGAAGCGCGCCATCTCGAGCGAATCGGCGACGCAGCCACCGGTATCTTCGGCCAATTGCTGAATAGCGTCGTCGGTATAATAGTGCGCCACCAGAACGGCATTATGCTGGACCAACAAGCGTTTGATCTCGTCGACGCGAGCCGCATCCTCGGCGGGAATCCGGGTGGGACAGTACGGGCGGGCGAGGTGCTCTCTGAGCGCCTCGCGAGAAGTCATGATCGTCATCGTGTCTACCACTGTGACCGGCAGGGGATCCCCCTGCGATGGGGCCAATGCCAGCCTCGACGCTCCGTCGAGCCTGACACGCCAGCGAAGCATCTAACCGCGTCGCCCGTTCAACAACGACAGCCCGCCATCACACTCACAGGCAACCTTCCGGGGCAGCGCGCCAGCGCCTCTTGGTCGACCGCTGCGTCGTCCGCGCTGGCCAACCATGGCCTCCAGTTTAGCCCAACCGCGCGCCACGCGCCGAGAGCCCTACCAGAGACCGATAACCCGATGATGACGCCAGTCAGATGCGCTTTCAAGGGGCCACCGCGGAGATCGAAGCAAACCTTGATCTCAACGCGTCAGGCGACGCCAGCGAAAGGCGCCCGGATCCACCGCCGAGCCGAGCAAAAGCAACACCGGCCGACCACGACCGGCACAGGCCCCAAGCTCGCCGAACCCCGTATGCTGATCGTAGGCACCCCGACGGCGTCAGAACGCCCTGCGCGGCCCCGGGCGCGATAAAAAGCAGCCCCGGGCGCGTTAAACAGACCGCGCGTCCCCGGCGCAAAAAAAGGCAGCCTTGGGCGCGATAAAAACCAACGCGATAACCCACGTCACACAGCAAAACGGCCCCGCTTCGAAGAAGCGAGGCCGTAAATCTGGTGGGTCGTGTAGGATTCGAACCTACGACCAATTGGTTAAAAGCCAACTGCTCTACCAACTGAGCTAACGACCCAATCATGGACCACCAACGTTGCCGCGGTGTCGCATGCACAGGTTCGGATGGTGGGTCGTGTAGGATTCGAACCTACGACCAATTGGTTAAAAGCCAACTGCTCTACCAACTGAGCTAACGACCCTTCCGAACGGGGGCAGATATTACGTAGAACGCCCCTTTGACGCAAGTGATTTTTGAAAAAATGCTTATCACCAGCATCGGTTAGCGCCGTCGCTCTCGCCTCCGATGAGGCGAGAGCCGCGCCTTGGCGCCTACCACGCCCTGACGCCGACAGGGGCCACCGCTGGGCGCCTGCGACGCCCAGCGACACGCCCCGGACAAGGCGCCGGTGCCGAGGCAGGCCACCTCAGCGCTAGCGGGGCTTAGCGCTGGCGAGGCTTAGCGCGCTTCATGGTCTGAACCGGACGCCGCTTGTGCTTGTCGCGGCTCCAGCGATTCTTCTCATCCGGCGTCAGTTCCGGCACCTTGCGAGACTCGAGCCCCGCCAGGGTGGCCAGGTCATCGACCTCGACCTGGGACAACTCGACCCACTCGCCGGCCTTGGCCCGCTTGTCGAGGAAGATATTGCCGTAGCGCACTCGCTTGAGGCGGCTGACGGTCAGGCTCTGGGACTCCCACAGGCGCCGAACCTCACGGTTGCGCCCTTCCAGGATCACCACGTGGAACCAGGTATTGATCCCTTCGCCGCCGAACTCCTGCACATCGGAGAACTTCGCCGGGCCGTCCTCGAGCATGACGCCTTCGACCATGGCCACGACGTGCTCGCGCTTGACCTCGCCCATCACCCGCACCGCGTACTCACGCTCGACCTCGGTGGACGGATGCATCAACCGATTGGCCAACTCGCCATCGGTGGTGAACAGCAAGAGCCCGCTGGTGTTGATATCCAGGCGGCCGATGGCGATCCAGCGCTCCCCCTTGAGCCGCGGCAGGCGATCGAACACGGTCCGTCGACCTTCCGGGTCCTTGCGGGTGCACAGCTCACCCTCGGGCTTGTTGTACATGATGACGCGGCGGGGCACGTCATCGGCCGCTCGCAGGGTGACCGGGCGATCATCGAAGGTGACCTTGTCACGGGTTTCGATACGGTCACCCAGGGTAGCCACGCTCCCATTGACCTTGACGCGTCCTGCGCCGATGGCGGCCTCCATCTCGCGACGGGAGCCTAGCCCGGCACGCGCCAGAACCTTCTGCAGTTTTTCGGTGGGGGTACTCATTGATCGTCATTCTCACCTTGAGTGGGTTCCGTCCCCGAAGCAGCGTCATCGTCGACGCGGCCACGGGCACGATCGGACAGCCTGGCTTCCAGATCGGCGAAGCTCAGGGAGGTCCGTGCGGACGCCGTCCCGGCGTGTTCAGCGTCGGCCGTCCCGGCCGTCGCACCCGCTTCCTCGAGGGAAGTCGGGTCATCTTCATTGCTCGATTCACGGTGCCTGTCTTGCCCTTGCGAGCCATCGGGCGCTCCTGGGCGCTGATGCGAGTCAATTTCAGCCTCGTTTCCGCCGGCGGCGGCGTCATCCTCGCGTTCGACCTTGACACTCCCGCCCTCGGCTCCTGCCCCGCTCGGGTCTTCCTGGCTAGGCTCGCCGCCAGGTGCATCGTCGTCGAGCGGCGCATCGGCCTGGGCCAGCTGAGGTGGTGGCGGCGGCGGCGCATCGTCTTCCAGTTCGAGGGCGTCGAACTGCTTGAGTTCATGCATCGGTGGCAATTCATCCAGGGTCTTTAGCCCGAAATCATCCAGAAAACTACGCGTCGTGGCATACACCGCCGGGCGCCCCGGCACGTCCCGATGGCCCACGACCCTCACCCAGCCGCGATCGAGCAGCGTGCGCATGATCGAGCCACTGACGGTGACGCCACGCACTTCTTCGATATCACCCCGAGTCACCGGCTGGCGATAGGCGATCAGCGCCAGGGTCTCGAGCAGCGCGCGAGAATAGCGTTGGGGGCGCTCGTCCCACAGCCGCGATACCCAACTGGCGAGCCGCGGGCGGATGCGCAACTGATAGCCTGATGCCGTCTCGAGCAACTCCATGGCGCCACGCGAGTGGCGCTCGGTCAGTCGCTCCACGGCGTCGCGCAGGGCCCGGCGCGGCGGACGCTCATGATCATCGAACAGCACTTCCAGGCGATCGAGCCCAATCGGCTCGCCCGCCGCCAGCAGGGCCGCTTCGATGATGTCATCCAGCGCATCCGGCGTTTCCATCGCGGTCATGCGGGCTCGTCTCCGTCATGCTTGCGCCGCGCCCGGGCTCGGTCGTCGACGTCGTCTTCGAAGGCCGCCTCCGAGGCGGTGCCATCCTGCTGAAACCCATCGTCGTGAAACTCATGATCCTCTGCGTCATGACCATCACCACCATCGCCCTGGGGACCTGGCTCGTGACAACCATGGCCGTGAAAAGCCTCGTCCTGAGCGCCGTCGCCCCGCCCCTGATCCTGCCCAGCGGTGTCGTCGCCACGCCGCGCCTCGACGGCGCCGGCCTGCTCGTCGCGGTCCAGGTCCGCGAAGGGGCTCTCGCCGACCTCCTCGAAGGCATCGGCCAGCGCCTTGTCGCCGAACCCTTCGCCCTCGAAGGCGTCCTCTTCGCTATCGTCGGCTAGCCTCGCTCTGACATGGATAGGCGACAGCGGGGCATTCTGCACGATCTCGATCATCGCTTCCTTGGCCAGCTCCAGGATCGCCATGAAGGTGACCACCACACCGGAACGGCCTTCTTCCAGGGTAAAGAGCGCCTCGAAGGGGGTGTAGCGCTCATGGTGCAATTTTTCCATGATCAGCAACATTCGCTCCCGGGTCGACAGTCCTTCACGAGATATCTGATGCGCCTGGTTGAGCTCGACGCGGCGCAAGACCCCCGCCAAGGCGCCCAGCAGCTCATCGAGCTCCACGTCGGGATGGATCACTCGGGACTCCAGCGGCGGCAGACCCGCCCGGGCCGGGAACCAGTCGCGGCCAATGCGAGGCAGCGCCGCCAGAGCTTCGGCGGCCTGCTTGAGTCGCTCGTACTCCTGCAGGCGACGGATCAGCTCGGCCCGTGGGTCTTCCTCTTCGCCATCGTCGTCACCCTTGGGCGGCCGCGGCAGCAAGGTACGCGACTTGATCTCCGCCAGCATGGCGGCCATCAGCAGGTACTCGCCGGCCAGTTCGATCTCCATGGCCTCCATCAGCTCGACGTACTCGATGTACTGACGGGTGATCGCCGCCACGTCGATGGACAGAATATCGAGGTTCTGGCGACGAATCAGATACAGCAACAGATCGAGCGGGCCTTCGAAGGCCTCGAGAAAGATCCTGAGCGCTTCCGGCGGAATATACAGGTCTTCCGGGAGTTCGGTGATCGGCTCGTCGAACAGCCGCCCGAGTATCGCCGCCTGCTCGACCTCGACGCCGCCTGCGCTGTCGGCAGCATGGCCATCGGCAGTGGTGTCGGCGCCATGGGCCGCGGGCGCGCTATCACTAGCTGAAGGCGCTTTATCACTAGCCGAAGCTAACGGCGCTCTATCACTAGCGGAAGGCTCTCCATCGCTAGCTGAGGGCTCTTTATCACTAGCTGAGGCCTCTCCATCGCTAGCTGACGGCGCTCTATCACTAGCTGAAGGCTCTCCATCGCTAGCTGAGGGCTCTTTATCACTAGCTGAAGGCTCTCCATCGCTAGCTGAAGGCTCTTTATCACTAGCTGAAGGCTCTTCACCAATGGCCAAGGCCTCGTCGCTTTCGCTGTGGGGGGCGCTCGCGCCCCGAGGGGCGTCGTCTGTCGTCGGCGAATCGCTCACGCGGGCCTAGTCTCCCGGAAGGTGCCGGCGGCACGGATGGCATCAATCGGCCAGTTTACCAACCTGGGCTCGCCGTGGCTAAACCGACGAGGTCGATCACGCCTGGACGCCACGCCGCACGGGGCGCTCAGACAATGCCCAGCCCAGCCAAGCCCACCAGCCCAGCCACCGATATCCCTGGGCCGTCGCCCGTTAATCGGCGCCATCGGCACGCCGGTAACGGCCGACATAGTCGAAGAGCTTTTCGCGCACCTGAAAATGCCGGCCGACCTTGCGCCCGACCACGAAGTCGGGCGCGCGCAAGCGCTCGCGCCCGGCACTCACTTCCTCGGGGGTGGCGGGGTCCCAGGTAACCCCCGGCGCTCTCAGGTGATGGCGCAGAAAGACCGCGGCGAAGGCCCGCCGCTGGGCCGGTGTTTGAAGCGCGAACCATTCATTGAGCGTCGCGCCATCCTCATCATGATAGGTCACCTTGAGGCGCGACTGACCACGCCCGTTGAGGCTCGGCTCGAGCTGCATGCCACTCACCCTGAGCACCCTGGCATCCTTGAGTCTGAGCGCATCGCGCAGCTTGTCATCGGCATCCACCAGCAATACCCGACAGCCATGGCAGCGTCGCGCGGCGATATCGTTCTCGGCCCCGCACTCGCCACAGGTCTTGAAGCGAAAGCGAAAGTCGCACTGACGCGACCCGGGTTCGGGAGCCGAAAGGCCGATGCCGGCATCGTTCACCAGGCCCTGGCAGCGACGCCCGAAGTGCTCGAGCAGCACCTCGCCGTCGTACTTGCCCCAGAACAGGTTGGCGTGGCCACAGGCGGGGCACTCGACCTGCACCGGCTGGCTGTCGCTGTCTGGGCGTGGGCTGCCGACCTCGGGCGCATACAGGTCCCAGGGGTTGCCGGCGTAGTCGAGGACAAGACAGTCGGTCTTGCCCGGCGACAGGCGCAGGCCGCGACCGACGATCTGCTGGTAGAGCCCGACGGATTCGGTGGGCCGCAAGATCGCGATCAGGTCGACATGGGGGGCATCGAAGCCGGTGGTCAGCACCGACACATTGACCAGAAACTTGAGCCGGCGCGCCTTGAACGCCTCGATCAGGCGCCTGCGCTCATCGCCATCGGTATCGCCGGTCACCAGCGCCGCTGCCCCCGGCGGTAAATAAGTCAGGATTTCCTCGGCGTGGGCGACGCTGGCGGCGAAGATCATCGCTCCCTGACGCTTGGCACAATGGGCGACGACGTCGGCGATGATGCCCGGTGTCGCCCGGCTTGCCGCCACCACCCGGTTCATCTCGTCCTCGCGAAAGGCCCCGCCAGTGCCTGGCACCAGCGCCGAGAAGTCGTAGCGTGCCACGGCCGCATCGACCTTGACCGGCTCGGCCAGAAAGCCCTGGCGCACCATCAACCGCAGCGGCTGTTCGAACACGCAGTCGCGAAAGAAGCAGTCCTCGTCGCCGCGCACCATGCCGTGGTGATGACGGTGATAGATGAATCCCTGGCCCAGGCGATAAGGCGTGGCGGTCAGCCCCAACACCTTGAGCCGCGGATTGACGCGACGCAGGTGGTCGATGACACGGCGGTAGCTCGCGTCCTTTTCCAGCGAGACCCGATGACACTCATCGATGACCAGCAAGGTAAAGGGGCCATGCGCCGAGGTCTCATCATCGAAGGCATCGAGGTGACGCACCACCGACTGCACCGAACCGAAGACCACCTGGCGCGCACTCTCCTTACGCCCGAGACCGGCACTGAAAATATCGGCCTCGAGCCCGTAGGCCAGGTACTTGGCATGGTTCTGTTCGACCAGTTCCCGCACGTGGGCCAACGCCAGCACCCGCCCCCGGGCCAGGCGCGCCAGTTCGGCGATCACCAGCGACTTGCCGCTACCGGTAGGCAGCACCACCACCGCCGGCTCATCGCCGACACGAAAGTGCGCCACGACCCGATCGATCGCCTGGCGCTGATAGGGCCGCAGCACAGGGTGGCGATGCGGCGCTTCTGGCGTGCCGGTCTCTCCAGGCAAACTCTTCTGTTCTACCGCCATTTTTGTCGACTATCTCGCCTTATTTTAACCATATCGAGCAACTTTTGATCTAGAACACGAGGGCGACGACCCGGCGCCGGTAGCATACCGGATCCGGCACGGATCGACGCACTCTACGCTGGGCGGCTAGCGCATGAAAGCTCACCGTACCGTCGGCAGGCGCTTCTCGCTTTCCTCGCGCTTCTGCCGTTTTTACCGTTTCTGCGCTTTATCGTGCTTGACCGCCTCGGCGGCGTCGCATCTCTGCCCCTCGATCGCCACAGGACTTCGCCATGTCGCTACGTCGCTTTTCTCCGTTTCTTCCGCTGCTGCTGGCGGCATCCACCGCGCTGCTGTCCGGCTGCAGCGATCCCGAGCCCCCGTTGACCAAGCAGTTGGTGCGCCCGGTCAAGCTGCTCACCCTGAGCGACTCACGCACGGCCACGCTGGCCCGCTATCCGGGCGTGGTCGAGGCATCGGAGCGCTCCAACCTGGCCTTCCGTGTCGGTGGCGAACTGGCGACCCTGGATGTTCAGGCCGGCCAAAAGGTCGAGGCGGGCCAGCGCATTGCAAGCATCGATCAAAGCGACGCTCGTAATGCGCTGGCCAATGCCCAGTCGAGCTATGACCTGGCCCTGGCCACCTACCGTCGCATGCAGGCCTCGGTGGAGAAAGGCGCCATCTCGCGGGCCGCCTTCGATGAATCCCGCGCCGCCTTCCTCTCCGCCCAGGCCCAGTTCGAACAGGCCAAGGACCAGCTTGGCTATACCGAACTCACGGCGCCCTTCGACGGCATCATCGCCAGCGTCCCGGTGGACAACTTCCAGGTCGTGACGGCTCAAGAGACCATTGCCGTGCTGCAACAGCCTGGCAACATCGACGTCACCTTCGATCTCCCCGAACAGCAGGTCCGCCGCCTCGATCAGGCGCGGACTCAGGAGAGCCTCGACACCCAGGCCACCGTGGCCTGGGTCAGCTTCGGCAGCACCGACCAACGCTACCCGGCCAATTACAAGGAGCACGACAGCCAGGCGCGTAGTGGCTCGCTGAGCTACACCGTGACCCTGACGCTGGCCACGCCCGACGACGTCAACGTCCTCGCCGGCATGAGCGCGGTGGTCGAGCTGGATCTCGAGCGCCTGACCACGACCAGCGATGACCTGTGGCGCCTGCCGTTAGGCACCGTGGTGGCACTGGAAAGCGCACCGGAATCGTCGGTGGTGTGGCGCTTCGTCGCCGACGAAGGTGCCCTAGGCCACGTCGAGTCGGTACCGGTAGAGATCCGCACCACCTCCGATGAAGGCGTGTTCGTGGCCGCGGACCTGGCGCCGGGGGACCGTCTTGTCAGCGCCGGCGCCAGCCTCATGATCGAAGGTCAGTCGGTCACTCCTTGGCAGCAGGAAGAGGGGCTCTAGACCATGACCGAGTACTTTCTGCGCAACAAGACCATCAGCTGGATGATGACGCTGCTTCTCAGCATCGGCGGTATCGTCTCGTTTCTCGGTCTTGGCCAGCTCGAATTCCCGGACTTCACCATCCGCATGGCGCTGGTCAGCACCGCCTACCCCGGCGCCTCACCGGAGCAGGTCGAAGAAGAGGTCACCCTGCGGCTGGAGAAATCCATCCAGGAGATCCCCAACCTGAAGCGGGTCAGCTCGGTGAACAGCGCCGGGCTTTCACAGATCACCGTGGAGCTCGAGACCGACGTTCAGGGCACCGAACTGCCTCAGTACTGGGACCTGCTGCGACGCAAGATCGGCGACACCCAGGCCGCGCTGCCGCCAGGCACCGGTGAATCGCTGGTCATCGACGACTTCAGCGACGTCTACGGCCTGCTCTACAACCTGTCGGGAACCGACTATAGCCTGTACGACCTCAAGAACCAGGCCGACCTGCTGCAGCGCGAACTGCGCCTGGTCGAGGGCGTCAAGAAGGTCGTCATCGCCGGTGACCGCCCCGAGCAGGTCACCGTCTCGCTCAACCGCGAGCGCATGCAGGCGCTGAATATTCCGCCGGACACCCTGGTTGGCTTGCTCAACGCCCAGAACGCCATCGCCGATGCCGGCAGCGTTCGCCTCCAGGGCCGCACACTATCGCTCAGGCCCAGCGGCGAATTCGACAGTATCATGGCGCTCGAAGACCTGATCGTCGGACGGCCTGGCGACAACCCGATCCACCTGCGCGATATCGCCACCGTCAGTCGTGACATCACCGACCGCCCCCAGCAGCTGTATCGCGCCGACGGCAAGCCGGCGATCTCGATCGGGCTGTCGTTCGTCACCGGCGTCAACGTGGTCGAGGTCGGTGCGGCGGTCAACGAGCGCCTGGCCGAGCTCGAATCGCGCCTGCCGGTGGGCATGCAGCTGACCGCGGTCTACGACCAGCCCAAGGTCGTCGACGAGGCGGTATCGGGCTTCGTGATCAACCTGATGGAGTCCGTCGGCATCGTCATCGTGGTGCTGCTGGTGTTCATGGGCGTGCGCTCGGGCGTGCTGATGGGACTGATCCTCGTCATCACCATCCTCGGCACCCTGATGCTGATGTCGGCCCACGGCCTGCAGCTGCAGAAGGTGTCGCTTGGCGCCCTGATCATCGCCCTCGGCATGCTGGTGGACAACGCCATCGTGGTCACCGAAGGCATGCTGATCGGGCTTGGCAAGGGCAAGACCAAGCTCACCGCCGCCAAGGAGGTAGTCGCGCAGAACTGGTTGCCGCTGCTCGGCGCCACGGCCATCGCCATCACCGCCTTCGCCCCCATCGGGCTCTCGCCAGATGCCACCGGCGAGCTGGTCGGGTCACTGTTCTGGGTGCTGTTCTATTCGCTACTGCTGAGCTGGGTGACGGCCTTGACCCTGACGCCCTTCTTCTTCGATCTGTTCTTCCGCGAAGCCGCCGTGCGTGACGACGGCAGTCCCGAGGAGGACCCGTACAAGGGCATCATCTTCCGCATCTTCGGCTGGCTGATCGACAAGGGCATCCGCTTTCGCTGGCTGACCATCGCTGTCTGCGTGGGCATGCTGGTCGGTGCCTTCGCGATGTCGTCGAACATCAAGAACGCCTTCTTCCCCGATTCGACGACGCCGCTATTCTTCGTCGACGTGTGGATGCCGGAGGGCACCGACATCCTGGAAAGCGAGCGCACGGCGTCGCGCCTGGAAGCCGAGATCGGTGCCATGGACGGCATCGCACACGTCACCAGCGTGATCGGGGGCGGCGCCCAGCGCTTCACCCTGACCTACTCGCCGGAGGATCGCTACGCCAGCTACAGCCAGTTGATCGTCGAGACCGACGATCTGGATGCCCGGGCCAAGCGCATGGCCGACATCATCGTCTTGCTGCGCAAGGACTATCCCCAGGTCCAGTACAAGGTCCAGGCGCTGCAGGTCGGCCCCTCGGCCAAGGCCAGCCTCGAGGCGCGCCTCTATGGCCCCGATCCTGACGTGCTCAGGGAGCTCGCCACCGAGGTCAGCGAGGTGTTCCGGGCGGAACCCCTGGTAGACAGCATTCGCCTGTCCTGGGGCAGTCGAGTCGAGGAGTTGACCCCGCCGTTTCTGGAGCAGCAGGCCCGCCGCGTCGGCGTGACCCGCCAGGACCTGCACCAGGCCCTGTTGATCCACAACGATGGCCAACTGGCAGGAGTCTACCGCGAGGGCTCGGACCTGATCCCGATCGTGCTGCGCGACGAGCCCGGCGAGCGCTACTCGCTCAATGACATCAACAGCCTCAACGTCTGGAGCGTCGAGCAGCAAACCTACGTCAGCGCCGGCACCGTGCTGGGCGAGCTCAGCACCGACCTGCACGATCCGCTGATCAAGCGCCGCGATCGCCAGCGCATGCTGGCGGTCTACGCCGAACCCATGCCGCTCTCCGGCGAGACCGCGGCCAACGTGCTCGCAAGACTCAAGCCGAAGATCGAGGCCATCGAGCTGCCCGAGGGCTATCACCTCGGCTGGGGCGGTGAGGACGAGACCTCTCGGGATGCCAAGGAGGCGCTGTTCAAGCTGCTGCCGCTAGGCGTGATCGGTATGTTTATCCTGACCATGCTGCTGTTTGGCAATCTGCGCCAGTCGCTCGCCATCTGGGCGATTCTGCCGCTGACCGTCATCGGTATCATCGGCGGCCTGTTGACCTTCAATGCGCCGTTCACCTTCATGGCCCTGCTCGGCACCCTCGCCCTGATCGGCATGGTGTTGAAAAACGCCATCGTGCTGGTGGAGGAGATCAAGATTCAATCCGCGCTGGACCAGACGCCTTTCGATGCGGTGATGACGTCCGCGGTCAGCCGTGTGCGCCCGGTGGCAATGGCCGCCATCACCACCATGCTCGGCATGATCCCGCTGTTCGGCGATGCCTTCTTTGCCAGCATGGCGGTGGTCATCGTGTTCGGGCTAGGGGTGGCGACGCTGCTGACACTGGTCATCCTGCCGGTGATCTACGCCACCTTGTTCGGCATCTACCCCGAGTCCAAGCACGCTAAAACGACCACCGCCTAAGCCAGCAAGATGGCCGAGGCTGGGCCCTCGCCCACACGACAGTGCCCCTGCAGGTGTTCCCTGCAGGGGCTCTTGTCAGGGGGCTCTTGTCAGGGGGCTCTTGTCAGGGGGCTCTTGTCAGGGGGCTCTTGTCAGGGGGCTCTTGTCAGGGGCCGGTCATGGCCGCAAGCGGCCTTGCTAGCGTACGGCGCTTGTTTCCGGGGCTTCGTGTCTGGCGCGGCGTAGCGCTGCGCTGCGCGTTCCTGAATCAACCAAAGCGTGGTGGACGACCCTCGAGCCGAGCCCGGGAGGCCTCACGCTGCTCGGGTCCACCGAGCAGCGTGAACTGCAGCTCGGCCTCGCGCACCAGCCGTGCTCGCTCGTCGAGCTGCGGCGCATCGCGCAGCAGGCGCCGCGCCGCGGCTACGGCCCTGGGCGAACGGCAGGCGATTTCCTGGGCCAGGTCCCGTGCGGCCTCGCGGGGGTCATCGTCGATGCGGGTGGCGAGCCCCAGCACTACCGCCTCTTCACCGACCAGATGGCGACCGGTCAGCATCAGATCGCGGATCACGTCCAGACGCAGGTCGCTGGCGGTGACGGTGATGCCCATATCCGACATCAGCCCCCACTCGACCTCTGGCAGCGCCAGGAGGGCGTCGGGGTGAACGATACGAATATCTGCCCCCAGCGCCATCTGCAGTCCGGCGCCATAGACATGGCCGTGCAGCGCCGCAATCACCGGTGCGCTTAGATCACGCCAGCCCAGCGCCAGACGCTGGGCGGGATTGGCCCCGGTGCCGTCGGCCTTGAGCAGCCATCCGACCCGTTCGGGAGTCGACAGCACCGCCGCCACATCGAGCCCCGAGCAAAAACTGTCGCCATCGCCGGTCAGCACCACCGCGCGCAGGCCCACGCGCTCGCCAAGCCACCCCTGAACCTCGAGCAATGCATCGATCATCGCCGGGTCCATGGCGTTGTGACGATCACCACGCATCAGGCGAACTTCGGCGACATGCTGAGCCAGGGTCACCTCGAGGCGATCGTGGAACGTCTTGCTCATCGCGGGCGCTGCGGTCATGAATGACTCCTTCGCTGGACACCAGGGTGACAATAGCGCTACGCCTTGAAGCAAAGCGCTACGCCTTGAAGTAAAGCGGTACGCTGTAAGCTATACGAAAACCCCGGGCTATCGCCAGCGTCCCGATGACGAAGGTGTTCAAGCGGGTAGCCCGGAGCCGGACACGGGGCACCGAACCTCTGGTGTGATCCGCCAGGAGGCGCCGCCCATCGCGACGCACAACCACTGCGCCGCCCGATGGGCGGCGCAGTGGTTCGGCCTTTTTTGCTTTGGCTTGCGGTTCGGCTTTGGCTTGCGGTTCGGCTTCGGCTTGCGGTTCGGCTTTGGCTTCAGTTCAGCCGCCTCGCCTCCGGCCGTGAGCGCGTATCAGCCCAACCACACCCGCGCATTGCGGAACAGTCTCAGCCAGGCACCGTCCTGGGTCCACTCCGTCGGGCGCCAGGAGTTGGTCACGGCACGCACGACCCGTTCCGGGTGCGGCATCATGATGGTCACGCGGCCATCCGGGGTGGTCAGGCCGGTGATGCCCGACGCCGAGCCATTGGGGTTGGCCGGGTAGCGGGTGGTGCACTGGCCATGGTTATCGGTGTAGCGCAGGGCGATCTGACCCGAGCCCTGCATCTTGCGCAGGTGGGCGCTGTCACGGAACACGGCGCGCCCCTCACCGTGGGCCACGGCGATAGGCAGGCGCGAGCCTTCCATGCCGGCCAGCAGCACCGACGGGGTCTTCTCGACCTGCACCATGGCCACGCGCGCCTCGAACTGCTCGGACTCGTTGCGCAGGAAGCTTGGCCAGTTCTCGGCGCCCGGAATCAGCGTCTTCAGCTGCGACAGCATCTGGCAGCCGTTGCACACGCCGAGCGAGAAGCTGTCATCGCGCTCGAAGAAGGCGGAGAACTGCTCGCGGGCACGAGGATTGAACAGTACCGACTTGGCCCAGCCACCGCCGGCACCGAGCACATCGCCGTAAGAGAAGCCGCCACAGGCTGCCAGGCCCTTGAACTCGTCGAGCGACACCCGTCCCGTGAGGATGTCGCTCATGTGCACGTCGATGGCCTCGAAGCCGGCCTTGTCGAAGGCCCAGGCCATTTCCAGGTGGCCGTTGACGCCCTGCTCACGCAGGATCGCCGCACGCGGCCGCGCCAGGTTGACGAAGGGCGCGGTGATGTCGTCATCCACGTCGAAGCTCGGCGTCGCCGAGAGCCCCGGGTCGCGGCTGTCGAGCAGGTTGTCGAACTCGTTCTTGGCGCACTCGGGGTTGTCGCGCAGCGCCTGCATGCGATAGCTGGTCTCGGCCCAGGTACGTTGGGTCAGCTGGCGGGTCGTCTCGAGCAGCGGCTCCTCGAACAGGGTCACGCGAATCTGGTCGTCATAGCGCGGCCGGGCGATGACACCACAGGTCTCGATGCCGGCGGCGGCGAACTGGGCGAGTACCGCCTCGGTGTCCTCACGATTGACCTGGATCACGGCGCCGAGCTCCTCGGCAAACAGCGCGTCGACCGCCTCGGCGGCCTCATCGATCAGCCAGTCGAGCTTGATCTCGAGCCCGGCGCGAGAGGCGAAGGCCATCTCGAGCAGGGTGACCAGCAGACCGCCGTCGCTGCGGTCATGGTAGGCCAGCAGCTTGCCGTCGGCGTTGAGCCCCTGAATCACGCTGAAGAAGGCCTTCAGGTCCTCGGCGTCATCCAGGTCCGGACAGTCGTTGCCGACCTGTCCGTAGACCTGGGCCAGGGCCGAGCCACCGAGGCGGTTCTTGCCGGCGCCCAGGTCGATCAGCAACAGGTCGCTCTCGTCCTGGTCGAGGGCGATCTGCGGGGTCAGCGTCTTCATGGCGTCGGTGACCGGTGCAAAGCCGGTAATCGACAGCGTCAGCGGCGAGGTCACGCTCTTGTCTTCGCCGTCTTCCTGCCAGGCGGTGCGCATGGACATCGAGTCCTTGCCCACCGGCACGGCGATGCCCAGCGCTGGACACAGCGTCATGCCAACCGCGTGCACGGCGTCATACAGCGCCTGATTCTCGCCCGGGTGATCCGCCGCGCTCATCCAGTTGGCCGACATCTTGATGTCGCCAAGGGCCGCGATCGGCGCCGCCGCAAGGTTGGTGATCGCCTCGGCCACCGCCAGACGGGCGCTGGCGGCGGGGTCGATCAGCGCCACGGGGCTACGCTCGCCCATCGCCATCGCCTCGCCCTGGTGGGTATCGAAGCTTGCCGTGGTCACCGCCACGTCGGCCACCGGGACCTGCCAGGGCCCGACCATCTGATCGCGGGCCACCTGACCGGTGATGGAACGATCGCCGATGGTGATCAAGAAGCTCTTGGAGGCCACCGTGGGCAGGCGCAGCACGCGATCCATGGCCTCGCGCAGGTCGAGGTTGTCGAGCATCACGCCGGGCAGCGAGAGCGCCTGGCGCGAAAATTCGCGCAGCATCTTCGGCGGCTTGCCGAACAGCACGCTCATCGGCAGATCGACGGGCTGGGTGTCGAAGTGGCCGTCGACCACCGCCAGGTGGTGTTCCTCCTGGGCTTCACCGACCACCGCATAGGGGCAGCGCTCGCGCTTGCACAGGGCATCGAAGGTGGCGAGATCGTCCGGCGCCACCGCCAGCACATAGCGCTCCTGGGCCTCGTTGCACCAGATCTCCAGCGGGCTCATGCCGGGCTCGGCGTTGGGCACTTCACGCAGGTTGAAACGCCCACCACGCTCCCCATCCTTGACCAGCTCCGGCAGGGCATTGGACAGGCCACCGGCGCCGACGTCATGGATAAAGCAGATCGGGTTGTCATCGCCCAGCGACCAGCAGCGGTCGATGACT
Organism: Halomonas sp. V046; assembly: GCF_052645355.1. Classification (NCBI taxonomy): domain Bacteria; kingdom Pseudomonadati; phylum Pseudomonadota; class Gammaproteobacteria; order Oceanospirillales; family Halomonadaceae; genus Halomonas; species Halomonas sp. V046. The sequence goes on from NZ_JBQXYF010000003.1 coordinate 20,206, forward strand.
TCCTGGGCCCGACGTTCGATCTCGGGGTTGTCGCGCTGCACCGAGGCGAAGTCGAGATCGGCGCTGGACGAGCCCGAGGCCATGCTCGACGCGGCGCCGCCACCGAGGCCGATCAGCATCGCCGGCCCGCCCATCACGATCAACTTGCCGCCCACCGGGATGATGCCCTTGGCCACGTGGCCGTCGCGGATGTTGCCATAGCCACCGGCGATCATGATCGGCTTGTGATACCCGCGACGCTCGATGCCATTGGCGCCGAGGGCATCCTGCTCGTAGGTCCGCAGGTACCCGGTCAGATTGGGTCGCCCGAACTCGTTGTTGAAGGCGGCGCCGCCGATCGGCCCCTCGAGCATGATGTTAAGGGCGTTGACGATGCGCTCGGGCTTGCCGTAGTCGAAGGCTTCCCAGGGCTGTACGAATTCGGGGATGCGCAGGTTGGACACGGTGAAGGCGGTCAGCCCGGCCTTGGGCTTGCCGCCGACCCCGGTGGCGCCCTCATCGCGAATCTCGCCGCCGGCGCCGGTGGCCGCACCGGGATGGGGGGCGATGGCCGTCGGGTGATTATGGGTCTCGACCTTGGTCAGGATGTGGATCGGCTCCACCTCTCCGCCGTAGGTCGCGCGCTCGCCGTCCTTGCCGGTCAGCGGCGCGGCGAAGAAGCGCCTCGCCTCGCTGCCCTTGATCACGGCGGCGTTGTCGCTGTAGGCCGAGAGAATGCCTTCAGGCGACGCCTCGAAGGTATTCTTGATCATCTTGAACAACGAATGGCTCTGGGGCTCGCCGTCCACCACCCAGTCGGCGTTGAAGATCTTGTGTCGGCAGTGCTCGGAGTTGGCCTGGGCAAACATCATCAGTTCGACGTCGGTGGGGTTGCGCCCCAGCTCGACGAAGGCCGCGACCAGATAGTCAATCTCGTCCTCGGCCAGCGCCAGACCCAGCGCGACGTTGGCCGTCGCCAGCGCTTGTCTGCCGCCTTCGAGCACATCGATACGCCCGAGAGGCGCCGGGGCATGGTGGGCAAACAGGGTCGCCGCATCGGAGGCATCCTGCAGCACGGTCTCGGTCATGCGGTCATGAATGCCGGCCACGATGGCCGCGAAGTGCGCCTCCTTGAGGGTGCCGCGCACGCCGATCCGATAGGCGATGCCGCGCTCGATACGCAGCACCTTCGCCAGACCACAGTTATGGGCAATATCGGTGGCCTTGGAGGACCACGGCGACTGGGTGCCGATACGCGGCACCACCAACAGCTGCAGGCCGTCGGCCTGGGCCTCTTCCCGGGCACTGCCGTAATCGAGCAACTGCTCGAGCAGGGCAGACTCGTTGGCGTCCAGCTCGCCCTCGACATCGACGAAGTGCACGTACTCGGCGTGCATGACATCGATCTCGGGAACGGATGCACGCAGGGTGGCCAGCAACTTGGCATGACGGAAGGCAGATAGGGCGGGCGCACCACGCAGTTCGAGCATATCCTGGAGCCTCTGAAAATCAGCGATGAAAGATGGGAGCCGCAGCGGGCGAGACGCCATATGATACTGGAAACCGACGGGTGCGAGAAATCGCCGCAGATGACAGTCGCCCACGCTCTGGTTAAGGTGAGCGCTTCGCCGCCCGTAGCCTGGCTATCATGATCGACGTTTCTGGTCACCCTCGACGCCTGCGCCTCACGCTACTGTCGAGCCTAAGCGCAGTCCTCGCACTGTGGCCCGCCGTGCCGCCTCCCCCCCCGGGAGACGCCTTGCTGGACGTCCGCGCGCGGGATTTCATCAGTATCCATACTCGCAATACGCCGCTGACCTACTACGAAGGACGCCAGGGCCCCACCGGGTTCGAGTACGAACTGATGCGGCGCTTCGCCGACTATCTGGGCGTCAGTCTGACGCTCAATGCCGATCACTATGTTCCCAACGTACTCGACGCGGTCCGCACCCAGGGCGACATGGGTGCCGCGGCCCTGCCGCTGACGCCGCTTGAACCCGGGATCGTATTCACCCGCCCGATCATGTCGATGCAGCCCATCGTGGTCTATCGCCGCGACCTCAATCCCCCCGAAACCCTCGACGATCTCAGCGACTGGCAGATCGGCGTGCTCAAGGGCAGCGGCGTCAGCCGGCTGATGCACGAACTGCAGAATACCCAGCCGTCGCTGAGCTGGAAGGAAGCGCAGGACCTGGAAGTGGCGGCGCTGCTCCGGCGCGTCGAGAACGGCAGTCTCGATGCCGCGGTGGTCTTCGAGCACCAATTTCGCCTCAATCGCCTGTTCTTTCCCCAGGTGGAAGATGGCTTCGCCGTGGGCGAGCCGATCTCCATGGCCTGGGCCTTTCCCGGCGGCAGCGGCATCGGGCTGATCGAGTCGGCCAACGCCTTCTTCGACGCGCTCAGGGCCAACGGCGAACTCGACATCCTGATCGCGCGCTATTTCGGCCACGACGACTACCTCGAATACGTCGGCGCGCGTGTCTTCATCGAACACGTCGAGGGGCGCTTGCCACGCTTTGACACCTTGTTCCGCGAAGCGGCAAGGGAAGAACACTTCGACTGGAAGCTGCTGGCGGCGGTCGGCTATCAGGAATCCCACTGGGACCCCGAGGCCACATCCCCCACTGGGGTTCGTGGCTTGATGATGCTGACCAATGCCACCGCCGACGAGGTCGGCGTGGCCAATCGCCTCGACCCCGCCGAGAGCATCCGCGGCGGGGCTCGCTATCTGCGCAGTATCGAAAGTCGCCTGCCGGCAAGCATTGTCGGCAAGGACCGACTTTACATGGCCTTGGCGGCCTACAATGTCGGCCTGGGGCACCTCTACGACGCCCGCGATATCGCCACGATGCGCGGTGGCGACCCGAACCGTTGGGCCGATGTCCGCGAGGCCCTGCCGCTGCTGCAGGAAAGTGAATGGAACAGCAAGACGCGCCATGGGTACGCTCGCGGAGGCGAACCTGTCATCTATGTGCGTAATATACGTAGATACCTCGAGATCCTGGACTACGTCGATCGCAGCCAGCAACAGTTTCATCAATTGAATGCTCGCCTGCCGACCCCTGATGACGGCGAGATCTTCCAGATCGTCCCCCCCAAGCCATAGGACCCGACCGGGAATGAGTCGAACCGCCGTCGCCATGACGCTGACCGCTGCCGCCTTGGCACTGCTTGGTCAGGCCATCGAAGTCCCCACGCTGGTGAGCGAGGGCTATCGCGCTACCCTGGCCTTCGGTGTGTTGCTGGCACTTGGCCAGTGCGTGTGGTACTGGCGCGGCGTGCGGGCATCGCTGCTGTTCCTGCTGCCCCTGGCGTTGCTGCTGGCGCTGGTCTCGGTCACCTATGTCGCGCCGGAGAACCTGATCGGCTACGCCACGCTCGACGCCAAGGCCGCGTCTTGGGTCGCGGGGGCCGACATCAACGATTTGCGCCCGCCGCTGACGGAGCTGTTCGCGCTGATGGCCTTGACCGCTAGCCTGCTGGTGCGGACTCGTGCCAGCCTCGGTGCGCCCCTGCTCCAGGCTCTTGCACTGATGATGCTGATCAGTGACGCCGCGATGCTCGCCACTGACACCCTCGTCTCGCCCCAGAACCTGGCCGGCAACCCGGCAACCTTGACCATCCTCGCGCTGCTGCTGGCAGCCCAGTTTCTTGGCGTTATGGCCGGTTGGAGGCACTCGCGTGCCAGCTTGGTCCGTAGCCTGGTTCCGGCCCTTGCCCTGGCGATCATCGCCAGCCTGTTCTGGAACTATCTGCGTCTTCAGACCGACCATCAACTTTACGCCGAGACCCGCCTCGAGTATCAGCGCGTCGCCGGGCGCCTGTCGTCGGAGGTCGCCGCGCACCTGAGTGCCATGCGCCGGTTCGCGTCCTTCTGGGGGCTGCTCGGACGTGCGCCCCGTCCTGCCGAATGGCGCCGCCAGGCCGAGCTGTACTACCAGGATTTTCGGTATTTTCTCAACATCGCCTTCATCGATGCCCGCGGACGCATTCGCTACGTCTACCCCCATGATCGAGCGAACCGGAGCACCGTCGGCACCAACGTGCTCACCATCGACCGCCCCTACGTCGCCGCGGTGGCCGAAGCAATACACGCCAAGCAGGAAGGACAGACGGGGGTGGTGCCCCTACTGCAGGGCGTCCCGGGGATCATTCATTATCTGCCGATGATCGGCGACGGCGACGAGCTGATCGGCGTCTCGGCCATGGTCGTCAGCCTGCCGATGCTGGCGGAAACGCTCTATCAACAGAGCCAGCTCGATCGTCAACGTCTCTCCATCGGCCTGCGTGATGGCGATCAGGTGATTCGCGAGTGGCGCGTCCAGGGGCGACCGGGGCCCTGGGAGATCCGCAGCGACATCACCATTGGCAAGCAGACCTTGCAGCTGGTGTCCCGCCCCAACCGCGAGTACCTGCTGATGCAGCGCTCGCGTCAAGCCCCGGTCAGTCTCGCCGTGGGTCTGACCCTGGCTTACCTGCTGTATCTGGTGCTGTTCGGCAACCACCGACTGGCCCAACAGCACAGCTCTGTCCGCCGTTCCAACGAGGAGCTGCGCCGCGAGGTTCGCACCCGTACCCACCTGCAGCGCGAGGTCGAGTGGCTGGCCGGCCACGACGAACTCACCGGCCTGCCCAATCGCCGCCTGTTCCTGGCCACCCTGAGAGAGCAGGCCGCGACGCTTCCGCTCAGCGTACTGCTATGCGACATCGATCATTTCAAGAGCATCAACGACCGCCTCGGCCACCAGTATGGCGACCACGCCTTGGCGCGTTTTGCCGAGTTGGGGCGCGACGCGATGCCGCCGGACGCCATGTTCGCCCGCTATGGCGGCGAAGAGTTCATCGTCTTGCTCCCCAACCGGGCGTCCGCAAGCGCCGCCGAAATCGCCACGACGCTGCGTCAAACCGCACTCGCCTCCGGCATCGAGCACGCCGATGGCTCCCCGCTGTCCGTCAGTATCGGCGTCGCGACCCATGACGCCGGCGTCCTGGTGCAGGAGGATCTGCTCAAGCGCGCCGACGCGGCGCTGTATCAGGCCAAGCGCGCCGGGCGCAATCGGGTCATCGTCGCCCTCGAAGGCTAGCGCCCAGCCCCTGGCTCGACCGCGGGCGCCTGCGGCGCCGACAACAAGAGCCCTCAGCGCCGACAGCAGAAGCCCTCAGCGCCGACAGCAGAAGCCCTCGGCGCCGAGCGAGCAGCCGCCTTCACACCCCCCAAGACTGACCTCCGTCAACCTTCCGCACTCGAATAGCGGCTCGGCCAAGCGCTCGTGCGCGCCTTCTCGGCACGAATCGTATGGTGGTCACATCGTTCCCATCACCGCGCTCGCCATCGGCATTTCTGCCGCGCACGAGTCATGAGGCCATCATGCAAGCCGTCTCGAGGCGTCTGCCGAAGGGGCTTCACCCGCCCCTCCATCAGTGGTTAAGCGCTATTGCCACCGTCCTGGCACTGGCGGCCCTGTTGCTGCCAACCGTCCCGGCTGCCGACCACCTGGGCCGCACCCCGTCCCTCGGCCTGGCCATTGTGATCGGTTGTGCCCAGCTGACCTGGTACCGCCACGGTGTGCTCACAAGCGCGCTTATCCTGTGGCCGGTGACCCTGACCTTGCTCGGCGCTCTGGCGACCTATCTGATTCCCGAGGCATGGCTTCCCATGGCGCATCTTTACACCATCGTGGAGCGGCTGAATGCGGGGAGCGACCTTCTCGACTGGCGCCCGGCACTGCTCGAGCTGCTGGTGATGCTGACCCTGTCCCTGGGCCTGCTGGCGCGAACGCGGTCGAGCCTCGGGGTGCCCTTGCTCCAGGCCCTGTCGGCCCTACTGCTCGTTCTCGACCAGATGACCCTGAGTCGCTGGATACCGTCGTCTCCCCTGCTCAATAGCCACGATATTCCGCTCTCCCTGGTGCTTGCGCTATTGGTGATCGCGCAGTTCATTGGCGTGGTCAAGGGCTGGCAACATACGGCCACGAGCATCACCCGCGGCCTGTGGCCATCGCTGTGCCTTGTCATGGCCACGCTATGGCTGTGGCAGATCCAGGAATCCCAGGCCGACCGAGCACTTGTGGCCAAGGGCACCAAAGAGGCCGCCGCCATGGCCCGTGGCCTGTCGCTGGAGCTCGCCTCCCATCAGGAGGCCATGCGCCGGTTCGCCGCGATCTGGGGCCTGTACGCCCAGACGCCGTCTCGCCGCCACTGGCGACAAATGGCGCGGCTCTATCATCGTGACTTTCACTATCTGCTGAACCTCGAGTTCCTGACCCCCGACGGCCAGATCGTCAGGGTCTACCCGGATGCGCCTGCGCAGGCCTCCCTGGTCGGCACATCGATCCAAGAACTACACCCGTCGCTCGAGCTGAACACGTTGCTGAACGCTGCCATCGCCAGCGGCGAAGAACGGCATTCGTCTCTGCTCACGCTGGTACAAGGGATGCCAGGCTTTCTCGAGTACCTGCCGATCATCGGCCCACAGGACAAGGTCATCGGCGTCGTCGGCATGGTCGTCGCCCTGCCGCCCGTTCTCGACGCCCTTTACCTGTCCCCTGAGCATGGCGAGAACCCGTTGCAGGTTAGCCTGCTGCGTGAGGGAAAAGCCCTCAAGACCTGGCCCCTGGATGGCCACCCTGGCCCCTGGGACATCGACAGCCCCATCGACCTCTTCGGCGAACCGCTGACGCTGACCCTGCGCCCCTCGACCGAGTTGCTGTTGGGGTTACGCAGCCGCCTCGGGCCCATCACCCTGTGCGCGGGGCTCGTTCTCGCTTACCTGCTGTACCTGGTCTTGTTCAATCGCCATCAGATGCGCTTGCAGCATCGCTCCATTCGTCACGCCAACGTCGAACTACGCCGAGAGGTTCGCCGCAGCAGCCGGCTTCAGCGCCGCCTGACGTGGCTTGCCGACCATGACGACCTCACGCAGCTACCGAACCGACGCCAGTTGCACGCCTACGCCGCGACCCTCGGGCAACGGCTGCCGATCGGCCTGCTGTTGGTGGACATCGATCACTTCAAGCTCGTCAATGACCAGTTGGGCCACGCCGAGGGGGATCGCGTCCTGGCTCGGATCGCCGCGGTGGGCCGCGCAGCGGTAGGCTCGGCCGGCATCTTCGGGCGCCTGGGTGGTGAAGAGTTCGTGGCCCTGCTGGCCGACAGCAGCGACGCAAGCGCCCTGGCGATGGCGGAGAAGATCCGCCTGGCGATACGCCACGCGGGCTTGGCCCATGCCGATGGCACCCCACTGACGGTCAGCATCGGCGTTGCCCTTCAGATCGCTGGCAGACCGCGGATGGACGCCCTCACCCAACGCGCCGACGTCGCGCTCTACGCGGCCAAGCGTGATGGCCGCAACCGTGTCTGCGTCGCGCCTGGGCGTCCCGCCAGCGATGATGATGGCGGACTAGCGGGAGGCATCACCGTGTGAGCGGCGTTCGGCGAAAAACACCTTCAAGAGGGTCGCCGCGCGTCCGGCCAAAACGCCACCGTTGACCTCGACGCGATGAAAGTACCAGGGCTGGGCGAACAGGTTGGCCTTCGACTCGACCATGCCGCTGCGTGGCTCGGCGGCGCCATAGACCAGCCGCTTGATGCGGGCATGGATGATCGCGCCGGTGCACATCAGACAGGGCTCCAGCGTGACGTAGAGCGTGCAGCCCTCGAGGCGATAGTTGCCGAGCCGCTCGCCGGCGTCACGCAATGCTTCAACCTCGGCGTGGGCACAGGGGTCGTGACGCGACACCGGGGCATTGAACCCACGCCCGACGATCTCGCCATCGCCATCGATCACCACCGCGCCCACCGGCACTTCACCGGCCTTCGCCGCCTGCTGCGCCAATTCCAACGCTCGATGCATGTAGAATTCATCACTGCGCATGCGCGCCGACTCCCGTAGAATGCGTTAAACGTTCGTATGATACCCGATGGCCCCATGCCCCGTGCCATGGGGCTCAGTGTGAAGGAGGATACCGCCCATGTCCGACGCCTTGAATGGCCTCGTTGACCTGCTTGGCCTGGAAATGCTGGAAGAGAACCTGTTCCGCGGACGCAGCCAGGACCTGGGCCTGCCGCAGCTGTTCGGCGGCCAAGTGCTCGGGCAGGCGCTGTCCGCCGCCACACAGACCGTCGATGCCGAACGTCAAGTGCACTCGCTACACGGCTACTTCCTGCGTCCCGGCGACGCCACCCTGCCGGTGGTCTATCAGGTCGACAGGGTGCGCGACGGCGGCAGCTTCACCACCCGACGCATCACCGCCATCCAGAAGGGGCGCCCGATCTTCTTTTGCAGCGCCTCTTTCCACGGCGAGGAGCCAGGCTTCGACCATCAGGTCGCCATGCCGTCGCTGCCCGGCGCCGATGCCCTGGATGACGACGCCGAGATCATGCGCTTTCCCGGTCATCCGATCGAGTTTCGCCACCTCGAGGACAGCGCCGAGCCCGGCCAGCCGGCGCGCAAGCGGCTGTGGTTCCGGCTCAAGGGGGAGCTTCCGGACGACGCCGCCTTGCATCGCTATCTGCTCGCCTACAGCTCCGACTTCAACCTGTTGACGACGTCGCTGGTTCCCCACGGCATCCGCTTCGGCGACCCCGGCCTGCAGATCGCCAGCCTCGATCATTCGCTGTGGTTTCACGAGGACGTCCGGGTCAACGACTGGCTACTGTACGACATGGATAGCCCCTGGGCCGGTGGCGCCCGCGGCCTCGCCCGCGGCAGCATCTACAACCGCGCCGGCCGACTCGTTGCCTCCAGCGCCCAGGAAGGCCTGACGCGACTACGCGACGCGGCCAAGACCTAGCGCCCACGCCGCTACCTAGGGTCAGGCGGCCTACGCCCAGACAACATGCGTCCAGCAACGCCGGGGACGACTATGCACCTCCGGGTAGCAGTACCGCGCCGCCTTGGCGCTGCCCGGGGCACCTCGCTATCATCACCTGGCCGCCGATGTAGCTCAGTTGGCAGAGCAGCGCACTCGTAATGCGCAGGTCAGCGGTTCGACTCCGCTCATCGGCACCACCTCTCAAACTCGCCTCGCTATCGCCTCGCGGTCTTATCGGCGCCACTGGCGATGATACGCCAGCGACGCGATCCTGCGGGGAAGCCCCCGGGTCGCTGGACGGCGAGGCCCTCGGCGGGGGCCGTCCCATTCCCGTCGAGTCATCGCAGACCGCCTCGAGCCACCGTGTCCGCACTCGCCCTGGTGATCCGTTCAAGCCCTGACGAGCCCCGCTAGTCCTGGTAAACCGTGACAAGCCCCGCTAGCCCTGGTCAGTCCTGGTCATCCAGCCCTCGCCCTCTTCATCTGCCCCGCACACGCCGCCAATCACCTGGGGCTGCCGCGACCTGCCGCGACCTGCCGCGTCCCTCGCCGACGCCACCGAACCGGCTTGTCTCGGTGGCCATCGAGTGCGGCCAGCCGATTCGCCCACCCCCACAGGGCACAAATTGCATACGATCTCGACATAAAGTCTAAGTTTCAACCGAACAAACGGGATCTACGCTGAGTATTGTATGCAATAGCCGAGATTCTCTTACGTTGACTGCGACATCGACAACACCGAGCCGCACGGCCACCGCCCAGGTCCATGAGGCGATCAAGCAGCGCATCCTGGAAGGCCGCTACCGGCCCCACGAGTTCATTCGCGAAGCGGCGGTTGCCGCCGAGTTGGATGTCAGCCGCACGCCGGTGCGTGAAGCCCTGCGCGAACTGGTCTCGGAAGGCTGGCTCGAAGCGATGCCCCACCAGGGGGCCCGCGTCTGCGCCTGGACCGAGAAGGACGCCCAGGAGGTCTTCGAACTGCGCCTGGTGCTGGAGCCCATGGCCGTGCACATGGCCTGCCGTCAGATCGACGCCGGGACCCTGGCCGACCTGCATTCTCTGGCCGATCGCATGGAAGCCTTGACCTCGTGCCGGGAGATGCCCGCCATCGCCCATAGCGAGCTGGCCTCATTGAACCACCAGTTCCATCGCATGCTGATCCAGGCCGGTGGCAACCAGCGCCTGGCGCAGATCCTCGAGGGCGTGGTGCGCACTTCGGTGATCCGGCGCAACTTCTCGTCCTACGACCGCGAGGCGCTTATCCGCAGCATGCGCCACCACCGCGAGATGCTCTGCGCCATCGAAGCCGGCAACGGCGCCTGGGCCGAAAGCGTGATGCGCGCGCATCTGCTGGCATCGCGAGAGCTTCATCTCAGCGTGTCCGGTAGCGCCGATGACGGCACGCAGGTCTCCGTATGAGCCGCGCCCTACCCTGGCAACGATCCACCTCGTCGCGGTGCCTCGCGCCGATACCGTCAATGCGCAAGCGTCTCTTCGGCCAGCGCCGGTCGGCGCCGCTCTGTGCCGTGCAACCGTCGGCCTCGCCCCATCACCCTTGACCCCACTTTCTCGGACACTGCCATGAACGAACTCTTCGCCGATCTTCCCCTCGATGACCTCAAGGTACTGGAACTCGGCCAGTTGATCGCCGGTCCCTACTGCGGTCAGGTACTGGCCGACTTCGGCGCCCAGGTGGTCAAGATCGAGCCCCCCGGAAAGGGCGATGCCATGCGCCAGTGGGGCCAGACCGACGCCGACGGCGACCCGCTGTGGTGGAACGTGCTGGGGCGCAACAAGCGCTCGCTGACCCTCGACCTGCGCCAGCCCGACGGCCAGGCGCTGCTGCGCCGCCTGGCCGCCGAAGCCGACGTGGTAATCGAGAACTTCCGCCCCGGCACCATGGAACGTTGGGGGCTCGACTACGCCACCCTGAGTGCCGACAACCCGGGCCTGATCATGGTGCGAGTCACCGGCTTCGGCCAGGATGGTCCTTACGCCTCGCGCGCAGGGTTCGCCTCGGTGTGCGAGGCGATGGGCGGCCTGCGCTATGTCAGCGGCTACCCCGACCGCCCCCCGGTACGAGTCGGCATCTCGCTCGGTGACACCCTGGCCGGGGTCCACGGCGCCATGGGCGCACTGATCGCCTTGCACCAACGAGAACGCACCGGCCGCGGCCAGGTGGTCGACAGCGCCATCTTCGAGTCGGTGATGGCGATGATGGAGAGTCTGATTCCCGACTACGCCCGGGCCGGCAAGATCCGCGAGCGCAGCGGCAGCTTCCTGCCACGCATCGCCCCCTCCAATGCCTACCCGGCCAGGGACGGCCGCGAGGTCATCATCGGGGCCAACCAGGACAGCGTGTTCCGGCGCCTGTGCGAGGCCATGGGGCAACCGACCCTGGCCGATCATCCGGACTACGCCAGCCACCGTGCCCGAGGCGACAACCAGGCCGCCATCGACGACCTGGTAGCGGCCTGGACCGCCCATCACGACGCCCAGCAGATCGTCGATCTGCTGGCGGACGCGGGCGTCCCCGCGGGGCTGGTCTACACCGCCAAGGACATGCTCGACGACCCGCACATCAAGGCCCGCGAGGCCATCGTCGAGGTCACCGACCGACGCGGTGCGCCGCTGCCGATGCAGAACGTCTTCCCGCGGCTATCCGCGACACCCGGGCGCGTTCGCCACGTCGGCCCGGCACTCGGGGAGCACACCGACAGCGTGCTCAAGGACTGGTTGGCCATGGACGACGCCAGCATCGCGGCGCTGCGCCTGAGCGCCATCCTTTGACGCCCCCCTGACGGAGCCTGCGCATGGAACCTCTTCTCGTCCTCGGCGCCCTGGTGCTGCTGATCGTCGCTGGCCTGCCGATCTTCCTGGCGCTGGGCCTGTCGGGACTGCTCGGTCTGTACATGGCGCGGGGCTCGATGGCGTTCTTCTTCGCGCCCTCGTCGCTGTTCGGCCAGTTGAACGCCTTCGAGTTGATCGCCCTGCCGCTGTTTATCCTGATGGGCAACCTGCTTGGCGCGACGCCGGTCGGCAGCAATCTGTTTCAGGCCGCGGTGAAGTGGCTCAACTGGCTCAGGGGGAGCCTGGCGATCTCGTCTGTGGGGGCCTCGGCGATGTTCGGCGCGGTCTCTGGCGTGAGTCTCGCCGGCGTCGCCGCGGTGGGGTCGATTGCCGTACCGCAGATGCTCGAGCGCGGCTACAGTCGATCCTTGGCGGCGGGGTCGGTGGTCAGCGCCGGGGCATTGGCCATGCTGATTCCGCCGAGCGTGCCGTTCATCATCTACGGTGCCGTGGCCAGCGTCTCGGTGGCGGACCTGTTCATCGGTGGCATCGTCCCCGGCGTGGTCCTGGCGCTCGCCCTGTCGCTATTCATCTTCGTTCGCGTCAGCCTGCGCCCTGCCGATGCCCCCAGGACGGAGCAACGCTTCAGCTGGCGTGAACGCTTCGCGAGCCTGGCCAATATCTGGCACGCGGCACTGCTGGTGGTGGTCGTGCTCGGCTCGATCTATTCCGGCCTCGCCACGCCAAGCGAGGCCGCCGGCATCGGCGCCTTCGGCGCCTTCGTGATCGCTGCGCTGATCTTCAACAGCCTGACCCTGGCGAGCTTCGGCCGACTCCTGATCAGCACCGCTCGCATCAGCGGCGCCATCCTCTTGATCATCGGCTGCGCCAAGATCTTCGGTGACTATCTCAACATGGTGCGGGTGCCGCAGCTTCTGACCGAGACCCTGACCGCCTCGGGCCTACCCGACTGGGCCATCTTGCTGGCGGTGATGGGGCTGCTGATCCTGCTCGGCATGATCGTCGATGCGGTATCGCTGATCGTGGTCACTACCCCGGTGCTGCTGCCGCTGATCATCAGCATGGGCTACGACCCGCTGTGGTTCGGCATCGTACTGGTGCTGAACCTGGAGATCGCGGTGATCACCCCGCCGGTGGGGCTGAACCTCTACGCGCTGCGCGGAGTGTGCCCGGAGCTTTCGGTGGAGGAGATCATCAAGAGTGCCCTGCCCTTCGTGGCGGTGCAGTTTGCGGTACTGATGCTGTTCGTGCTGTTCCCGGCGATCAGCCTCTGGCTGCCGGGCCTGATGCACTGAGCTGCCTGGCCGATGGCCGCCCGTCGCCGACCGTGAAAAGGCCGGCGCCAGCACCACCTGGCCACCGAAACAGCATAACCACGGCGCTAGCGCCGGCCATACCCCAAGCGACAAGACTGGAAACGACAACGACAACAAACGGAGAACCCTGCCATGACCTTAACCCGTCGCCATGTCCTCAAGACCGCCGCCGGCGCCTGCGCCGGCGCCACCCTGTTCGGCACCGGCTCGCTGCTATCGCGACCGGCCCAGGCTGCCCAGACCTTTACCGGGGTCACCTACCTGCCGCCGTCCTACAAGGCGTTGACCTACGGTTCCGCCGGTTTCGTCGATTTTCTGCGCGACAACGGCGGGGATGCCCTGGAGGTCGACTTCTACGACTCGGGCCAACTGCTCAAGGTCGATGAGCAGCTTCCCGCGCTGCGCTCACGCAACATCGACTTCATGTTTCACACCACCTCCTACATTACCCGTTCCTTGCCGATACTCGGCATCACCGGGCTGCCCGGGGTGGTCGGAGAGCTGTATCGCAACCCCGAGCGGCTGGCACTCGGTAGCCCGCTGTTCACGCTGATCAACGAGGAGCTGGCCAAGGAAAACCTCTACATGCTGACCTCCGGCGGCGGCATCCTCGAGCCCGAATACATCTGGAGTACCGCGGCGAGTCCCGTGCGCTCACTCGAGCAGCTACGCGGCAAGAAGGTTCGCGTGGTCAGCTTCGAAGCCACCTCGGCGCTGGAGGCCTACGATATCGGCGCGGTGCGCATCCCCTCGTCGGAGACTTACATGGCGCTGCAGCGCGGCACCGTCGATGCCGGGGTCTTCAATATCTCGACCATCATCGGGCGCAGCCTGCAAGAGCAGGTCAGCGTCTGCTATCAGCTACCGATCACCGGCTTCTCGGTCGCGCCCTTCATGCTGCGCGATCGCTGGGACGGCCTCGACGACGCCAGTCGCGAGATATTGACCCAAGCCGCCCAGTGGTACGACACGAACTTCATCAGTCACTGCAACGACGACATCTACCCCAACGAGTACTGGCCCCAGGTGCGCGCCGAGAACGTCGAGGTGGTCGACCCAAGCGACGAAGACCTGGCGGCGTTCAATGAGGCCACCCACCGGATCTGGGAAGAATGGAAGGGCGAGGTCGGCGCGGACGTCGGCGAGCGAGCCATCGCCCTGGCCCTTGGCAAGGCGTGAGCACGATCATGAGCGCTCACACCACGGCTTGCATCGCGCTGAAAGGCTGGGACGGCGTCCTCGCCGTCCTGCGCCTGACCGCCATGGCGGTGCTGGTGTTCATGATGGTGTCGATCTGCTACGACACCATCATGCGCTATGCCTTCGCCGCCCCGACCCACTGGAGCCTGGAGATCAACTCCTTCCTGCTGGTGTACCTGGCGGTGATGGGGGCCGCCGAGGCCCAGCGCTTCGACGCCCATATTCGCATCACCTTCTTCAAGGACAAGCTGCCCGCTGGACTCAAGCGCGCGCTGGAAGTCGCCACCGGCCTGGCCGGCGTGCTGTTCTGCGCCATTCTGACGTGGCGCGGCGCACTGATGGCCGCCCAGGCCTACGAGTACGGCGAGCGAGTCTCCAGCGCCCTTGGCACGCCAATGGTGATTCCCTATGCGTTGATGCCCATCGGCTTCGCCGCCCTCGGCCTGCAGTTTCTGATCGACACCCTCGCCAGTGTCACGCGGGGCGCCCCGCTGGCGCCGCCAGACGCGGCCGAGACCCACGAGGATGCCCCGCTGTAGTAAACGCTAGACAGCCGAGCGCTAGACAGTTGAACGCCAGACAGTTGAACGCCAGACCGTTGAGCGCCAGACAACCGAGTGCTAGGCCGTTGAGTGCTGGACAGCCAAACGCCAGACAGCCAAACGCTAGCCAGATGAACACCAAACACCGGCCTCGCGCGGTGCCGGCACAACGTTACAAGCCAAGGCGCCGCTCCTGTCGACAGGCACCCGACCACCGCCTGGCCAGCAGTCGCCAAACCTTCCACGATCAGGAGCCATGCATGTCCCTCTCATCCCCGCTGTCGCCTCCCGCCCGCGTCGAACTCGTCGAAGTCGCTCCTCGCGATGGCTTCCAATCGATCCGTGATCCGCTGCCCACCAAGGACAAGAAGGCCTGTATCCAGGCGCTGCTGGACTCAGGCATCACACGCATGGAAATCGGCTCCTTCGTCAGCCCGAAGGCTATTCCCCAGATGGCCGACACCGGTGAGCTGGTGCGCGCCTTCGCCCACCGCAAGGACGTACGCTTTTCGGCCCTGGTGCCCAACCTCAAGGGGGCACAACTGGCCCTTGAGCACGGTGTCAGCGAGCTGGTCTTCGTCGTCTCGGTGTCGGAGTCTCACAACCAGAGCAACGTGCGCCAGAGCGTCGCCGAATCGCTGAACGAGTTGTCCCGCGTGGTCGCGGCGCTGCGCGACCAGGGCGGAACAGCGCTGCGTCTGGACCTAGCCACCTCATTCGATTGCCCATTTGACGGCACCATCGCCTGGCAGCAGGTCGACGACGTGCTGTCGCGCGCCCTGGTCATCACCGCGGATCTACCCCTGGAAGTCGCGCTGTGCGATACCACCGGGCGAGCCACGCCCTATCGAGTCGCCGAGCACTTCACCCAACTGCGCCAGCGCCACGCCGCCGACACCTTAAGCTGGGCCTTTCACGGCCATGACACTTTCGGCATGGGCGTGGCCAACGCCTTATTCGCCGTCCAACATGGGGCCACGACGCTCGACGCCGCGGCGGCTGGCCTTGGCGGTTGCCCCTTCGCCCCCGGCGCCACCGGCAATACCGCCAGTGAGGACCTCATCTATGCCCTCGACGGCGGCAACGTCGCGACCGGCATCGACCTGCCTCGACTGCTGCAGGCCGCAGACCGCATCGCCACCCTGCCCGGTGCCAAGACCGAGAGTCACTTGCGCCGCGTTCCCCGACAGCGCCTCCCCGGGCCAAGCGCCGCAGCGGCGGCCGACGAGGCACCCCGTGCATGATTGACGCCCCTGGCGAGGAGCGAGGGGGCCGCGAGACCGGCATTGCCCTGCTCGCCACCACCCTGGTGCTGGCCTTCTCGTCGTTGGTGGCGCTGTTTCCCGCGGCCATTGCGCCGCAGCTCGCGGCAACGCTCGGCGTTTCCACCGCCACGGTCGGCATCCAGATCAGCCTGATCTTCGCCGGCGCCATGCTGACATCCCTGGTTGGCGGTCCCTTGACCCGTCGCTTCGGGCCTTGCCGGGTGAGCCAAATCGCGCTCGGCCTGCTCGGCGGCGGCGCGGCGCTACTGAGTGTCCCCAGCGTGGCGAGTTTCGCCATCGCCTCGTTGATCGCCGGGCTGGGCTACGGTCTGACCAACCCGTCGGCCTCGCTGCTGCTGGTTCGCGTCACACCCATCCGGCGCCGCGGCATGGTCTTTTCGCTCAAGCAGACCGGGGTACCTCTCGGCGGAGTGTTAGCCGGCGTGTGCGCACCGCCACTGGCGCTGGCGCTCGGCTGGCAGGCGGCGATGGGCTGCCTGACACTGGCGGCGCTAGCCGGCATCGTCATGCTGCAGCCCAGACGGCGTCGGTGGGATTTCGCGCGTGATCCTCGCACGCCTTGGCTGACGACGCCCCTTGCCGGACTGCGGGTGGTATGGCGCCAACGCTCGCTGCGCTACGTGGCGCTGCTTAGCCTGTGTTTCTCGGCCATTCAGCTGGCGGTCTCGGCCTTCAGCGTGGCGCTGCTGGTAGAGGATCTCGGGGTGGGGCTGGTCACCGCGGGGCTGGTGATGGCGGCGATTCAGGTGTGCGGGATCGTCGGGCGCATCGCCTGGGGCCTGGTCGGCGATGCGCTCGACGACCGCCTGCTGGCCTTGGCGATACTGGCCTGCTTGAGCGCGGGGACTGGCGCCACCATTGCCCTGATGACGCCGGCCTGGCCGCTGTGGCTGGTGATTGCCGTGCTCTGCGTGATGAGCTTTTCGGCGCTGGGTTGGAACGGGGTGTTCATGGCCGAGATCACCCGACTCGCCCCCATCGATCGAGTCGCCGATGCCGCCGGCGGCTGCCTGGTGCTGACCTACAGCGGCGTGCTGTTGGGCTTGCCGCTGCTGGGCGCTGTGCATGGCGCCATCGGCAGCTACACCGGCCTGTTCGCCCTGCTCGGCGGCGTGGCGCTGGCGAGCCTGGGCTGGGTCATCCTGGCCCGACGTGCCGCCCGCGAAGAGCTCGGCGATCCGTCCGGCTAGCTACCGTAGTCTCGCTCGACCCGACAGATGCGGGTGCGAAAGCTCGCGTACCAGCGCTCGTGCCCGAGCCGCTGGGCTTCGCGATGCTCAAAGTTGGCCTTCCAGGCGCTGATGGCCTCGAGGCTCTGCCAATAAGATACGGTGATGCCGAGCCCGTCGCGGGCCGACTCGACGCCGAGAAATCCGGGCTGCGCACTTGCCAGCGCGACCATGCGCTCGGCCATCGCCGCGTAGCTCGGCGTATCGCTGGCAGCGTCTGCGTGCTGGTCGGGCGTCAACAAGGACGTGAAGATCACCGCGTAGTAAGGGGGCGCGGGCGTCGCCGCCAGCCCCGACGCTTGCGTACCGCCGCCAGGTACCATTTCACTGCCGGGCATGCAGCCCTCCTGATTGAGCCAACAAGGATTAGCACAGAGATATTGCGGTCGAGCGGACGTCCTGCCTTACTCCACCACACCTGATCGTTTACGCTCACCGGATCAGCGCATCAGGCCAAATCAGGGTGTCGCATCGGACGATCGCCTTCAACGCCTTGGCCTGAACCTACGACACGGCGCAAGCCCGGCGCCTAGATGAATCGCCAGCGCTTGAGCAGCCACATTTCGACCGTCACCAGTACCACCATAATGCCGCAGAACGCGGCAAACGCCATCGGGCTATCGACGCCGGGCATACCGCCGATATTGACGCCCAGAAGACCGGTCAGAAAGCTGATCGGCAGGAAAACGCCAGAAATGATCGACAACAGGTAGGTGTTGCGATTGACCTTCTCGGTGTGCCGATGCGCCTGATATTGCTGAACCATGCCGATATGCTCAAGGTAAAAATCGACCGATTCGTTGATCCGGCGGACCGTATCGCTGGCATTGGCCAGGTCGAAGCGATCGTCACTGAGTAGCGGCGGAAGCGACTCGATCAGGGCATCCAGCGCATAGCGCTGGGGCTTGAGGAAGCGTCTGAGCTTGATCAGACGCTTGTTGAGCGACATCAGCACGCTGTTGTCGGCATCGGGTTCCTCTTCCTGAGCCGCGATGATGGCATCGAAGGGCTCGACGAAGTCTTCGATACGCTCATGCAGCTTTTCGATGATCTCGACCACCACGGCGCCGAGATCATCGGGCCCCTTGCCTTCGACAAGCTCTCGGCGAATATCGGCAATGGCGCGGGAAGGCAGCTTGCGTGTCGAAATCAGCACCCCGCCATAGAACAGCATGCGGATGCTGAGCATATCGTCGGGCTGCTCCCCCTGGTTGAGATTCACCCCACGCAGGATCAGCAGGAAGTTGCCATTGCCCAGGGACTCGAAACGCGGCCGCGTATCGTCGGCCAGCACGCTGTCGATGGCAGACGCAGGGATTCCCGCCTGCGCCAATCGATGCTCGGTTTCCTCCAGATCACGTTGAAAGTGATACCAGGCACCGGGCACTAGCGGACCGGGTTCCGGCTCGGCTAGCTGAGTGACGCCATCTACAAAGGACCAGGCGTCGATAAAAAAAGAGGGGGTCATGACCTCTCCGTCGGCCGAGCCATCGCGCCTGCCGCTACCTGGGTTGCTCCATGATCCAGCGACCGACACTCAGGACGAGGTGGGGATTAGTTGCACGCGACGGTACCGTGTGGGGTCCGGCCGTGGCGGCGGCCTGGCACCGCCCTGGGCGCCAACCACCGCCGCGTGGTCAGACTATGCCAGGGTCCTGATCGCGAAAAAAGCTGTCGACGCCATCGACGTCAGGCCGGCCGAACAGGTAGCCCTGGAAAGCCGTGCAGCCGTGTTCGATCAACCAGGCCCGCTGGGCCTCGGTCTCGACGCCTTCGGCGATGGCCTCGAGATTCAAGCTATGGGCCAAGGTGATGGTACTGGCGACTATCGCTGAGCTTGTGGTGTTGTCGAGCACATCACGCACAAAGGACTGATCGATCTTGATCTGGTCCAGGGGCAGGCGCTTCAAATAGGACAGCGACGAGTATCCGGTCCCGAAATCGTCCAGCGCGAAAGTGACACCCAGGGCCTTGAGCCTGAGCATCGTGACGCGGATATCGTCTCGATCTTCCACGAACAGCGTCTCCGTCACCTCGAGCTTTAGTCGTGCAGGCGGCGCCTTGGTCCGCTTGAGTATCGCCTCGACCTCCGCGACGAAGCCCGGCTCTCGGAATTGCTTGGGGCTGACGTTCACCGACAGCGAAAGCAATGCCCGCGCGGGATCCTTTCCCCATTCGACCAGGCGTTGGCAAGCCTGCTCCAGGACCCACAAGCCAATCCGGGAAATCAGTCGCGACTCCTCGGCCAGGGCAATGAATTCCGGCGGAGGCACCAGGCCGAGCTCAGGATGACGCCAGCGCAGGAGCGCCTCGGCACCGGTCAACCGCCCCGCGTCATCGACCTGGCGCTGATAGACCAGAAACAGTTCACCGCGTTCCAGAGCCTGGCGTAAGTCTGCCTCAAGCCGGGTTCGTGCCTTGAGCCTGGCCTGGAGCTCGGGGTCGAAGAACGACGCCACATTACGGCCCAGCGACTTGGCCTGGAACAGCGCCATATCCGCCTGCTGCAGCAGTTCATCCAGCGTCGTCACGCCATCCCGAAATAGTGTGATACCAACGCTGGCCGTCACGCTGACCGAAGCCTCACCCAGCTCACAACTCCTTTCCAGGGTATCGAGCAACTTGCGAGCAATCGTCTCGGCCACCTCGACGACATCGTCTGCGTGGGTGCCCAGGTCGCGCACCAGCACCACAAACTCATCGCCGCCCAGGCGAGCCAGCGTATCTCTGTCCCGCAACACGGCTTGGAAGCGATTGGCCACGGTTTGCAGTAGCTTGTCGCCGCAATAGTGGCCCAGGGTATCGTTGACCCGCTTGAAGTTATCCAGATCGATAAACAACATCGCCCCGAAACGACCGTTGCGCTGGCTCGCGACCAGTGCGTCATTGAGACGCTCCAGCATCAGGCGGCGATTGGGCAGCCCGGTCAACGGGTCGTAGAAGGCGAGCTGATGGATCTCACGTTCGGCGGCCTTGCTCTCTGTCATATCACTCAAGGTGGCGACCAGGTGCGTGCGCCGCCCATGATCATCCAGGACGCCACTGATGGTCAGCCACTGCGGATAGACTTCACCATTCTTGCGTCGATTCCAGACCTCTCCCTGCCAGGAACCGGTTTCGACCACCGACGTCCATAGACGGCGATAGAAGCTGGCATCATGACGACCCGAACTCAACACACGGGGATTGCGCCCCCGGATCTCGCTCTCGCTGTAGCCGGTGATCTGGGTAAAGGTCTTGTTAACCCTGAGGATCGCGCCCTGTTCATCGGTGATCATCATGCCGAGATGGGTCTCGAAGGCCATCGCCGAGATACTCAGCTGGGCTTGCTGCTGACGTTCTTCGGTCACGTCTCTGACCACCGCCAGAACGCCATCCAGACCGTTGTCCTGGTCCGCCAAGGGACTGAACAATGCCGAAAAATAGCGCAGTTCATCGCCTAGCTCGAGCCGATAATCGAACCGCTGGGGCTGTCGAGTCTTCCCCAGACGATCGAGAACGGCATCGGCCCGCTCGCCGACGTCATCCGGCAGGACGCTGCGAAAATGGCGTCCCATCAACTGCTTTGGCGGTGCCAGCAGTTGGCTCTCATCGCTGGCATGGACGTAGGTGAATCGTCCATCGCCGTCGATCACGAAGACCAGGTCCTGCATGGATCCGATCAGGGCTTGCAGGCGCGCTTCCCGGGACTGCGTATCCTGCTGGGCAAGACGACGTTCGTGCACCTCCTGTCGCAGCCGGTCGCCGATGGCACGTTGAGCGACGAAGTAGCGCAACAACAACCACCCGAGCAGGGCGACCAGCATTCCGGTCACCACCAGCGCCCAGAAGCGCTGAGTCCAACCGGCCAGGATTGCGCGCTTGCTCTGTCCCACGACGACCCAGAAGGGCCGGCTCCCGACCCGGCTAGCGACGAACAGCCGACGCTCGCCATCCAGATTCGACACCTTCTCGTACGCGGTGCGCTCATCCTTCAGCGCTAGCCTGGGATGCTCGTCGTCAGAAGGAATCGGCTCCCCGACCCGCAAGGAGATCGCCGGCCGCCTGGCGATCAGGTCGCCGTTGGCATCCACCAAGGCGATACTCTCACCCTCGACAAGATCAAGCTCCATCAACCGCTGAGCCAGCACCTCGGGATCGATCCTGCCGATTGCCAACCCGGTGAAGGCACCGCTGCTATCACGTATTCGTAGCAGGTGCAGAATACGGTAGCCGACGGCACGATCCGACCAGTAAA
The DNA here is from genome assembly GCF_052645355.1 of Halomonas sp. V046. NCBI lineage: Bacteria > Pseudomonadati > Pseudomonadota > Gammaproteobacteria > Oceanospirillales > Halomonadaceae > Halomonas > Halomonas sp. V046. Next base: position 41,619 of record NZ_JBQXYF010000003.1, read on the forward strand.
GGGTGGACAGGACACCGTCCTGACGGGGGTGTTCGATAAGAAAGCGATAGACATCGGTATCCGCCACGCTAAGTGATGGATCCACGTCGGGGCTGGAGGCATGGCTGACATGACCGTCGGGCGAAGCCAGCAGCAGTTCATCGACGAAGTCGAGACTGTCGCTGCGTCTATGCAAAAAAGCACTGACCTCCACCGACTGCTCCAGCACCCGGGACTGATCGGGCGCATCGAACAATTGAGACAACCCCACCAGGGTCTGCTCACTGGCAGCGAACATGCTCAGCATCCATTCTGCCGCTAGTTCCCCCTTGGACGTGAGGCGCTCCTCGGACCTGGCGAGGTCGCTGTGATACTGCGTCATGGCCACCCAGATGATGCCCGCCACGAGTGCCACCAGCGCCACCAGGTACAGCACAACCGGGAGCCAGGCGCCACGCCGAGCTCGTGTCGAAGGATCGCGTCCGTGTGCCTGCCGCGCTGTCATGACCTCTCCTGGTTCCGACGCCTTCACTCGAACGTCAGCAATCGTCAACGCCTTCGCTGACACCGGCACCTCGCCCCGCGCCGCGCCGCGTCCGCTCCCACGACCGCGTAGCACCACAGCCTGGACCATTGCCCCTGCTCTGCTTGCCACTATGTTATATGCCACCGATGGCCCGTCGAACGTTCGAACCGTCAAACTAGTGAATTTCCGTTCAGAATCATCGGCCATCCAACCACGTGAACGGATCTTAAGCCCAAGTACACGGGGTCCATATTTAGCGCCAAATCATCCCAAGTACAACACATAAACATCGCCAGAGAAAGGCGCATACCAGACATGAAATAGTGATGAATCTCTGCGATAAAAGCGCAGACATCATGTATCAATACAGGGTTACCAACGACGCGTTTCGAAGGCTACCCCCGCGCAAAAAAACGATGTACGACACCACGCAATAACGAGGCATGACGGCCGCTGCGAGAACGATGATAGCGTTCTCCGGGAAGCCCGGAGGATGGCCATGGTCCTGCTAGCCCCACCGCGATGGGACGCGATAAGTACCACCTCACGGGCAGGGTACCGCACGGCCACGCCCGCCCAGCCCACTCGACGACTATGATGGAGAATACGACCCGGCGGGCAACGTTGTCGGTGGCAGAGCGGCCACACAGACCCATGCACGGCCGCATGGGGTCCCGGCTCACTCGACGCTCAGCCTCCCCCCTCACGCCGCCTCAGCTCGACGCTCACTCGACACTCACTCGACACTCAGCTTCCCCCCTCGCGCCGCCTCAGCTCGACACTCACTCGACACTCACTCGACACTCAGCTTCCCCCTCGCGCCGCCTCAGCTCGACACTCACTCGACGCTCACTCGACACTCAGCCTCCCCCCTCACGCCGCCTCAGCTCGACACTCACTCGACACTCAGCTTCCCCCTCGCGCCGCCTCAGCTCGACACTCAGCTTCCCCCTCGCGCCGCCTCAGCTCGACACTCACTCGACGCTCACTCGACGCTCACTCGACACTCGGGCCCGCCTCTTGCCGCAACACCAGCAGGCGCCCGTCATGTTCAGTGATCGGCACGGCGCCGCGCGCGGTGATTTTGACGGTATTGCTCAAGCCAACCCCCCAACGTCCCGGCAAGCGAAGGCACAGCGGCAGGTGAAAGACCATGTTGTCGGCCAACCGGCGCTTCTGCCCGCGGGCGATGTAGCCGGTGCCCTCTACCCAACTCGGTGGAAACTGCGCACCGACCGAGTAACCGAAGACGCCGGAGTGAAACAGCTCATTGCCTTGGGCGTCGAACTCCCGCTGCGCTAGCTCAGCGACCTCTTCGAACGCCACACCGGGGCGCATCGCATCACACAATGTCTGCTCCAGACGCTGACAAAGATCAGCGGCCGCTTGCATCTCTCGACTCGGGGGGCCAAGGGAGACGGTGCGCATGATAGGTGCCGTATAGCGCTGCCACACCGCACCAAATTCGAGAAACACGGATTCTCCCTGCTTGATCTCGTGACGCTTGTGATTGACATGGATCACGCCGCTACGAGCGCCGGCCGTCACGATCGGCGCCAGACTGAAGAATTCACTGCCGGCCGCCAGCATGGCCCTGGCGCCCTCCGCCGCCACTTCGTTGTCACTGATCCCCGGACGAATCACGTCGATGGCTGCGGCAAGGCCAAGCGCGGAGAGTCGGGCGCTATGGGCCAGGCAGTCGAGTTCCCGGTCGCTCTTGACCAGGCGCAGGCCCGCCATTAACGCCGACGCTCGATCGTGGAAGCGCTCCCCTCCGAGTCGCGACTGCAGAGGACGCATCACACCGTGTCGCAACCCCGACGAGACCCCATCGATGGCGACCGAGCGACAGTCGCTCAGAGCATCGGCCAGGGGCGCGATGACCTCGTCGAGCATTTCCCAGCGATAGCCGACGACCTCGTCCACCCTTGCCGTGACCACCGCGGGCCCCGTCTCGATGGACGCCACCTGCAGCAAGGTACGATGGGCAGTCACGACCAGAGCGGCATGGACCGACACTTCGAAGGTGTGATAGCCGCACAGGTAGAAGATGTCCGCCGGCGACGTCAGCAGCAACGCATCGACCCCCTCTCTGTGCATCGCATCTCGAGCGCGGACGAGACGCCCTTCGAACTCGTCAACGGGGAATGCCAACTCGCTGCCCTGTAACGACGCCGCGAGCGCCTGATAATACGCCTGATGATCCATTCGCCATGTCTCCGACCCGAGAATTCCCACAGTGTAGACGTGATGGCGGATCACCGAGCCTTGCACCGCCTCAGGAAGTTCGGCATTGGGTCAGCGTCAGCCGAAGAAAAACTGTTCGCTGCGCCCACGGTTTCGTAGAATCGAGCCACATCTGGTCATTCATCTTTTCACCTCACTGCCGTTTCGCAACGACATCAAGCAACAGGACAACGCAATGGGTAGGGCCTTCCAGAACCGCAAGGAATCCATGGCCAAGACGGCCGCCGCCAAGACCAAGGTCTACAGCAAGTACGGACGCGAGATCTACGTCTGCGCCAAGTCAGGCGGAGTCGACCCCAACGGCAACCTCGCCCTGCGCGGCCTTATCGATCGCGCCAAGAAGGATCAGGTGCCCGGACACGTGATCGACAAGGCCCTGGACAAGGCCTCCGGTGTCGGCGGCGAAGACTATTCCCCAGCCCGCTATGAGGGCTTCGGGCCGGGCAATGCGATGGTCATCGTCGAGTGTCTGACCGACAACCCCAACCGCACCTTCGGCGACGTCCGTGCCTGCTTCACCAAGACCAAGAGCAAGATCGGCACGCCGGGCAGCGTCAGCCACATGTTCGATCATCTGGCCATCTTCGCCTACCCAGGCGAGGACGAAGAAGCGGCCCTCGAAGCGCTGATGGAAGCCGACGTCGATGTCACCGACATCGAGAGCGAAAACGGCCAGATCACCGTCTACGCACCGCCAACGGACTACGCCAAGACACGCCAGGCGCTCCAGCAGGCGTTCGGCGAAGTCGAGTTCGATCTCGACGAAATTCAGTTTCTGCCCCAGGCGACCACCGCACTCGAAGGCGATGACCTGGCGCTATTCGAGAAACTGCTGGACATGCTCAACGAGCTTGACGACGTGCAGAACGTCTACCACAGCGCCGAGCTCGCCTGACCGACAGCGTTCACGCTGCGTTTACCGGCGCCCGTCCGGCGTCGGTGCCCTGCCTGTCCTATCCTGCAAATCTGCTAATGTCTATTCAGGGGACGCCTTCCAGGTGTCAGACCCGCCACAACGCTCCGGGCATTCCCCTCTCCATCGCGATGACCGTGACGCGACTCACGGTCATCGCGATGGAGCGCGGTGCCAAGATCCCCCAAGGAGTGCCTCCCCATGCCCCAGTCGTCTTTCACCGCTCATCTCCCGAGCAGCAAGCCAGCGCTGGTACACGGGCGAGACTTCCGCAAGTACATTCTGATCCACCTGGCGAGCCTGCTCGGTGCACTGACACACGTCGGTTTCATCCTCGTATTCCTGCGCCTGGACCAGAGCCTGCTGGCGGTGTTCAACGTCGTCAGCGTAGCGATCTGGCTGGCCGCGTGGCTGGCCAATCGCGCGGCGCACTATAACCGCGCCATCTATCTGATCGCCGGTGAAACGGCCCTGCATGCCACCCTCGCCACCCTCTTGCTCGGCGCCGCCTCGGGCTTTCACTTCTTCCTTGTGCCCATCGCCTGCCTGGTGACCATCAGCCCCAATCTGGCGCGGTGGAAGTCCGCCATACTGGGACTGTGCCTGATGACACTGTTCATCCTGCTCGACGAGGACCTGATGGGCGACATCGCCGGCCCGTTGCCGACGTTGCCCGGCCCGCTCTACCACGTTCTGGTGGCCTCGGCGCTGTTCATCCTGGTCGGCTTCGCCATCAGTGTTCGGCTCGTCTTCGAGATGCAGGAAAGCCGTCTGACCCATATGGCCACCCGCGACGCCCTGACAGGCCTTTTCAACCGGCGCTTCGCTAGCGACTATCTGCATCAGCTCGCGGCTCAGCGCCAGCGCGAGCCAGCGCCCTGCTGCATAGCGCTGTTGGACATCGACCATTTCAAACGCATCAATGACAGCTATGGACATGATGTGGGGGACCTGTCTCTGGTCAGCATTTCCAGCCTGCTGCAGGCACATTTTCGGCGCTCGGATATTCTCTGCCGCTGGGGCGGTGAAGAGTTTCTGGTCATTTTTCCAAACACTTCGCTGGAAGATATTCACCCGGTCATCGAACAACTTCGCAGCCAACTGACCCACCTTTGCATCGAGCATGACAAGGGAGAGTTCCAACTGACACTAAGTATCGGCGTGACCGAAATTGCTCCTCATGAAACCGTAGACGTGCCGATAAACCGCGCCGACCGCCTCCTTTATCGGGCCAAAGCAGAGGGGCGTGATCGCATCGTGACCGACGCAAGTTCACCGCACGAATCATCCAATATTGAGCAGTGATGCCCCAGGCGCGACCTCGACTCCTCAACCACGAATCCCGTACCAAGAGCGCCCCTGGGCTTTAGCCTCGAGCCTTCCTCGATCACACCACCTTCCTATCCCGCCGTCATAGTAGCTTTCCCCACCCACCGATAACGACGGATCTGCGAGCGTACGATACGTTCACCTCGACGTTCTTTTAACTTTACACGCAGAACAATGGCGGAACCTCGCCGCATCCGCGGCGAATACTTGTCGTCGAATCTAATCCGCGTCGAGCACCTCTTGTTCGAGAGAATTCTTCGTGTCACCCACAAGATGCCCAGCTCACGCGGCTTGCTACACGATTATTGCTCCCGACCACACTCTCATCGCCCCCTCGCCAGATAGGCAATCCCCCAACCCAGCGCTTATACTCCCATTGCGCCCCCGGCTAACCACACTTGCAATCCAGAAGGCAATCCGCATTTCGAAGAAAAGCAATCTCCTGACTGGGAGCGATATTTTTCATGTCAGAATCTGAAAAAGAAAGCCTAATATACCGCCTAAAAGCGACGCCATCCGAAGGCCTTCGAAAAGACTTTGTGTTGTATTGGGGGGGCTTGATGGGCGCCTTCGCCCATACCGCATTCATCCCCCTTTTCTGGTGGTACGGATATCCTATTCTGGCCATCCTAAACATCGCAAGCGCCACCGCCTGGATCGTTTCCTGGAAGCTTAGCCACCAGAAAAGACGCAACTTCGCCGTCAACCTTATCGCTATCGAAGCGTCACTGCATGCCACACTGGCGACGATAATCACCGGGCAAGAAAGCGCCTTCCAGTTCTACCTGATTCCACTTTCTTGTCTGGTCCTCATCTGTCCGGACATCGATCGCTGGAAAGCCGGCTTGCTGGGGTTCATCGGCATGGCACTCTTTCTTTCCCTCAGTGCTCCGCCGTCTCATGGGTGGTTCGCTACGACGTCTCGAATTCCCGAAGCGGTAGCGATCGTCAACATGGGCATCTCCGTCGCTACCATGGCTGGCTTCGCCATCATCATTCGATCGATGTACGAAGCACAGGAGAGAGACCTCACCTGGATGGCCACGCGGGATACCCTGACCGGCTTGTACAACCGCCGCTTTACCAGCGACTACCTGCAGCAGCTGGCCGAACGCCAGAAACGCTCGTCGTTTTCCTGCTGCCTGGCTATCATCGATATCGATCACTTCAAGACCATCAATGACCACTATGGCCACGATGCGGGGGATACCTGCCTCGTCGAACTGGCGCGAACGCTTACCGGTCACTTCCGCACCTCGGATATCGTCTGTCGCTGGGGAGGAGAAGAGTTCGTGCTGGTCTTCCCCGATGCTTCGGTGCAACAAATTGTGCCGGCAATCAATGTCTATCGACAGCGGCTGCACCAGCATCCGGTTGTGCACGGCACCCTGCGTATCCCCGTTACCTTGAGTGCCGGTGTCACCGCCCTCGTTCCTGGCGAAGACTTCGATACGGCCATCAATCGGGCCGACCACCTGCTCTACCGCGCCAAGGCCGCCGGCCGCGATCGCGTCTTCAGCGAGCCGGCCTGTGACGACTGCGGCCTCGCTGTAGGCGAGGAGCGAATACCACGCCGCCACGCCGGCGCATGAGCGTCGACCGCGCGCCCGTCTCCGTTGACGCCGCTGCGCCGTTCATGACCCGGTGGCCGTTCATGACCCGGTGCCCACCCTGGGCCACCAGACAGGTGCCTGGCGTGCCCCAAAAGCGTGGCGGTCAGGCCAGGTCAGGTGAACCACCTCGTCAGGTCAGGTGAACCACCTCGAAACGTGCCACGACGGCGCCCTCGGTATCGTACAACTCGAGCCGATCGGCCAGCACGCGGAACTCGGTGGCGGATGCGAGAGCCGCCACGAAGCGTCGCTCGAGATCAGCCGCCGCACCGGCGCAGGCCATTCGCGTCGTGGCCAGCCCCGAAAAGGCCACCCGGTCGGTATCGAGACGATAGCTCCCCATCAGACGATTGCACCCGGTGGCGCCCGCGATGCGCCCTTCAGGCGCGTGCAGCACGAGGTGCGCTTCCCTGCCCGCGCCGGACGTGACCGGCACATCCTCACCGTTCAGCCCGATCAGCTTCCAATAGGTGCCTTCGAGGCGCTCGCCGAGATACTCGGGCAAGCGCTCAAGCTCTGCCCCAGCCGCCGCTTCGACGGGCTCACCACGGCGATCCAGGCGAACGAGCGCAGCGTGCCTCACCTGCCAACGGCTCGGTTCGCGCTCACCACCGTCGAGGACCAGGGTGCTACCGCCATCGAGGCGCCAGTGTCCTCGCTCATGAAAGCGCCGCCCTTCCCCGGGTCCTAGGTAGACGCGTTTCAGGGTATAGACGCCGTCATCGAAGAGCGCGAGTTCATGGCGAATGCCCTTGCAATCGGCGCAGGCCAATTGCCCGCGGTAACTCGCCGGCAAGTCCCCTAGCGCTGCCGCGCCCTGAGCCCCTGACTGCCGCGCACAGCCGGCGATCAGCATGGCAAGCGTGGTCAATACCGCGAGTCGAAGCATCGTTTTCATGGTCCATCCTTAGGCAATAACAAAGAAAGGTCGAAGAGATTGGACGGCGCGGACCACCTGGGGTCCCCAACCGGACTGCGAGCGCGACCGCTGGCCCCCTCAAGGCGCTTCAGAGCCTACGGGGGAATGCAATACGGCACGATCACGGCCGGCATATTTACCGCGATACAGCGCCTGATCTGCGCGCCGCAGCAGTGCCGCTGCCGTTTCTCCCGGCTGCCTGGTGGCGACGCCCAAGGTACAGGTCAACAAGGCAGCGCCGCCCTCTTGCAGTGACAGTGGTGATGCCGCCAACTCCTTGCGAATGCGCTCGGCGATCTCCATGGCTTGGCGCGCATCGCGCTCCTTGAGGGGAATGACGAACTCCTCGCCCCCATAACGACACACCGGGTCGACGTCGCGAATCACTTCATCGATGACCGCCGTCAGATGCTGCAAGGCACGGTCTCCCTCGGCGTGTCCCCAGCCATCATTGAATCGCTTGAAGTTATCCAGGTCGAGCATGATCAGCGACAGCGGCCGACCGCTGGACTCGGCAGCCTGCACCGCCACCGGCAAGGCCTCATCCAGGTAGCGCCGATTATGAACCCCGGTGAGCCCATCGATATAGCTCATGCCATGCAGCCGAGCCTGCTCTGATAGCAGCGCCTGGCGTTCGCGCTGCAACAGGCTGATCCGGTCCGCCAAGGCCAGGGACAGCAGGACCGACTCCAGCGCCGATCCCACCTGGAAGCCATGGTAACTCCAGAATCCGTGGGGCAGCAGCCCGTAGGTGGAGAGCAACAGACTGGCGGCGCCGGCCACCAGTGCAGACCAGGCCAACAGCAACCAGCGCGCCGAACGAAAGCCGCGCAGCAGGGCCCGCACCGAAGATCCGAGAATGCCGCACAGGACCAACAGACCGATCAACGAGAAGTACATCACCGTGACATACCCGGGGAACCACCAGGCCAAGCCTGCCCCCACGCCTGCCAATGGCCACATCGCCAGCATGCCACGGTCCACGACCGGGTCCTCATGACCGAGCAGCAGAAAACGGCGACAGAACTGCAGCCCGCTGACCGAGATCCAGGCCAATGAGGTCAATAGCAGGGCTTCATTGGTGGCCGTGGACATCTCCGGGAAGGCACGGTAGAGAAGGCCATTCTGGCATAAAAAATAACCGGCGGACCCGATCAGAAAGCACACATACCACAGGTAGCTGGTATCACGCAGCCCGAGCAGTAGGAGTCCGTTGTACAACGCCAGCCCCATGACCAGGCCAAAGTACAGCCCCTGGCCCAGCAAAAAATCGCGCCAGTTGCGGTGCATTTCCTCCTCTGTGACGACGCGGATGGTGAAGCGCAATGCCTGGGCAGTGTTCAGCTTCAGCAGATAGCGCCCCGGCGTTTCGACCTCGAATAGCGGCCGCGCCGTCGCCATGTCACCTCGGTAAACGGCCTCCTGGACAGGCGCCTCAAGGCGCCATGACTGACCGTCTTCTGTGTCGCGGCGATACAGGCTGGCGCTGCGTAACAGCGGATTGGACAGGTACATCAGATGAGGCTCGCCGCGCCTGGCCAGCTCAATGGCGATCCACACCGGCCGGGAAGACAATCCCAGGCTCACCTCGCCCTGTTCGGAGAGTAGGCGCTTACTAGCCGGCTTTCGTGTTGGCACCGCATCGCCCTGATAATCGAGAAGGGCGAAGCGGTCGCCTCGCCGGTCGAGAGACTCCGCCACCGGGCCAAGCCCGATGGCCAGCACCAACGCCAGCAGGCCCCAGACTGCTGCTACCCCCGCTCCATGACGGGTCATGAGCGTTTTCTCGCCATTGCCGTCTCCCCTGTCGACCTCAGCAAGTGTAGACCGCCTCACGCCATCGAAGGACGCCCGCAAGGCGACGCTGCGACAACGCTGTCAGGAATCTCGTGTCGCCAACGACGACTCCTGCGGCAAGGCGCCCCGGCAAGTGCTCACTCACCGGTGAACCGAGGTATGCCGTAAGCCATTGCCCGGTAACGCCCCGCGGGTCACTCGTCCCTCCGCCGGGGGACTAGCAACCTCGGCTCAGGCGAGTATGCTGGAGCAAGTACCATGAAACGACAGGAGTCCGTGCTCGACGACAACCTCACCCGCTAAGCCAGCAAGGAGGTTCGCATGAAGGTCTATAAACCGGAATGGCAGTGCACCCTCAGCGTGACCGAAGGAGCAGAACGATCCGCTAGCTGGAAAGAGCGATTGGCCTGGCAGTTGCGTGACTTGGCCGGCCGCCTCGACGGGAGCAGTAGAACCCTAACGCTGGACCTTAGTGTCACCCCAGCCATTGGCCACGAGGACGTCAACACCTGCCTCGGCAAAGGCTTCGCCGTGTCGCAAAGCCTGATGACACAGCTCGCTCAGCAGGCCGCCTGCGAAGATGTCATGCGAGATGCCAAGGCAGACCTCTACGACGAGAGTGGTTGAAGAAGGACGATCCGGGTTGCGTTGCGCGACAGCCGACCTGGGCCCACGGGCGATGTCAGGGGCGGGATAGGCTCACACCGGCGATCACCTGGCGCCGGCCAGCAACGTGCCTTGAACGATGCGCCGCAGCACGACACACGAGCCCATGACCGAAACGACGACACCCGCCTTGTGGCGGGTGTCGTCGTTGTCATGATCGCACGCTGAAAACGGCGCGGGCCCTGGTGCTAGCGAGGACTCACTCCCACTCGATGGTCGCCGGCGGCTTGGACGAGACGTCGTAGGTCACCCGCGACACGCCCTCGAGCTCATTGATGATGCGGTTGGAGACCTTCTCCAGCAGCTCGTAAGGCAGGTGCGCCCAGCGTGCGGTCATGAAGTCGATGGTTTCCACGGCGCGCAGGGCGATCACCCACTCGTAGCGGCGACCGTCGCCGACCACGCCCACGGACTTGACCGGCAGAAACACGGCGAAGGCCTGACTGGTCTTGTGGTACCAGCCACTGGCGTGCAGCTCCTCGATAAAGACCGCATCGGCCTCGCGCAGGATGTCGGCGTAGTCCTTCTTGACCTCGCCGAGGATGCGCACGCCGAGCCCCGGCCCCGGGAAGGGGTGGCGGTAGACCATGTCATAGGGCAGACCGAGCTCCAGGCCGAGCTTGCGCACCTCGTCCTTGAACAGCTCGCGCAGCGGCTCGACCAGCTTCAGCTTCATGGTCTCGGGCAGGCCGCCAACGTTGTGGTGGGACTTGATCACGTGGGCCTTGCCGGTCTTCGCCGCCGCCGACTCGATGACATCCGGGTAGATGGTGCCCTGGGCCAGAAAGTCGACGCCCTCGATCTTGGTCGCCTCTTCGTCGAATACCTCGATGAAGGTGTTGCCGATGATCTTGCGCTTGGCCTCGGGATCGGCTTCGCCGGCGAGCTTGCCGAGAAACAGGTCCTCGGCGTCGACACGAATCACCCGCACGCCCATGTGCTGACCGAAGGTCTCCATGACCTGGTCGCCCTCGTTCTTGCGCAGCAGGCCGTTGTCGACGAAGACGCAGGTCAGCTGATCGCCGATGGCCTTGTGCAGCAGCGCCGCGACCACCGAGGAATCAACGCCACCAGACAACCCCAGCAGGACATGCCGATCGCCGACCTGCTCGCGTACGCGAGCGATCTGGTCTTCGATGATCTTGGCCGGCGTCCAGTTACGCTCGGAGGCGCAGATATCGAGCACGAAGTGCTCGAGAATCCGCTGGCCCTGCTGTGTGTGGGTCACTTCCGGGTGGAACTGCACGCCGTAGAAACGCTTCTCCTCCCAGGCCATGGCGGCGACCGGGCAGCTCGGCGTGGAGGCCGTCACGCGAAAGGTCTCGGGCGCCTTGGCGACCTTGTCGCCGTGGCTCATCCACACGTCCAGAAGGCCGCGACCGCTGTCGGCGTCGACGTGATCCTTGATGTCCTTGAACAGCGCCGTCTCGGCGTCGATGCGAATCTGAGCGTAGCCGAACTCACGCTTGTTGGAGCCTTCGACCTTGCCCCCGAGCTGTTCGGCCATGGTCTGCATGCCATAACAGATGCCGAACACCGGAAGCCCCATCTCGAACACGCACGCCGGAGCCCTGGGAGAGCCGAGCTCCGTCACCGATTCCGGACCACCGGCGAGAATGATGCCGTTGGGACGATACTCGCGAATCTCGTCTTCGCTGATATCGAAGGCGCGTACCTCGGAGTAAACCCCGATCTCGCGCACCCGGCGGGCGATCAACTGGGTGTACTGCGAACCGAAATCGAGGATCAGGATCTTGTGGGCGTGAATATCTGTCATCGGGCATTACCTTTGAGAGGCGCTTACCAGCAATAGAAGGTCGGAAGCGAAAAGCTGGAAGCGGCCCATGGCCACTTCCAGCTCGCCTTGCGTCATGTCGGCGCGGGGATCAGGCCGGCCTTACATCGAAACACCGCGGCCGGATCAGCCGACGCGATAGTTCGGCGCTTCCTTGGTGATCTGAACGTCGTGAACGTGGGACTCGTTGAAGCCGGCACCGGTGATCTTGACGAACTCCGGCTTGGTGCGCATCTCGTCGATGTTGGCGCAGCCGGTGTAGCCCATCGAGGCACGCAGCCCGCCCATCATCTGATGGACGATGGCGCTCATCACGCCCTTGTAAGGAACACGGCCTTCGATGCCTTCCGGCACGAGCTTCTCGACGCCATCGTCCTTGTTCTGGAAGTAGCGATCGCTGGAGCCCTGGGTCTGGGACATGGCCCCCATCGACCCCATGCCGCGATAGGCCTTGTAGGTGCGACCCTGGAACAGTTCGACTTCGCCCGGTGCTTCCTCGGTGCCGGCCAGCAGGCCACCGACCATGATGCAGCTGGCACCAGCCGCGATGGCCTTGGACAGATCACCGGAGAAGCGCACGCCACCATCGGCGATCAGCGGAATATCGTAGGGCTTGAGCGCCTCGGCGACGTTGGACACCGCGGTGATCTGCGGCACGCCGACGCCGGCGACGATGCGGGTGGTGCAAATGGAGCCGGGGCCGATGCCGACCTTGACCGCATCCGCACCGGCCTCGGCCAGCGCCTTGGCGGCTTCCGCGGTGGCGATGTTACCGCCCACCACCTGGATCTGCGGGTAGTGTTCCTTGACCCAGCGCACACGGTCGATCACACCGCGGGAGTGGCCGTGGGCGGTATCGACGATGATGGCATCGACGCCCGCTTCGGCAAGGGCGGCCACCCGATCGGGCGTCTCAGGGCCGGTGCCCACGGCGGCGGCGACGAGCAACCGGCCATCGGCATCCTTGGCGGCACTGGGGAAGGTGCGCGCCTTTTCGATGTCCTTGAAGGTGACCAGGCCGCGCAGGTGAAAGGCGTCGTTGACCACCAGCATCTTCTCGACGCGATGCTCCTGCATCTTGCCCTTGATCACGTCCAGCGGCGTTCCCTCGGCCACGGTGACCAGGCGCTCGCGGGGCGTCATGATATCGGCCACGCTATCGCCATGATTGGGCTGGAAGCGCATGTCACGCTCGGTGACCAGGCCAACCAGCGCCTCGCCTTCCACCACCGGGAAGCCGGAGAAACCGTTCTCTTCGGCCATCGCCAAAAGGTCGGCCAGCTTCGCCTTCGGGCTCACCGTGACCGGGTCCTTGACGATGACGCTCTCGTGTTTCTTGACCTTGCGGACCTCGGCGGCCTGCTGAGCAATGCCCATGCTCTTGTGGATGACGCCGATCCCCCCTTCCTGCGCCATGGCGATGGCCAGGCGGGCTTCGGTGACGGTATCCATGGCAGCAGAGGCGAGCGGGATGTTCAGAAACAGATCGCGGGTCAGGCGCGTCCGGAGGCTGACGTCCTTGGGCAGGACCTCGGAGTACCCGGGAACAAGCAATACGTCATCGAACGTAAGTGCTTCTTGGGCCATACGTAGCATAAGCGACAACACCCACTGGCTGGTGAGGGAGGGAAGAAGTTAATCGCCCATTATAACGACCCGGCACACCTTCGGGCAATGCTACCGAGCCTCCCGACGAGGATCGCCACCGCGAACCGTCGGAGTATCCCGGGGCTCGACCCGCTGAATAGTTGAAATAGCTGGAGAGTCGAAATAGCTGGGTAGCCCTATCGCCAATCGGCTGGTCCCCGCTCCGGGAGGCATCGACAGTCTGTGATCACCGTTCATCGATAGCTGATCGTGAATACCAGCGAGGCATCGGCGCTGCCCGCCGTGATGGCGGCCTGGGTCTGATAGGGTCTGATGCGCAGGGGAATGCCGAAGGACATTGCCGCGCTGGCCTTGGTGCGCACCACCTCGTGGCCAAAGACGATCGGCTGATCGGTGAGCGGATCGCTGACCTGGTAGCCGATGCCCGACGCCGTGGCCCCCTGACTGAGGCCGACGATACCCTGAGACCGATCGATCGCCTCGGCACTATTGGCGGCGTCGATGGAAAAGCCGATGGGCATCGCGGTGCCCGATGGGCAGTTCATGGTGATCGTCGTCAGGCTGCCCTGCCCCGTCGAACCGACGCCCGAGAGATCACCGATCGATATTTCCCCCATGTCCACCGCCAGGGCCGGCGTTTCGAGGCTGCAGCTATTCAGGGTAACCCGGTCACCGCCGCCATAGCTGAGCGAGGCGTTGTGGAACACACTGAAGCCGGTGGCGCCAAGGTCCACCCAGCCGATACTCGCGATGAGCGTGCGTGCATCGAGCCTTCCGCCCTGGGCCGTCTCGGCGCTCTTCACCAGTGTCCAGTCGTAGCTCCAGACCACCTTGGTGTTACCCGCCTTGGGACGGACTTCAAACCCATTGCTGTAGAAGCCCGTGTTGGCCCCGATGCTGGTGATCCTGAGGCGCAGGCTGATGCCGGCAAGGTTGGTGGCAAAGTCGTAATGGGTCCCCGAGTGGGTCGCCCCGCTCAACGCTGTCCCGACTTTGATCACCACCTGCCCCGCGCGATTGGCCGGAACGTAACAATCGAAGGCGTGCGACGCGCCGTAATGGCCGCCAAACTCGGTGCCCACGGCATCGGCCCCGATATTGGCGCTGCTCAGGGTCACCTGAACCGCCCCCGGCGACGATGTGCAATGGCTGCCAGCGCCCATGACTCTTGCGCTCGACGCGAAGCCGAGAGCCATCACCATGACGGCGCAGACGATCGCGGCGCTTCGACGCCTGGCTGCCATATCGGGATATCCTTATGCTATGGGGCAGGCGACCCCGACGCGGGGCCGGTCTCGGCGCATCGATCTACCAACCAAGGGTGTGGCCTCGAACGCGGCTTGAATGTGAGCGCCCTCCGCAGACGAACGACAATAAGGCGCCGCCGACGGCACCCGCACGTCGTGACAGGCCCAAGCAGCAGAAGCGCTCAGGCGCTGGTCTGGTTCATCATTCACGGCAACCGCCAAGCATCTCGCAATCGCCACACAAGTCGCCTGACCCGTATCAAGCAACCTGGCGATGGGGTGAGCCCGGGCAGGGACTGGCATCGATGCGCTCAGCGAGCCGCCTTGGCAAACTGATCACGCCACCGCGCCATAAAGGCCGCCCGACGCGCCGAATCGACGAACGCCAGCAGCGAGGCATTCAGGGGAATCGGATACAGGCGCTCGCCGACCTGATCGCGCAGGCGCGCCGCGGTGTAGGGGCCGACCACCCCGGGTCGCACGCTGAATAGGGGCGTCTGTCCGGCCAGCACGCGCTGTCCTGCGTGGCTCAGCAGAAAGTTGACGAAGGTTGCGGCGGCCCGTGGATGCGGGGCATCGCGGTGGATGAAGGCCATGCGCATCATCACCAGTGAATAGTCGGTGGGCACCTGGACGATCACTTCCGGGTGGTCTTGTGCATAGACCATGGCGTAGGACCCCAGCAGGTTGTAGCCGAGCCAGTAGCGTCCTGCGCTCAGCCCTTCCAGCATCGCCCTGGTGCTGCCCTCCAGGTGAGTCCCGACGGCGCCCATGGCCGCGACCAGCTCCCAGAAGCGCGACGAATACCGCGCATCCTGCTGCAGCAGGGTATAGCCGATACCACTGGTCAGCGGCGAGTAGGTGGTCACTCGCCCGTTGAGGCGTTCACCTTGCGTGGCCAGCAACTGGTGCAGGTCGGCGTGGGTCTGAGGCGGCAGCATGTAGCGCGACAGGTCGAGCCGGTAGGCCATGACGATCGGCTCGAAGGTGAAGCCGAAGACCTCATCGCGCCACTTGGCCCACTCGGGCCAGGTTCTTGCCTCGGGGCTGTCGAGCCGCCGCGCCAGGCCCTGATTGACCCGCGCCATCTGCCAGGGCATCGCCGAACTGATGACGACATCCGGCGGCGGGTCGTCCGCCACGACGCTGCGATCGACGTCCAGGGTCGAGCGATCCTCGAAGTCCAGCGCGATCTCCGGGTAGGCCGCACGAAAGGCCGCCAATAGCGGGGCTACGACCTCCTCATCCAGCGCCGCCGACACCACCACGTGGTTCTCGCCGGCCGCCTCCGGCGCGTTGGACGCTGCGCCTGCCCAGGCGGCGCTGCCCAGGAGGGCCATGACGCCCGCCCCCATCGTCGCCACGATCAGGCAGGCGGCCAGGGCCAGCTCCAGGGCTAGGGCGACGCCAAAGCGGTGCGCGATGCGCCTCTTCGCTTGGCTCATGCAACGTCCTCGTCCACGGCGCCGGCCTCGCGTCGTGGCAGCCGTCGTGGAAGCCGTCTTGGCAGCCGTCGTGGAAGCCGTCTTGGCAGCCATAGCCGAGCGCCAAATCCTTGTGGAGTGAGGTTCTCAAGCACCAGGCGGCCGCCACAGCGCCGAGCGATCGTCTCGACGATGGCAAGCCCCAAGCCCGAGCCGCCGGTGTCCTGGCGCCCTCCACGCTCGAACGGCCGACAGAGGCGCTCAAGCGCGGCGTCCGGCACGCCGGGGCCGTCGTCATCGAGCGTCACGCAAGCCTCGCCGCCCCGCGGGTCATTACCGCCAGAGTCGATACTCAGCCCCAGGGTGATCCGCGTTCCTGCGGGGGTGTAACGCAGGGCATTGTCGATCAGGTTGCCGAGTAGCTCGCGCAGCGCCCAGTCCTGACCGTCCACCCAGACCGGCTCATCGGGCAGAGCCGCCAGCCCGAGATCATGACCGGCGGCGTCCTCGCGCCCCGCCCACTCCAGGGCCACGCCCCGCAACAGCGCGGCCAACTCGACCGCGCCGCCATCATCGTCGCCGCCCAGATGATGCAGGCGCGCCAGCGACAGCAGCTGCCCGGCCAGTCGACTGGTGCGCTCGGCGCTGTCGTGGACGTCTTCCAGGGCCTCACGCCAGTCGGCGGTGTTATCGCTGCGCAAGGCCAACTCGCTGATGGCCTGCAGGCCGGCAAGCGGCGTTTTCAGCTGATGGCTGGCGTCGGCGGTAAAGCGCAGCAGCGCCTCCCGCCCCTCGCGCTGGCGGGCGAAGAGGTGGTCCAGCGTCAGCGCCAGCTCGTGCATCTCTGCCGGCACCCGCGCCTCAAGCGGGCGCATATCGTCGGCGCCGCGGCGGCGTAGTTGATGGCGCAGGCGGCGCAGCGGCGTCAGCGCCACACGCATGGTCATCACCATCAGTACCCCGGCCAGTAACACCATGGCCAGAAAACGCGTCACCGAGCGCTTGAACAGCGCATCGGCAAGGGCCTGGCGGCCCTCCAGGGTGTGGCCGACCCAGACCTGCACCGGTTCCTGACTCACCCAGCCCGCCGAGGCCACCTGGCGACCGTACACCCGTAGCGCATCGGCGCCGCTGCGATAGTCCGCGGTGAACGGCGCCTGACGCACCGATCGACGCCAGGCGTCGGGCAACGGGGTGGGGAAATTGGCCGAGAGGCGTTTGCCGTCGCGGCCGAGGACCGCGTAGAACACGCGCTCCTGGGAGCCGGTGGCGAGAATCTGCAGCGCCGCGGTGGGAATCACCACCTCGGGCTTGCCGTCCGCCCACTGTACGGCCTCGGCGATGGTCAAGGCGGCGGCCTCGAGCTGGGCGTCGAAGGCTCGCTCGGCGGCGCGACCGCTACTGATCCAGGCTTCGATCATCAACAGCGCCCCGAGCCCCGTCACGGTAAGCGCCAGCCACACGGCCAGGCGCCCCTTGAGCGAGCCATCGACGTCGATCACGGGCGATCTTCCTCGAGCCGATAGCCCAAGCCGCGAAAGGTACGAATGCTAAGACCGCTCCCCTTGAGCCGCTTGCGCAGCCGACTGACATACACCTCGAGGGCGTTGGAGCCGACCTCGCCGAAGCCAAACAGACGACTCTCCAGCGTCTCACGCGGCGCGATGCTGCCGGCGCTCGACAGCAGGCTCTCGATCAGCAGCCGCTCGCGGTGGGGCAGATCCAGGGGTTCACCGTCCAGCATCGTCGCGCCACTGACCGCATCAAATTGCAGCCGGCCCAGGGTCAGGCGATTGTCCACTCGTCGCTGACTACGCCTGAGCAGCGCCCTGACCCGGGCCTCGAGCTCGGCCAGTTGAAACGGCTTGGCCAGATAGTCATCGGCGCCGAGATCGAGCCCACGAACCCGGTCGTCCAGGCCATCGCGAGCGGTAAGAATCAGCACCGGCGTGGTGTCACCGCGAGCGCGTAGCTCCTCGAGCACGACCAGGCCATCGCCATCGGGCAAGCCAAGATCCAGCAATAAAAGATCGAAGGGGTGATGGCGCAGCGCCGCCTGGGCCTCTCGCCGGGTGGCGAAGACCTCGACGGTGTTGCCCAAGGGGGTCAGGGCGCGCGCCACAGAGCGCGCAATCAACGGATCGTCTTCGACAACGAGCAGGCGCATACGACCAAAGTCTCAGCCAATAAACCTAGGGATGACAGGTTGATGAAAGCTCGGATGCCTAGCATCGCAGACGCTAACACCCGCCTATCCGACCCTATCACCACATAACAACACCGCTTCCGGAGTCCGTCATGCAGATTACCACAGCTCTGTCTTTCACCCTCGCCGCCGTGCTCGGATCCAGCGTGCTCATCACCACCGCCCAGGCCTCGGGCGAGGCCGAGTGCATCGCCCCGGCCAAGCCCGGCGGCGGCTACGATCTGACCTGCCGCCTGGCCGCCAACGGCCTGCTCGACGCCGAGCTGATCGATGCGCCGATGCTGGTCACCTACATGCCAGGCGGCATCGGCGCCGTCGCCTATAACCACCTCAACGGCGTGCGTACCGACGACCCCAACCTGATCGTCGCTGCCAGCACCGGCGCCGCGGTCAATCTGGCACTCGGCAAGTTCGGCCAGTACGACGCCGATGAGGTCCGTTGGCTCGGCGCCCTCGGGGTCGACTACGGCGCCATCGTGGTCAATGCCGACTCCCCCTACCAGTCCCTCGATCAGTTGATGACCGCACTCCAGCAAGACCCCACCCAAGTTGCCTTCGGCGCCGGCGGCAGTATCGGTAGCCAGGACTGGATGAAGGCTGCCCTGACCGCCCAGGCCGCCGATGTCGACCCCAAGAGCCTGCGCTATGTCGCCTTCGAGGGCGGTGGCGAAGCCCTGGCGGCGCTGCTGGGCAACCATATCCAGGTCTTCACCGGCGATCTTTCCGAGCTCAAGTCACAGCTAGAAAGTGGCGACATCCGAGTGCTGGCGGCGCTGTCCGAAGAGCGCATGGCCGGCCCTTACACCGATATCCCCACGGCGCTCGAGCAGGGCTACGACGTTCAATGGCCGATCTGGCGCGGCTACTACATGGGCCCCGAGGTCAGCGACGAGGCTTACCAGGCCTGGGTAGAGCGCCTCGAGGCGCTGTCCCAGGACGAAGGCTTCGCCGAGCGCCGCGAGGCCCGTGGGCTCTTCCCCATGGCGCGCTTCGGTGACGACTTCGATGCCTACGTCAAGGCTCAGGTCGCCGACTTCAAGACCCTGGCCCAGCACGTGGGTCTGACCCAATGACGCTGCCTGCACCTGTGGCCAAGGGACGCGGTGCAGACCGCGTCCTGGGCCTGGCCCTGCTCGGCCTGTCGGTGTTCACCGCGGTGACGGCGCTCGGCCTTGAAGTGCCGTTCAGCTATGACCCGGTCGGCCCCAAGGCCTTTCCACTGGGGCTCTCGATACTGCTTGGCCTGCTGGCCCTGGTACTGGTGCTGCGGCCCGGTGAAGACGGCCATTGGCCAGACGCCCGCCTGGCCATGAAGCTCGCTTCGGTGCTGGCACTATTGCTGGTCTACGCCCTGCTCTTCCCGCGGCTTGGCTATCTTGGCAGTTCGCTGATCACCATTATCGGCCTCGCCAGGCTATTCGAAGCCAGCTGGCCGAAAGCCATCGCCACCGGCGTGGCCATGGCACTGATCACCCTTTGGCTTTTCACCCAGGGGCTTGGCATCGGCCTACCAGACGGCACCTGGCTTAGCGCTTTGGGCGGCTGAATCCAGCCGGCGAATCCCTCGGCAGCGCGATAGCGCGAGGAACTGTATATGTTTGATTTTCTGATAGAAGGCTTCGGCGTCGCCCTGACGCCGCTCAACCTGGGGTTGGCCTTTCTGGGCGCCCTGCTCGGCACCCTGTTCGGGGCCTTGCCCGGCATCGGGCCGATCAACGGCATCGCCATCCTGATGCCGCTGGCGTACACCCTCGGCCTGCCGGCCGAATCGGCGCTGATCCTGCTCGCCGGCATCTACACCGGGGCCGAATACGGCGGGCGCATGTCGAGCATTCTGCTCAACGTGCCGGGTGATGCCGGCGCGGTGATGACCACCCTCGATGGCCACCCGCTCGCAAAACAGGGCCTGGCGGGGCCGGCGCTCGGCCTGTCCGCGGTCAGCTCCTTCGTTGGTGCCACCATCGCCATCCTCGGTCTGACGCTGTTCGCGCCTTTGCTGGCCCGGTTTGCGGTGATGTTCGGCCCCGCCGAATTCTTCGCCCTGATGGTATTCGCCTTCTCGTCCATGGCGGTGATGATGGGCAAGGACCCGATCAAGACCGCCATCGGCGCGGTGCTCGGGGTGCTGATCGCCACCGTCGGGGTGGACTCCAGCACCGGCGTGATGCGCTACACCTTCGGCATGCCCGAGCTCTACGACGGCATCGACTTCGTGGTCATGATCATTGGCCTGTTTGCCATCAGCGAGATCTTGTTGATGCTCGAGCACGCCAACCGCGACGACGTCGACAATGAGATGCCTCCCTTGGGCCGGGTATTCGTCAGCATCAAGGAGGTCATGTTCTGCAAGGGCGCCATGCTGCGCTCGGCGGTCATCGGCTTCATCATCGGCGTGCTACCGGGCACCGGAGCCTCGGTGGCGGGTGCGGTGTCCTACACCACCGAGAAGCGTTTGTCGGACAAGGACGGCACCTTCGGCCACGGTGACATGCGCGGGCTGGCCGCCCCCGAGGCCGCCAACAACGCCGCTGCCGCCGGCTCCTTCGTGCCCATGCTGACCTTGGGCATCCCCGGCTCCGGTACCACGGCGGTACTGCTCGGTGCGCTGATGCTCTACAACATCACCCCGGGGCCGATGATGTTCTCCGAGCGCCCGGAAGTGGCCGGCGGGCTGATCGCCTCGCTCTATATCGGCAATATCGTGCTGCTGGCCCTGAACCTGCCGCTGGCCGGCTTCTTCGCTCGGGTCCTGACCATTCCGCGCTGGGTCCTGGTGCCCGCCATCGCGGTACTCTCGTTCGTCGGCGTCTATCAGTTGCACTCGGACTTAACCGCGATCTTCCTGATGCTGATCATCGGCGTGTTCGGCTACCTGCTGCGCAAGCTCGGCTTCTCGCTGGCGCCGGTCATCCTCGGCTACGTGCTGGGCGGGCTGATGGAAGAGAACCTGCGCCGAGCCCTGGCGATCAGCGGCGGCGATACCGGTATCCTGTGGCAGTCCGGCATCTCGCTGTCGCTGTGGATCGCCGCGGCGGCGCTGTTGATCCTGCCCTGGCTGGTGACGAGGCTACTGACCCGGCGCCAGGCGAGCGGCGTATAATGCCCACCGCGGCGCGACGGCGCCGCCGGTGAGCGTGCACGGCTCATGAGCCACCTGGCGACCGCGACGACCATCGTTCGCGGCGCCCTTTTTTCGCTTTCGGTTTCCGGAGTCTCGATGACCAACGCACCGCCTCGCGGATGGCACCCGGCCCTGCGCTTCGCTCCCACCCTGGTGCTCGGCGGGCTCGGCGGGGGGGCGGCCTATGCGTTCAACCTGCCGCTGCCGTGGCTTCTCGGCGCGCTGATCACGACCACCCTGACGAGCCTTGCCGGAGTCAGGCTCGGCTCCCCGGGGCGGGCGCGCAAGGCGGTACTGGTGGTGATCGGGGTGATGCTGGGATCGGCGTTCACCCCGGACATGTCCGGGGATCTGGGGCAGTGGAGTGCGAGCCTTGCCATCATGCTCACGGCGACCGCGCTGATGATGGTGTTCTCGGTGTGGTTTTCCCATCGCCTGGCGGGCTACTCCCTGGATACGGCCCTCTATGCCGGCGTTCCCGGCGGCGTGTCGGCGGTCACCCTCATGGCGGCGGAGTCCGGCGCCGACCTCAAGGCCATCGGTATCACCCACGCGGTGCGTATCCTGGTGCTGTTGGTGGCGATACCGCCACTGCTGAGCGCCATCGGCCATGTCGATCTGGCCGGCGGCTCGCCCCAGACCGGCCAGTGGTTCGCCCTGCCCGGACTCGCCGATGGCGCCTGGCTGGCCGGTGCCGGCCTGGTGGGCGCCGTCGCCGGAACCCTGCTGCGCCTGCCCAACCCGCTGCTGTTCGGCCCGGCGCTGGCCTCATCGCTGCTACATCTGACTGGCGTGACCCACGCCGCTCTGCCGCCGACACTGATCGCTCTGGCCCAGGTCATCATCGGTGTCTCGGTGGGCGTGCGTTTCGTCGGCGTGGCGCTGTCGGAAATGGCCCGCCACCTGGGCATGGCCGCGGCGCAGGCCATCGCCCTGATCGTCATCGCCGTGCTGGCCGCCGCCCTGGCCCACTGGCTGACCGGCTACTCCATGGCCGCGGCGCTGCTGGCCTACATGCCCGGCGGTGCGCCGGAGCTGAGCCTGGTCGCCCTGTCGCTCGGCATCGATCCGGCCTTCGTTACCTCGCACCACCTGCTGCGCATCAGCGTGCTGATTCTGCTGATGCCGCCGCTGCTGAGCTGGGCCCAGCGGCGGGCCCAGCGCATTCGCTAGGCAGCTTCGCGTCTCTCTCCTCTCTACCTCTCTCTACCTCTCTCTCCTCTCTGTCTCTCTCCTCGCCGCCCTCTCTCTCCTCGTCGCCCTCTCTCTCCTCGCCGCGCGCGCCGCCATGCGCGGCGAGGCTCGCGCCGGCACGCCGCGACGGGGGCTCGCGCCAGCGCGCTACGCTCTCCCCAGAATGCTCGGGTCCTGACGTCGTCAGACCGAGCAGCACCGCTCAGGCGTGCGCTTCGATAAACCGCCAAAGCCTCGGGAACACTTCTGTTGCCACTCGTTTGCCCATGAACACGTCCTGGTGGCCATAACCCTCGATGATGGCCAGTTCGTGGCGGCCCGGCACGACGCGTTCCAAGGCGGCATGGCAGTGAATATTGCTGTCGGTGAAGACCCGATTGTCGCGCCCGGTCAGCAGCAGGCACGGCGTCTGAACGGCCTCGGCGGCGACGAGGTAATCGTCGGGCAGGGCCGCGTAGGCGGGGTCCTTGGGCCGCATCTTCACCGGCCGATGGCCGTTTCGGAGCATCTTCAGCACATGCTTGTGGTAGTTGAGCCCCACCGGCCCATACAAGTCGCCGCCACGGCGATGGGTCACCTCGTCGAGGTTCTCGTGATTGTAGAGCGCCGGCCACCCGGTGCCCCACATCAGCGACAGCATGTGACAGGCGGGCACATCACACTCGCGATGAAATAGCGATACCCCGCGGGACAGCAGCTTGCCAAGGGTCAGGCGCGGGTCTTCGCTCCAGCGCGGGCTGACGTAGGGCTGCTGAAAGATGCGCTCGAGGATAAACGGAAACACGTGGCCCTTGATCATCGACCAGCGCGGCACGTGGGGCGTCAGCGCGACGCTATTGAGAATGCACGAACGAATGCCGCTGACCGTGCCACCAAACAGCGCCATGGCGACGCTCATGGAGCCCAGGCAATGGGCGATCACATGCAGGTCCAGGTCCCCTGCCACCCGGCGTATCTGCGCGACCGCTGCGGGCAGGTCATACAACGCGCAGTCGTCCATGGAATAGTGGCTCGGCTGCAGGTTGTAGGGGTGGCGATTGCTCATGCGAAAATCCAGGGTCCACACCTCGCCGATGCCCTGATCCAGCAGAAAGCCGACCAGGTTGTCGTGCTCGGGCTGGATGAACATATCACTCGACGTGGTCAGGCCGTGAACGATCAATACCGCACTGGTGGCCGGTGTGCGGCAGAAGCGGAGCAGCGACAACCCCAGGCCATCGGCGGTGCAGAACGGGTGCAGGGTGACCGCTGCATCACGCACGCCATCGAGGGTGTGAAGCGCAATATCTCGGGCCATGGCGTCACCCTCCGGGTGACAGGATCTGATCCATCGCCCGCTCGGCAAGCGCGGCGATGGTGCGTGAGGGGTTGAGGCCGAGCGCGCCAGGCACGATGGCTCCGTCGAGGACGTGCAGGCGAGGATAGCCGAAGACCTCGCCACGATGATCGACGACGCCGTCCCAGCGGCTTTCGCCCATGTTGCAGCCACCGAGCGGGTGAGGCGTGACGAGATAGTCGAGCAGGCGCCACGACAACGGCTCCATGGCCTTGCCACCGGTCGCGGCGCTGAGCGACTTGTGGCGCTCGATCAGTGCCTGCACGGTCGCCTTCGAGCGGGCGACGTTGTAATCCAGCGTCAGCGCCAGGTCCTGCTCCAGCCAGTCACGCGAGAGCCGCATCACGCCGTCGTTGGCGTCGACGCCCTGGCCGAACCAGGGCATCAGGCACTCCCCCGGCGCCTGATGATCGAGCAGGTGGCGCAACAGGGTACGCCAGCTTTCCAGCAGCCGCGGCCCGGCGATACCGTCACCCAGCAGGCTGTTCAGGGCGTGGCCGATGGCGTCGGGGAAGCCGCCATCCTCGACGAAATAGCGCGCCCCCTGGTCACTGCCGTCGAGATAGTCGATCGCCGCACTGATCGTCGGCCCCCGGGTTGGCGACGGGCGACGGTTGGCGTAGTAGGCCGGGGTCAGAAAGTCCCCGTTGGCACACCAGCCATGGCCCAGGCGCGGCGAGAGGTCCGGTAGCGTTCGGTGCTGGTCCCTGGCGCGCAACAACAGCTCCGTGGATCCCAGCGAGCCGGCCGCCAGGATCACCCGCGCGGCGCGCTCATGACGAATGCCTGGCGCGCCATCGAGCTTCTGGTACGTGACCCGGTAACCGTCGCCATCCGGGGCCACGGACACCACCAGGGACAACGGCAACAGCTCGGCGCCGAGATCCTCGGCCCGGGCCAGATAGTTCAGGTCCAGGGTGTTGCGCGCCCCCACCGGACAGCCGATATCGCAGTTGCCGCAGTGAACGCAGGTCCCCTGCTCGCGCCCAAAGGCATTCAGGGAGGACCGGCTGTGGCGGCGGTGATGGGGATCGTTCAGGCCATAGTGCCAGTCGGGGCCAAAGCGCACCGCGAGCGGCAGGGCGCGGAACCGGTGTCCATCCCCACAGGCCTCGGCGGCCTCACGGGTCAGGTGGTAACGGGCACTGGCCTGGGCTTCCGGGACCGGGTTGACCCCCAGCATCTCACCGACCCGATCGACGTAGGGCATCAGGCCCGCATAGCTGATGGCCTGGGGCCAGCCACGCTCGAACGCACTCGCCTGCGGCGCCACCGAGACATTGGCGTAGACCAGCGAACCGCCGCCGATGCCCGCCCCTTGCACCACGGCAACACGCGGAAACAGGCGCAGGTCCAACCAGCCATGGCGTTCACGCGGGCGTTCGACATCGAAGCACCAGTCATCGCGGGGCCCGCGCGGGAAGTCGAGGCTCGCCCAACGCCGCCCGCGCTCGAGGACCAGCACCCGCTGCCCGGCTTCGGCCAGGCGGCAAGCCGCCACGGCCCCACCGAACCCCGAGCCGATAACGATGGCATCGTAGTTCATCGGGGCTTGCCTGGAGCACTAGCCCCCGGGTCCAGATGGGGGCGACCCGTGCCGCCGGCCCGGGCACTGTGTTGATCCCCGACCCACGGCGTATAGAGCGTCCACAGTTCACCAAAGAAGAACTCACCGAAGGTTGCCACCGTTCTCAGGTCAGCGTCACCCCTTGGCGCAAGGGTCCCCAGCATCGCCATCAACTGGGTCACTCCCAGGGACAGGATGCCGGCACCCAGCACGTCGCCCTGGGTGTCAGCGCCATCGTACAGGGTGGTGAACAGGGTCGTGGTGTCGCGCCACAGGTCCAGCCCCGGGTCGTTATCCACGCGCTTCACTCCCCGTACGAAATAGTCCCGGCCGCCGGCGCTGAAGGCCATCTCATAGACCATTTCCCGGCCGTCTCCCGGGCCCTTGGAAAACAGCTCAAACGCGCCCGACGATGCCTCGATGCCGAGCCCCAGAGGCGCGAAATCGACCTGTCCGACGAGCTCGCCACGGTGGCTGTCATCGGCCAGAAAGGCCGCCAGATCGGGAATGGTGATGCGCGCATGCATGGCCATTTCGGACCCTTCGCTACGCCCCTGTCGGGCGCCCCGTTCAGGGTGGGTGCAGCCGAGGGCAAAGGGTCCCCGCATGGTTTCCTCGAAACCGATTCCCGCCGCCATGTCGCTACCTCTCTATGATGTGCCGGGCGGTGTGCCGGGCGGTGTGCCGGGCGGTGTTCCGGGCGGTGTGCCGGGCTATGTGCCAGCGCGCAGCGTCGCGCTGCGCCTGTCCACCGCCAGCCCAACGGATCCTGGGTCGCCGGCCACGTCGGTCCACCGCGGCGGGCGGCCACATCGCTACCAAGGGCTCAGTTTCAGACTGTTGTAGTCACTCAGCCGGCCTGCCTCATCGCCGACCCTGGCCAGCCTGCCGTTTCGATCGAAGACCCTCACCCTGAGCCTTGCGCGGGCGCGATCCACGTCCAGGCGACAGAAGTTCTCGGCCTGATAGAAGCCATAGGCCCGGTAGTGCATCGTCAGGCGACCGTCGAACAGCGGAAAGCCATCCACCTGTCCAGGCAGCTCCGAGTCATGCACGAAGTTGTTGGGATCGCCATCGGCCCAGGGGAAGGGCCAATAGAGCGCCGACGAGGTCACGTCATACAGATGCAATGCGACCCGCTCACCGCGATGCAGGCCGTCGAATCGCATCTGGGCGATATTGGCGCAGTGCACATCGCCGCTCAAGAAGATCACGTTGTCGATGCCGCCCGCGACAATGTGCTCAAGCAGCGCCTTGCGGGTCGCGGGAAACCCCGACCAGCTGTCGCTATCGGCACGATGAGCCAGGTTGGTGCGTGCCAGATCGGGGGGCGCCAGCGCGCCACGGCCGTCGAGGGCCGGATCGAGGCGCTCGTCGATCGGGCTCGGCGCAAACACCGTCGGGCTGACGACGAATTTCGGCACCGCTCCGTGCTCGGCTTGCTGGCGGCTGAGCCAGCGCTTGACGATCTCGAGCTGAGAGTCGAACAGTGGATCGATGCTGGGCCTGCCCAGCAGGTGGTTGTCGAGGACGGTTCCGGCGCGCTGGTAGGTGCGCTGGGTACGGGTATCACAGACGAAGAACGGGTATCCACCGCTGGTAAAATGGTAGTAGAGGTGGCGGCCAAAGGTGCGCGGCCCATGTGACCATTGATAGCTCATATAGGCGCTGATGGCGGTAGTGAAGAGCCCTCGCTTGGTGGCCAGCCGGTCACGATGCCAGTTGTCTTCTATCTCGTGGTCATCGAGGATCATGTAGGTTGGCGCATGGCGCAGCATGCGACGCAGATTGGGCGCGTCGAAGGCCTCGTGGTAGCGGCTCTGAAAATCCGAGAAGGTCTCGGCCCTGTCCACCGGCACGAAGCGACTGTACTTGTCGGCGTAGATCTGGTCCCCCACCAGCAGGGTAAACCGCGGCCTGGGCAGCGCCGCCGTGGCATCGCTACCGATCAACTGACGCGCCATCGGGGCGAAGATGCGATCCGCCTCCTTGGTCTTCCACAGCACCCCTGGGTAGCGGCAGGACCCGAGCAGAAAGGCCAGCGACGACGGCTCGTCATCGGGCGCGGCGAAGGTGGAAAAGCAAGCCTCGCAGCGCTCGGGGTCGAGCTCGGTCACGAGCCTGGCCATGACCGCAATGTTGGGCAGGCGCTGGGCGAGCTGCGCATCCGACATGCGCTCGAGATCCGGCGTGGTGTCATCCAGGGTCAGCGTCGCCACACGCACGCGATAGGAGGTGTCCGGCGTCAGCGGAAGCGGCCCTGCGGGCTGCCCCACGGGGCCGACCCGCAGCGCGGCGCCGGCAATCGGTTCGGCATTGTCCAGGCCCTCCAGCCCCAGGGCGGTTTCCTCACCGAACATGAAGGTCCCCGTGCGATCGAACTCCCGGCGCAGGCGAAAGTAGTACGCAAAGGGTCGAGCGTCGGGGCCGCCCGCCAAGGGCTGCTGGTCGATATCCAGGGGCCGGCCGACGGCATCGACCAGCACTACCAGACCCACCGTGCGCATGGCCGCCGCCAGGTCGGCTCCGTGATCCTCCGGGGCGATCCCGCGAATCCAGATTCGGCAACAGGTGGACGTCATGTGCCCGACGATGGGGCCAAGGTCAGGCTCTCGCAGTCCGGACATGTCCGTCTCCCGACGCAGTGGCCGCTTGGATGCCCCGGGGCGAACAAGGAACAGCAGCGCCATACGCCGCAGAGCGAGGAGTGTCGACCCACATGGACGTCTCGCGTAGACCAGCGACGTCGGTCTTGGGTCTGAACCTACAGCGTAGTCCCGAGCCTGGGATCTGGCGACATGTGGGCACAGCATTCGTGCTAGGCTCGGCCACACGGGTTCGTCATCTCCCGCGTTACTTCGCCAATGGAAACCGGAAATCCGCCATGTCCGATGCGCCGACAGACGTGCTCTCCGTCAGCGACCTGAATCGCCAGGCGCGTCAGGCCCTCGAAACGCGCCTGGGCGAATGCTGGGTGGAGGGCGAGCTGTCCGGCGTCTCACGGCCGGCATCGGGGCATGTCTACTTCACACTGAAGGACGACCGCGCCCAGGTCCGTGCGGTGCTGTTTCGCACCCGCGGACGCTTCGTGTCCACGCCGATGCGCGACGGCGATCAGGTGCGCGTGCGCGGGCGTATCTCGCTGTTCGAACCGCGCGGCGACTACCAGTTGATTGTCGAAGCCGTACAGGCGGCGGGTATCGGTGCCTGGCTTGCCGCCCTGGAGGCCCTCAAGACCCGGCTCGGCGAAGAAGGCGTCTTCGCCAATGCCCGCCCCCTGCCGCTTCCCCCGCGACACCTGCTGGTCCTGACCTCGGCGACCGGCGCCGCCATCCGTGACGTACTGGCGGTGCTGGCAGCGCGCTGGCCATTGGCCAGAGTCACGCTGATCCCGGTGCCGGTACAGGGCGCGGAGGCCGCCCCGGCGATGATCGCTGCCCTTGGCCTGCTCAATCGCCAGGCAGCCCTGGACCCCGAACACGATCTGGTGCTGATCACCCGGGGCGGGGGCAGCCTGGAAGACCTGTGGGCCTTCAACGACGAGCACCTGGCCCGCGCCATCCATCACTCCCGCCTACCGGTCATGGCCGCGGTGGGCCACGAGGTGGACACCAGCCTTGCCGACCTGGCCGCCGATGCCAGCGCCCCGACGCCCTCCGCCGCCGCCGAACGCCTGGTGCCCTCCCAAGACGCCTTGCGCCAGCGCCTGGATCAGCTCTTCGCCCGACTCGGCCGCGCGCTGACCACGCGCCTCCAGCGCGACGCCCAGAGCCTCGATCACTTGCGCTTGCGCCTGCGCCACCCCGGCGAGCACCTGGCGCGCCAGGGCGAAGCGCTGGTGCACCTCGAGCGACGCCTCCGACGGGCCATGGCGGAGACGCTGACGTCCCATCGACGCCACCAGGCCGAACTGTCACGGCGCCTGGCGGCACGCCGGCCGGCGCTGGCCTTGAGCCAGGCCAGCCATGATCTGGAACGCCTCACCCGGCGCCTGCTGCTCAGTCAACACCAGGAATTGAAGCGCCACCGTGACCGCCTCGCGTCCGTGGCCAGAGAACTACAGGCCGTCAGCCCGCTGGCGGTACTGGGCAGAGGCTACGCCATCCTCCATGACGACGAAGGCCGGGTGGTCCGCGAAGCGAACCAGACCCGGCCAGGAGAGCGGCTGTTCGCCAGACTCGGCGAGGGCGAACTTGCGCTTACCGTCACCCGCGTTGTCGAGCGCTAGGCGGCACTTGGCGGTTTACAAGGCATTTGGCGTTTTACAAGGCGTTCGGCGCTTTACAAGGCGTTCGCCTGGGCGCTGGCCTTGAACGACGACGGTTCCAGCTCGTGGCGCGAGAGCAACTTGTAGAAGTCGGTGCGGTTGCGACCGGCGATGCGCGCGGCCTGGGTCACGTTGCCTTCGGTGATCTTGAGCACCTTGACCAGGTAGCTGCGCTCGAAGCCTGCCCGAGCGTCATTGAAGGTCGGCAGGGCATTGTCCTCGGCCACCAGCGCTTGAGCCACCAGGGCCTCGGGAATCATCGGCGCGCTGGACAGCGCCACGCACTGCTCGACCACATTGACCAGCTGACGGACGTTACCGGGCCAGGCACTGGTCGCGAGCAGGTTCAGCGCCTCCGGCGAGAAGCCCTTGACGAAGGGCTTATGGCGCGACGCCGCCTGGGCCACCAGATGCTTGACCAGCAGCGGCACATCCTCGGCGCGATCCTTGAGCGGCGGCAACTTCAAGTTGACCACGTTGAGGCGATAGTACAGGTCCTCGCGGAACTCGCCATCGTGCATCGCCTGATCCAGGTCGCGATGGGTCGCCGACAGCACCCGGACGTCCACCGGCACGGACACGGTCGAGCCGAGCGGGCGCACATGACGCTCCTGCAGGACCCGCAGCAACTTGACCTGTAGCGACAACGGCATGTCACCGATCTCGTCGAGAAACAGCGTGCCGCCGTCGGCGGCCTGGAACAGCCCGCCGTGTTCGCTGATGGCGCCGGTGAAGGCGCCCTTGGCATGGCCGAACAGTTCGCTCTCGAGCAGTTGTTCTGGCAGCGCGCCGCAGTTGATCGCCACGAAGGGCTTATCGGCCCGGGAACTGGCCTTGTGGATGGCATTGGCCAACAGTTCCTTGCCCGAGCCCGAGGGGCCCGTGACCAGTACGCTGACGTCGGAGCCGGCGACCATGCGAGCCTGCTCGAGGATGCGCTCCATCTCCGGGCTGCGGGTGATGATCGCCTCGCGCCAGCGGTCGTCGCCCTCTCCGCCGCTGGCCAAGTGAGCCAGGGCGTCATCGATGGCACTGAACAACTCCTCGCGATCCACCGGCTTGGTCAGAAAGCTGAAGACCCCCTGACGCGTGGCGCTGACCGCATCGGGAATCGAGCCGTGGGCGGTCAAAATGATCACCGGCAGGCCCGGCAGACGCCGCTGGATCTCCTGGAACAGCGTCATGCCGTCCATTTCGTCCATGCGCAGGTCCGACAGCACCAGGTCGGGGCGGCCTTCCTCCAGTCGCTTCAGGGCATCTCGCCCGTTCTCGGCGGTGGTCACGCGGTAGCCCCGGCTTTCCAGGCGCATGCCCAGAAGCTTCAGCAGGCTGACGTCGTCGTCGACCAGAAGGAGGTGGGCCGAGGTCCTGGCGGCCGGGGTCGATGCGACTTGCTTCATCTCGGAATCTCCACGGGGTTATTCCACCTGCTGGCGCAGATTGATGCTCTGTTCGATGGCCGTCATCGCTTCGAGCTTGTCGGCCAACGCCTTGTTTTCTTCTCGCAGTCTTGCCACCTCACCATCATGGCGTGTCACGCGCCCCTGACGGGCGCGTCGCCCCTCGACCTCATTGAGCCAGTAGCGCAGCAGCGGCTGCAGCTCGCTGGGGGCACCGCTCAGGTCTGCCTTGTAATACTCAGAGGCCTGGTTCCACTGCGCCGGGGTGCCCCAGGCCAATACCACGGCGCGCCCCAGCCGCTGCTCCGGCGCGTAGCCCTGCAGCCGCGTCAGCATGTCGTCGCGCCAGGCACTATCCCCGCGCTGTGCCGCCAGGCCGAAGGCGATCCAATCGCTGACCATGCAGGCGTTTTTGGCGAAGCTCGGCACCTCGGCATCGCAGCTTGCCAAGTCCTGAGTTTGCACTGGCTCCGGCGCCCCCTGGTGAGGGAACGGAAGCGCCTCGCAGCCGCTCAAGGCGACCCCGACCAGGGCAACGGCAATGCCGATCAGACGACGCCCCGCTTGAGCGCCGCGCCCCACCGGAGGCGGCTCCGATGGCGCCGGGACGATGAGGGTCTCTGCCCCTTTGGTCATAACGTCAGGTTCCTTGCGTCATTGCCCGTCCTGGCGGGCAAGTAATGTTCGTTCTCGCCAGCGTCGATGGCGGGTAGCGTCAAGCGAAAGCACACCGCTAGGCGATCGTTGTCGACCAACTCGAGCCGACCGTGCTGCAGGCGTGCGCAATCGGCGGCAACCGACAGGCCGATGCCCGACCCCTTGAGCGCCCCCTTGCGTCGTGCACGGCCCTGGTAGAACGCTTCAAACAAGTGCGGGCGATCCTGTTCGGCGATCGGCTCACCGCTGTTGGCAACTTCAAGCTCGAGGCGGTCGTGGCTGGCCCGGGCTCGAATCACCATGTCTCCGCCCTGTTCACCGTAGGCCAGGGCGTTGGAAATCAGGTTGTCCAGCACCCGCGCGGTGGCCTGATGGTCGGCCCACCAGATCACCCGGCCGCTAAACACCTCGAGGCGCATTTCCTTGGTCTCGAGCGCGAGGCGATGCTTGGCCAGCACTTCCCGCACCACGGTGGCAACATCCAGCCGCTCGATTTCCGCGGTGCGATTGTGCTGAAGCAGATTATAGTCGAGCAGCTGCTCGATCAGGCGTTGCAACTCGGCACCGCTGGCATCGATCAGTTCCAACACCTCGCGCTGGCGCGGACTGACCTCGCCGGCGACCCCGTCGCTGAGCAATGACGATCCTTCTCGGACGCTTGCCAGCGGCGTCTTCAGCTCGTGGGACATATGGCGCAGGAACTGTTGCTTCTGCTCCTCGAGTTCGTCGAGTCGAGCGGTGAGCCAATCCAGGCGTTCGCCGAGGGCAACCAGCTCGGCCGGCCCCTGCACGCGCTGCACACGGGGCTCCTGATGGCCACTGCCGATCCCGAGGATGCGGTTCTCGAGCTGGCGGACCGGGCGAATGATCAAGCGCGTGAACAGCAGCATCAGCAACAGGCTCGATGACACCAGCGCCCCGGTCTGCCACCACAATCGCTGCTGAACCTCCACCGCACGCCCCTGGATCGCATCCAGGCGTTGGTCGATACGCTGGTTGGTCGCCTGGCGCATGCCCTCGACATGCTCGGAGAATGGCACGAATTGGGGCAGCGTCTGTTCGTAATCCTCGGCGTCCAGGTCCGGCAACGCCTCAAGTTCGTCCAGCAAGTCACCGAGTGCCTTGACGTCAGGATCATCCGGCAACAGCAGACGCTGGCTCGTCAAGAGCTGGCGAAACTCCTCGAGGCGGGCGTCATAGATCTCGAGCAGGCTATCCTGCTGCACCACCGCATACTGCCGCGCGCCGCGTTCCATCTCCAGGGCCAGGGACCCCAGCGTGCGCGCCCGACGGGTCTCGGCGACTGCCTGGCGGGCACTGACCTCGGCCAGCCGCGACAGCTCAGACAACGCCTGGCCGGCCTGATACATCAGTACGCCCAGTGGCAGCATCACGACGACAAACGCCAGCAATACCAGTTGGAGCAAGGAACGAGGGCGCCAACGGCGCGTCGCGGCAGAGGTCATGACCAGCGTTCTGTGAAGGAATGTAAAAGGAAAGAACATCGATCCATCCAGAATACCAGAAAACGGCCACTCCCCCGCGCACGCTTCCGCCGAAACTGGCGTTTGTGGCTCTGCCCCACCAACGCTGGTGAAAATTCGGCCAAAAAAAGGGGCCGGCATGGCCGGCCCGAATACGCAGGGAACTGAAGGGTTGGAAAACAGATCAATCGACAGCCTGGCCCGTCCATTGTTCGATTTTCCAGCGGCCCGAAGGCCCGAAGCCGCCACGACGCCTGGGTCACCAGGAACTCGGTCGTCATCACGCGGGTGGACGCACCACCCTGCCTCGTTCTTGCCACCGCCGCCCGAGCGACGGGGAAAAATAACGCCCCCGAAGGGGGTGGCATCCTTGCCAGGGCATCCTTGCCCCTATCGATACCTCTCCATGCCTCGTCGGCCGGTACCGTCTCATCGCAACCTTGTGTCGCACATCGCGCGGAGCAGACGCCGGGCGATCACCGTAGAACGCACAGGGCAGTGAAGTCCCCGGTGACACCCGAGAAACGGAGCGAGCCGTCGGCTACCGTTTCTCCTGCTCACCTAACACTAAGCTAATAACGTGCCAGTTATCCAAATATACATTAATTTTCAATTAGTTAATAATTCACGAATCGACAGATCAGGCACTTTGCGCTCATCGAGAAGGAAAATCGTTCGATTCGAGCCTCCATCCGTCTCCAGACGCCGACGCAAAATACAAAGAATCCGAAATCATCATGGATAACAGGATGTTATGAAGTCGCAAAATAGATACAGCCCGGTCAGGCCTGACGCAGCCAGGCGACATGATCGGCCCCGAACAGCAGGAGGATCGCCACCATCCACGCCCCGGAAACGCTATCCCCGGGGCGCGCAAAGCGCCGTATTCAGGCCTTTCAGGCGCTGGTCAGGCGGGTCCTGTCGCCGAGTGACTTGATCAGAACCTTCGACTTGCGGGCGTGGTTGTAGGCGTCGCGCCTGAGAGGCGGCAGACTCTCGAGGGAGGCCGGCATGAAGCCATGCTCGATAAACCAGTGGGCCGTATGGGTGGTGAGTGCGAACAGATTCTCGAGCCCTTCACGGCTCGCCTGCCGCTCGATCTCGGCCAGCAGACGTTCTCCGCGAGCATCGCTACGGTAATCCGGGTGCACTGCCACACAGGCGAGTTCGCCGGTCTTGCCGTCGGCGAAGCGGTGCAACGCCGCACAGGCGATGACCATGCCATCGCGGTCGATCACCAGATAGTCGTCGATCTCGTGCTCCAGACGCTCTCGGGAACGGGCGACCAGCATGCCTCGGCGCTCGAGAGGCTCGAGCAGCTCCAGCAGGCCGCCGATGTCACCGACCTCGGCCGGACGCAGTTGCTCGTAGCGGCGCTGGGTGATCATGGTGCCGACGCCATCTCGAGTGAATAGCTCTCCCAGTAGCGCGTCTTGGTCACGCCACGACAGCAGGTGGGCGCGGGCAACCCCGTGAAGCGCCGCCTCGCAGGCGGCACCAAGGTGGCGGGTCACTTCATCGCCCGACGCCAGGCAAGACAACAGCGGCTCGGCCTGGACCGGCGTCAGCTGGCGCAATAGCGTGCCGTCATCGCCCCTCAGGCCATCGGCATCGCCCAGCAGGATCAGCTTGTCGGCCCCCAGGGCCACCGCCGCTTTTTGTGCCACTTCGGCGGCATCGAGATCGAACACCTCGCCGGTGCTGGAGAACCCCAATGGGGGCAACAGCACCAGCGAACGCTCGGCCATCAAGGCCCGGATGGCAGAAGCTCGCACGCGGCGCACCTCGCCAGAGCGCTGAAAATCGACGCCCTCCCGCACGCCCAGGGGCTTCGCCATGACCAGGTTACCCGACACCGCGGTCAGCTCGATGCCGTGCAGCGGTGTGTTAGGCAGCCCCACCGAGAGTCGCGCTTCGAGCCACAGACGCTGCTCGGCGGCCACGCGCTCGACCCGCGCCATGATCGCCTCGTCGGCGACCCAGCGCCCCTGGTGACGAATCGGCTCGATGCCGTCGCTGGCGAGTCGCTCGTGGACCTGCTGCCGGATCCCGAATACCACGACCAGATGCACGCCAAGAGTATGCAACAGCGCCAAGTCCTGGATCAGCGACTCGCCGCGGCCACCGGCCACCGCCTCCCCCTCGATCAAGACGACGAAGGTACGCCCGCGGTGGGCATTGATGTAGGGCGAGGAATGACGAAACCAGTCGACGAAGGAAAACCGCGTATTCAAGGGCGCACCTGCTCCGTCACGATAGGGAAAGATGATCGCTGCACTATATCAGAGGCCAGGGTATCAGAGGCCAGGATGAGCCGGTACGGGCGGCGTACCTGGTGCCTACCACGGTCACCCGATCTGCCCGGCGAGGCCGCCCCCCTATAGCGAGAGACGGCGCCTCAAGGGCGCCGTCGACGGTCTCGCGGGGTGGGCGATCACGCCCTGGTCAGTTGAAGATGCCCTTGAACATGAAGAAGAACAGGATAGAAAGACCCGCGCCTGCCGGCAGCGTGATCAGCCAGGACATGACGATGGTACCGATCACTCGCAGGTTGAGGGCGGCCAGGCCACGGGCCAGGCCGACGCCGAGTACCGCCCCGACCAGGGTGTGCGTGGTGGAGATCGGCAAGCCGGTGCCGGAGGCCAGCACCACGGTGGTGGCGGCGGCCAGGGTGGCGGCGAAGCCACGGCTCGGCGTCAACTCGGTGATGCCGGTACCGACGGTAGCAATGACCTTGTGGCCATAGGTGACCAGGCCGGCCACGATACCGCCACCCCCGAGGACCAGCACCCACCAGGGCACCGCGGCGGCACCGTCGATGGCACCCTGATGCTGAACGACGCTGATGACCGCCGCCAGCGGTCCCACCGCATTGGCCACGTCGTTGGAGCCGTGGGCGAAGGCCATGGCGCAGGCGGTGAAGATCATCAGCACGCCGAACACCCGCTCGACGCCCTCGAAGCCGAACGAATCCGACTTGCGCTTGCTGCGGCTGATGCGCTTCTCACGCTGAATACCGATCCCCATCAGCGCCAGGCCAATGAGGATGGCGATGAACAGGCTCTCGACGAATTCCAGGTGCAGGCCAACGTGCTTGAGGCCCTTGGTCAGGGTCACCATGGCGACGATGAAGCCGACCAGGAACACGTACATCGGCACGTAGCGCTTGGCCGCGGCGAACGGATCGTCGGCCTCGAACACCAGCCGCTGCACGCTCTTGAACAGCATGAAGGCGATCGAGCCGGCGAGCAGGGGCGACACGATCCAGCTGGCGGCGATCTGACCGACCTTGCCCCAGCCCACCGCGTCGATGCCGAGCCCGGCCATGGCGAAGCCGACGATGGCACCGACGATGGAATGCGTGGTCGATACCGGCCAGCCCTTCATCGAGGCAATGAATAGCCAGGTGCCGGCGGCCAGCAGCGAGGCCAGCATGCCGTAGACCAGAAACTGTGGATCGTTCTCGAGCAAGGCCGGATTGATGATGCCCTTGCGAATGGTCTCGGTGACCTGTCCCCCGGCGAGCCAGGCACCGAGGAATTCGAAGATAACGGCGATCAGGATCGCCTGCTTGATGGTGATGGCGCGAGAACCCACGGAGGTTCCCATGGCATTGGCGACGTCATTGGCGCCCACCCCCCAGGCCATGAAGAAACCGAACGCGCAGGCCAGAATGATGAAGATGTCACCGTGCTGGGCAATGATCGACATGGGGAATCAACCCTTTTGAAAGTCTATAAGGTCTAGATGCAACGAGACCGCCCGTAGGCGGTCCAGAAGGGGCGAAACCTAGTTCGCGGTCATGATCTGCAGTCGGCTGCCGACACGCTCGGCACGATCGGACAGCTCACCGATCCACTCGATGATCTTGTACAGGAACATCACGTCGACCGGCGGCAGGCTGGCCTCGAGGGCAAACAGCTGGCGACGGATGGCGATCTGCTGCTCATCGGCACGGTTCTCCAGGTCATGAAGATCGCGGATGAGCTTCTGCATCAGCTCGGTCACATTGCGCCCAAAGCCTGATTCGAGCAGGTCCTTGAGCTCGCCAAGGGCCTGACGCGCCTGGGCGACGCAGGCGACCGCGGTCTGAATGTAATCGCGCATGGGCGCGGCAAGCTCGGGCGGCACCTGCATCTGGCGCCCCAACATGATCCCGGTGATGTCCCGGGTCTTGTTGGCGATCTTGTCCTGCACGCTGACCAGGTCCAGCAGGTCGGAGCGTGATACCGGCAGGAACAGCGTATTGGGCAGATTCAGACGCAACTCGGTCTTGAGTTCGTCGGCATCATGCTCAAGGCGCGTGATGGTCTCTCGATGGTTCGCGGCAGACTCCCAGTCGCCTTCGAGGGTCGCCTCGAAGAACGGCAGTAGTGCAGCAGAGCAATCATGAGCTTTTTCGATGTGCGCCAGCAGTGGCTGGAACGGCGAACGGCCGAACATCGAGGAAAACGGATTTGATGTCACCATGGGTGGTCACGGACACTAGGAAATGGCGGCGTCAGTATAGTGATCTGCCTGTGCCACGTCATGAAAAAATTTCTGTCATGTTCCGCTATTCTCAACCGACCTTGACGCTACTCACGAGGCCTTGATGAGCCACGAAATCGAACTCAAGCTGGCCCTGGCGCCGTCGGGGCCCGAGGCACTGCGCCACCACCCCCGCCTGTCCGGGCTCCGCGCCCACCGGCGCCCCCTGAGCAATACCTACTTCGATACGCCGCAAGGCGACCTCGAAGGGGCACGCATGGCCCTGCGCCTTCGACGCATCGGCGACGACTGGTACCAGACCCTGAAGACCAGCGGCCAGGGCGGTGGCGGGCTCTCGACGCGTGGCGAATGGGAGTGGCCGGTGGCTGACGCGCGACTGGACCTGGCCGGACTCGCCGAATTGCCCCCCCTCCAGTCCCTCGGCGCAGGCGTCCTGGAGCGACTGACGCCGCGCTTCACCACCGATTTCGTGCGTGAGACATGGGACCTGGAAGACGCTGGACAACACATCGAACTGGCCCTCGACCAGGGCGAGATCCGGGCCGGCGATGGCCGGGTCGAGATCCGCGAACTGGAACTCGAGCTCAAGAGCGGCAATAGCCAACGCCTGCTCGACCTGGCCGAAGGGTTCAGCGAGAGCGTGGCCTTGCGCCCGTCGGACACCAGCAAGGCGGCCCGGGGAGCGGCCCTGCTGGCGGGGGACTGGCGTCTCCCTGCCGGCAACACCCCCGCCGAGCTCATGCATCGCGCCAATGTCGCCCTCGATGCCCTCGGCGACAACCCCCGCCCGGCCTGGCGCCAGGCGGCCATCGACGCGCTTGCGCGCCTGCGCGAGACGGCCGGCGAGGCGCCTGGCGTCGGCGACGACTGCCGCGAACTGATCGAGCGTTTATCCAACGCTTGCCACGACGACTGGCTGACGCCGACGTTCGGCGCCATCCTGTTACGGCTGGCCCGACGACTCCCCGACAGCGTCGACTTCCGTTGATTGCCGACCCCCGGCCGCGGCGACCAGGCCCGAGGCCGGATGGTCGCCTCACTGACCGATAAGGAATCCCCCGTGATCAACGGCCACAAGCCCGCTGCCGACGGCGTCAAGACCCGTATCTTCCAGATCATCTTCGAGTCCGATACGCGACTCGCCAAGGGCTTCGACATCGCCTTGATCACGGCCATCATGGTCAGCGTGCTGATCGTGGTCCTGGAGAGCGTCGATAGCCTGCGCACCGAGTATGGCTCGCTGTTTCGACAGCTGGAATGGTTCTTCACCATCCTGTTCACCGTCGAATTGATGCTGCGCCTGTACTGCCTTGAGCGCCCGATGAACTACCTGAAGAGCTTCTATGGCACCGTCGACGTGATCGCGATTCTGCCGAGCTGGTTCGCCCTGCTGGTGCCCGGCGCCCAGTCGCTGATCGTGATCCGTCTGCTCAGGAGCCTGCGGATCTTCCGCGTGCTCAGGCTGATGGAATTCGTCGGTGAAGGGCGGCTGCTGATCGACGCCCTGAGGCGCAGCGGCCACCAGATCTTCCTGTTTCTGTTCACCGTGTTCATGCTGGTGACCATCTTCGCCTCGCTGATCTACCTGATCGAGCCCCGGGAGGCCGGCTTCACCAGCATTCCGGTGGCGATCTACTGGGCGGTGGTCACCCTGACCACGGTGGGCTACGGCGATATCTCCCCGGTTACGCCTCTTGGCCAGGCCATCAGCGTGGTGGTGATGCTGATCGGCTACTCGATCATCGCCGTGCCCACCGGGGTCTTCTCCGCCGAGGTGATTCGCTCGATTCGCTCCGACCGTTACTCCGACGAAGCCTGTCCTGGCTGCGGCCACGACCATCACGAGCAGAGTGCCAAGTACTGCCTGCGCTGCGGCACCTGGCTTAACGAGGACACCCCGGACCCCAACGCTCCACAGGAACCGGAACCCGACGATGAGGGTGGCGAGGACGAGGACGGCGATGAAGCCGCCAAGGGCGACACCGGCAGCCCCCCCGACGGCGACGATGACGGCGGAACATCATCGACGACGCAGGACGGTGCTTCCCGCACGGCCCCACGCGGCGGCCCCTCGGTCTGATTCGTCCGGGGTCCGCCGCAGGGCGACGCCGGCGGCGAGGCGGCGAGGCGGCGAGGCGGCAAGGCGGCAAGGCGGCAAGGCGGCAAGGCGACGCGAAAACGCCCGGACCTGGAGGCCGGGCGTTTTAAGGTGTGGCGTCTGCGTGGCACCCTCACCCCACCGGTGAGCTCGGCCAACGGCGAATCGCCCCCTTCGTTAAACACGACAGGCGGGCACGACGGTCAGACACGACTGGGAGGCACGACAGTCAGACACGACAGCCGGCCACGCCGCGTGGAAAGGGACGCCGTAAGCAGAGGCCTACTCGAGAAATGGCGTCACATCGCCCCGCCCCTCACGTACGATCTTTGCCGGTAACTCGCGCAGGTCGATCACGCTGGTGGCCTCGAGGTGGCAGGCGCCGCCATCGATCACCGCATCCAGGTGGGCGCCGAAACGATCACGAATCTCCTCCGCGTCGGTCATCGGCAGCTCCTCCCCGACCGGAATCAGCGTCACGCTCATCAGCGGCTCCCCGTAGGCCGCCAGCAGCGCTCGGGTGATGGCGTGATCCGGCACGCGCACGCCGATCGAACGGCGCTTGGGGTGCAACAGCAGCCTCGGCACCTCGGTGGTGGCCGTGAGGATGAACGTATAGGCCCCCGGCGTATGGGCCTTGAGCAGACGAAACACGGCGTTATCGACCTTGGCGTAGGTACCGATCTCCGACAGATCCGAACACACCAGGGTGAAGTTGTGCTTGTCGTCCAGTGAGCGCAGCCACTTGATCTTCTCGATGGCCTTCTTGTCGCCCAGGTGGCAGCCCAACGCGTAACCGGAATCGGTGGGGTAGGCGATCACGCCGCCCTGGCGGATGATCTCGACGGCGCGATCGATCAGGCGCTTCTGGGGATTATCCGGGTGAATCTGAAAGAACTGGGTCATAACGCCTCCCTGGCGATTCGTTAGGGCTGTCTTGAACGTAGCGCCGGCCTCAGGCCATTGCCACCGCCGCCTCGCGCCACGACGCCAGGCGTGAATGCGTCCACACGGGGGCCACCGCCGTGCGCGGCACCACGCTCATCGACCCCGGTGCCAGGTGACCGCCGGGGAAGTGAAAATCGCTGCCAAGCGAGGCCAGCAGGCCACGCTCATCGAGCTGACGAGCCAGGTCCCGGGTCACATCGCCATTCTGGAAGCCACTGACGATTTCCGCCGCCTGGCCGCCGGCGGCGCAGAAGTCGTCCAGCAGCAGGCCACGCTTGCGCCGGGTCAGCCCGTAGCGCAGCGGGTGGGCCAGCACCGCGACGCCACCGGCATCGAGCACCCACTGCACCACCTCGGACAGGTAGGGCCAATGGGACTTCACATCGCCGATCTTGCCGTTGCCGAGGTACTTGGCGAAGGCGGTGGACAGATCCGGTACCATGCCCTCCGCCACCATGACGTGGGCGAAGTCCGGGCGGCCCAAGGCACGCTGGCCACCGGTACGTGCCTGAGCCTTGGCCAGGGCGTCCGTCAGCCCGACCTTCTCCAGTCGCTTGGCGATGGCCTCCGCCCGGGCATCGCGGGCCCGGCCCTGGGATTCCAGCCCCGCCACCAGCGTCCCCTGGGCGCCGTGCGGCAAGAGCCCGACCACATGGATATTGAGACCACGCCACTGGGACGACAGCTCGGTGGCGGCCAGCACCGCGATGCCCTGTCGTGCGCCGGCACGCTGGGCCTCGGCTACCCCATCGAGGGTATCGTGATCGGTCAGCGCCATATGGCTGAGCCCTCGCTCGGCGCACAACGCCAGCAGGGCGTGCGGCTCCAGCGCCCCGTCGGAGGCCGTGGAGTGCATGTGCAGGTCGATCGTCAGGGCATCGCCGACGAAGGCATCGGGCAGCGCCGATGAAGGCGATGCGGCGACAGCCGTCGTGGACGATTCAAGCGGGAATGTAGGCATTGGCATGACGCCGGCAGGCGACTTTGTCAGAATATGGGCACCATGGTGCTCGCACCGTCGCCGGCGGTCAATCCAGCGGCCCCGGCGAGCGCCTTGCAGCCACCGTCTGACGTCGACGATTCACCCCGGTGAGCGTCGCCCCTACTCGTCGAGGAACAGAAGATGCTCTACGCGATCATCAGTGAAGATGTGGATAATAGCCTGGAGAAACGCCTGGCCGCACGCCCGGATCACCTGACTCGGGTCGAGGCCCTGCGCGACGAAGGCCGCCTGGTGCTGGCCGGCCCTCACCCGGCCATCGACAGCGAGAACCCGGGCGAGGCGGGCTTCAGCGGCAGCCTGATCGTCGCCGAGTTCGGCGACCTCGATAGCGCCCAGGCCTGGGCCGATGCCGACCCCTACGTCATCGCCGGCGTCTATGCCCGCGTCAGCGTCAAGCCGTTCAAGAAAGTGCTGCCCTGACCCGCGCCGGGGCGGCGGCGCCCGCCGCCCCGACCGCCCGCGTCGGCGGCAGAGGCCGCGTCGAGAGCGATCGGCGCGAGCGGCTCCCGAACACGCCGGATCAGGCACCAACGCCGTGACCGGCGCAGCAACACGACCCACAGGTTATCCACCGCATATTCATCCACAGCGGCTTACCCACAGTGACTGTGGAAAAGTCTGTTGAAACGCCGCGGACGCATTGGTGTAACCCGCTGGCCACGGCACTGACAGCCCAGCGGTCATTGTTTGACCACCTCCTACCCGCAGCCAGGATTCGATGACGTGACCACCGCTCCCGACGGTCTCCCTCCGCTTCGTGCCGCCGATACCGCCGCCCTCGATTGGCGCGCCGATGACAGCGGCGAGGCCAGCCCCTATTCCCAGGCCTTCGATGACGTCTACTTCAGTCGCCACGATGGGCGCGCCGAGACCGAGCACGTCTTCATCGACGCCAACCGCCTGCCGGAACGCTTCGCCGCCTGGCACAAGCCACGCCCCTTCGTCATCATCGAGACGGGCTTCGGCACCGGGCTCAACATGCTCTGCGCCTGGCACGCCTTCGAGTGCCATGCCCGCGCCGATGCTCGCCTGCACCTGGTGTCCACCGAGCGCTTTCCGATGGAGCGCGAGGACCTCGCCCGCGCCCTGGCCAACTGGCCGGATCTGGCCGCCAAGGCCGCGCGTCTGCTGGACCAGTGGCCGGCCGCCGTGACCGGGGTGCACCGCCTGCACCTCGCTCCGCAAGTGACGCTGGATATGCATATCGGCGACAGCGTCGAGCGCCTGGCCCTGCTCGATGGGTACGCCGATGCCTGGTTCCTCGATGGCTTCGCGCCGTCGAAGAACCCGGAGATGTGGCGCTCCGAGCTGTATCAGCAGATGGCGGCACGCTCGCGGCCCGGCGCGACCTTCGCCACCTTCACCTGCGCCGGTGTGGTCAAGCGCGGCCTCAAGGCCGCGGGCTTTGCCTGGCGCAAGGTGCCGGGCTTCGGGCGCAAGCGTGAAATGCTCGCCGGTGAGATCGCGACGCCCACGCCGGATGAACGGCGCAAGTCCACCCCCTGGTTCCTCCCGCCGGCCCCTCGCCAGGCTCGCCATGTCGCGGTGATAGGCGCCGGCATCGCCGGCACCAGCGCCGCCCAGGCCTTGGCCCGGCGCGGTATCCGGGTCACCCTGGTCGAGCGCGACGGCCCCGCGGCCGGCGGCTCGGGCAACGAGCAAGGAGCGCTCTACGTCAAGCTGGCCGCCGACACCAACCACCAGAGCCGGGTCTATCTCGCTGGGTTGCTCTATAGTCATCGCTGGCTCACCCAACTCGATAGCCAGCACCGCCTGTGGTCGCCGGTCGGCGTGCTTCAGCTCGCACCGCACCAGCGCGAGGCCCGCCGCCAGGCGCGCTTCTTGGACCATCATTGCCTGCCCGCCGAGGTCGTGCGTGGCGTCGATACCGACGAGGCCTCGCGCCTGGCGGGACTGCCCCTCCCCTACGGGGGCCTTGCCTACGCTCAAGCCGGTTGGGCACGGCCCAAGGCGCTGTGCGAGTATCTTGCGAACCTGCCGGGTATCACCCTGCGCCGCGGCGACGTGCAAACGCTGGAACCTCATGACGCGGGGGGCTGGCGCCTCGGCCTCGATGACGCCAGCGAGATAGTGGCCGACCAGGTGATCATCGCCACCGCCACCGCCGCGGCCTCGCTGTCTCAGGCCCAGGGCCTGCCGCTACAGCCGGTCCGTGGCCAGGTCAGTCGTCTGCGCCTGGCCAGCACGGCTCCACGCCCCGCCCAGGTGGTCTGCGCCGGCGGCTACGTAGCACCGCCCCTGAACGGCTGGCTGACCTTCGGTGCTACCTTCGTGCCCAACGACGACGCCGGCGAGATCCGCCAGGCCGATCACCGGGCCAATATCGAGGAGCTTGAGCGCACCCTGCCGGGCTATGCGGCGAGCCTTGCTGGCCACGGGCAGCCGCTGAGCGCAGAGACCCTGGAGGGCCGTGCCGCGATACGCGCCGCCAGCCCGGACAAGACCCCCTACGCCGGCCCCCTGCCCGATCAGGCCGCCTGGCACGAGGACTACGCGGCACTGGCCAAGGACGCGACCCGCGTTCCCGCGATCGCGGGACGCCACCACCCGGGGCTGTGGATCAGCGCCGCCCACGGCTCCAGGGGCCTGGCCAGCGCACCACTCTGCGCCGAGCTTCTCGCCTCACGCATCTGCGACGAACCGTTGCCCCTGGAAGCCCCATTGGCGGATCACCTGCACCCCGGACGGCGCGTGATCCGGGGAATCGTTCG
This sequence comes from Halomonas sp. V046, assembly GCF_052645355.1. Classification (NCBI taxonomy): domain Bacteria; kingdom Pseudomonadati; phylum Pseudomonadota; class Gammaproteobacteria; order Oceanospirillales; family Halomonadaceae; genus Halomonas; species Halomonas sp. V046. Next base: position 86,186 of record NZ_JBQXYF010000003.1, read on the forward strand.
CGGCGAGCGATAGACGCCTGCGCCACGCGTACAGCCTGAAGAAGACGCCAACGACAACGCCCCCGACCGAGTGGTCGAGGGCGTTGTCGTTGGCGTGGAGGAGGCTTCCGGCGTCATGCTTGGCGCCGTGCTACCCCTCCTCCTCGTCATCGGCCAGATCGCGGCCGAAGGCTCGCCATTGGGCCAGCGTCATCACCTCGGTGCTTTCGGTCTGCAAATCGTGGGCGATGATCAGTTCGCTGCGCTCGAGCTGGGATTTGAGCTCCCCGACCCAACCGTGCATGCCCTCGCCCGTATCGCTGGTGTCGTAACCCTGGCGGGTGACGAAGGCTTCCAGCAGCGCCTCGAGGGTCTGTGCTGGCAGCATGCGGTAGGGCACTTCGACGAAACGACTCATGCGTCCTCCTCGGCGTCTTGTGGCTGGTCGGGGGTGTCTGCCGGCAGGGCCTCCCACTCGGCCAGGCGCTGGACAAAGCCGGCCTCGTCGAGCACCGGGACACCGGCCTGCTCGGCCTTGGCCAGCTTGCTGCCAGCGCCGGGCCCCGCGACCAGGCAGGCGGTCTTCTTCGACACACTACCGGCGACCTTGGCGCCGAGGGCCTGCAGGCGCGCCTTGCCTTGATCTCGGGTCATGCTCTCCAGCGTCCCGGTCAGTACCCAGGTCTGCCCCTCGAGCGGCGTGGCACGGGCCTCGACCTTGGCTTCGTCCCAGCGCAGGCCGGCGTCGATCAGTGCGTGTATGGTCTCGACATTGTGCGCTTGCTTGAAAAAGGTCTCCAGGTGAGCGGCGACGATCGGCCCGACGTCATCGACCGCCTCGAGGGCCTCTCGCTCGGCGCTCATCAGCGCCTCCAGGGTACCGAAGTGGCGGGCAAGATTCGCCGCGGTGGCCTCGCCGACCTCGCGAATGCCGAGGGCGAAGATGAACCGCCCAAGGGTGGTGTGGCGTGCCTTGTCGAGAGACGCCACCAGATTGGCCGCGGACTTCTCGGCCATCCTCGGCAGCCCGGCCAGGGTCTCGGCATCAAGGTGAAACAAGTCCGCCGGCGACTTGACCAGCTCACGCTCGACGAGAGCATCGATCAGTTTGACGCCGAGCCCATCGACGTCCAGCGCCCGGCGCGAGGAGAAATGCTTGAGCGCTTCCTTGCGCTGGGCGCTGCAGAAGAGCCCGCCCGAACAGCGCGCCTTGGCCTCGCCTACCAGACGCTCGATCTCGGAGTCGCACACCGGGCAGCGCTCGGGGAAGACGATCTCACGCGCATCCTCCGGGCGATCCTCTTCTATCACCCGGACCACCTGGGGAATCACGTCGCCGGCACGCCGGATCGCGACCCGGTCACCGATCTTGACCCCGAGCCGCGCGATCTCATCGGCATTATGCAGCGTCGCGTTGGACACCGTGACGCCGGCGACGCTGACGGGCGCAAGGCGTGCCACCGGCGTGATCGCCCCGGTGCGCCCGACCTGGAACTCGACGTCGTTGAGACGCGTGGTCTGCTCCTGGGCCGGGAACTTGAAGGCGATCGCCCAACGCGGCGCCCGGGCGACAAAGCCCAGCTCACGCTGCTGGCGTAGATCATCGACCTTGATCACCGCCCCGTCGATGTCGTAGCCAAGGCCATCACGCCGCTCCCCGAGCCGGCGGCAGTAATCGATAACGCCCCCGGCGCCGGTCACCACTTCCAGTTCGCGACTGACCGGAACCCCCAACGCCACCATCCGGCGCATCAGCTCGCTGTGGCTAGCCTCGCCGCCATCGGGCTCCAGGCGGGCGACCTGGTAGCCGGAAAATTCCAGCGGCCGCGTCGCGGTCACGCGAGGGTCGAGCTGGCGCAGGCTGCCGGCGGCGGCATTGCGCGGATTGGCAAAGACCTTGGTGTCCTGCTCCCGGGCCCGCTCGTTCATGGCCTCGAAGCCCTGGTGGCTCATGATCACCTCACCGCGCACCTCGACGAGTGCGGGAGGCGCCGCGGCTTCTGGCTCGCTGCGCAGCGTCAGTGGGATCGAGCGCAGGGTCCTCAAGTTCGACAGAATGCCCTCGCCGGTACGGCCATCGCCGCGGGTGGCTCCGCTGACCAAGCGCCCCTGCTCGTAGACCAGCGACACCGCGGCGCCATCGAGCTTGGGCTCGCAGCTGAAGACGACCCCGTCGGGGTCGAGCTCCAGGCGCTCCGCGACCCGGGCAACGAACGCCGTCAGCTCATCGTCATCGAAGGCGTTATCCAACGACAGCATCGGCAGCGCGTGGGTGGTCTCGGGAAACCCCTCGGCGGCCTTGGCCCCGACGCGCATGGTCGGCGAGTCCTCGGTGACGAGTTGCGGGTGGGCCTGCTCGATCTGTTGAAGACGGCGCAGCCGGCGGTCGTAATCGGCATCGGTCAGGGTCGGATCGTCGAGCACGTAGTAGCGATGGTTGGCATCGTTCAGTTCGGCGCGAAGCCGGGCGACTTCGTCCGTGAGGCAGGCATCGACAGGGGTCATGACAGGTCCGAAATAGAAGCAGAAAGGCAAAAGTTCATGGCCATATTCTACCCGGGTTCGTGGGGTGCGACGACCGCGACTGGGGCATCGGCGTCCCCACAAACGGCGACACCCCCAGGCGAATGCCAGGGGGTGTCGGGTGAGGCCTGCCGTGCGGCGAGTGGGCGATCGACCGAGCCCGGCGCTAGTCAGTTGACCTGATAGCGATGCAGGCGATGACGACGCTCGAACTCCTGGACCCTCTGGCGCGCGAACTCGACGGTCTGGGCGGTCATGACGCTGCGGTTCTCGTCTTTCAACTCGCCGCCCATGTGACGCACGATCACCATGGCGGTCTCGACCATGGCCTCGAACGCCGCCGAGGTGTCGTCCGCGCTCGGCAGTGGCATCAGCAGGGTGATGCCGGGCGTCGTGAAGTCGTCCATGGCCTCGATGGGGAAGGTGCCTGGCTTGAGCACATTGACCATGGAGAACTGCAGGGCGCTGTCGGCGTCCTCGGTCTCGAAGCGGTGAAAGATGCCCATCTCACGACTGTAACGCAGACCGCAGGCCATCATCAGTTCGAGCAGCGTGGTACCGGGGAAGCCGCCCTCATCGCGTGACATCACGCTGATGACGATGATTTCCTCGGCACCGCTCAGGCTGTCGCGGGCCTTCTCGGCGTTGACGTCATGCCGCAGCGCCTTTTCCAGCACCGGATGCGTGCGAACATTGTCTTCCTGAGCGGGGGCAAATTCCGCGGCCTCATCGTTTCCATCGCCAGCATCGGCATGGCCATCGCCAACGGCATCGCGTTCCTGCTGCTCGCGCAGCTCGGCCAGACGCAGCCGCTCGGCTTCCTTGGCGGCCTCAAGTTCGGCCTCGCGACGCGCCTGGTGCTCGGCTCGCGCTTCGGCCTGGCGCGCGGCTTCCGCCGCCTTTTCGGCCTTGAGCGCTTCGCGACGCTCGCGTTCGAGACGTTTCTGCTCGCGGCGCTCGGCCAGGTTCTTCTGCAGTGAAGCGCCGAAGCGCTGCATGGAAGAGCCAACACGACGGGAACTGGATTTCAGCGAATCACCCATGCCTTCGAAGTCGACCAGACGGTACTGATCTTCATCGAAGTCATCGTGGTCGTCGGGATCGGCGGCCAGCGGCTCGCTCGCCTCGCCCTTGGTGCGGGCGACGGCGACCTCCTCATCGCGACGGGCGCTGATCACCGGCTCACGCCGCCGCTCAGCATCTTGAGGGCTCTCTGTGCGCTCAAGCTCAGGGCTCTCTGTCCGCTCAAGCTGAGGGCTTTCTGTCTGCTCACGCTGAGGGCTCTCTGTGCGCTCAAGCTGAGGGCTCTCTGTCTGCTCACGCTGTGGGCTCTCTGTGCGCTCAAGCTGAGGGCTCTCTGTCTGCTCACGCTGAGGGCTCTCTGTGCGCTCAAGCTCAGGGCTCTCGGTGCCCTCGCGCACCGAGTGCCGGTCCTGGTCAGCCGCCGGTGCGACGTCCGCCGCGGCGCCTTGGCCAGCGTGGTCGCTGTCCGATCCGCTCGCCACCTGGGCATCGCCCCGATGCGGCTCGGCGGCAACGCGAGGCTCAGACGGCGCGGTCGCGGCCGCTTCGGGCCTCGCGCCATCCATACCGGCAGAAGCGTGGTCAGCGGCACGCGGGGCGTCAGACACCGACGTGCCCGCCACCGACGCAGATGCCTCCGTCGTCGCCTTGGCGTGGGAAGCCCGGAATTCGTGCAGCACCCGAGAGGGCCCAGGGTGCTCCTGGCGCTCCAGCTTGGGTTTGGGCTGCACGGAAGAGAAGTCGGCGCGCTTGAGCACCCGAGCCCCTCCATTGGGCAACTCCCAGTTCATTTCGGCCTCGCGGGCCTCCTGTTCGGGGTCCTGGCTATCCTGCTCGCTCAGGTTCTGGGTTGTCCCGAAGACGTCTCCCTCCACCTCATCCAGGCGGGGAGTGCGACGTTGACGCTGCAGGCGACGTACCCCATCGATAACGATGAGTGTCACCAGTGCCAGCCCCAGAATGATCAGCCACTCTCTAAGTTCCATGGGTCGTCATGCCTTTGCTAAGGCGCCATGCCTGATGGTTGTCCGTCAACAGCATAGCGTGATCGCGAAAAAAAAGGCCACTTTTTTTGTTTGTCAAGCGCCGAATTATTACCGGTCATCTCAACAGTGCCCTTTGCATCCGCCCTTCCAAATCCCTCTGCCTACCTTGCCATGCAGTATCGTTATCTTACTTGGTAACCCTTTTAAACGCGCCTTTCAAGCGCATTATGCCTCAGCAAGGGCGGCGGCTTCATCCACGCCGACCGAGACGAGCCGTGATACCCCGGGTTCCTGCATGGTCACCCCCATCAATCGCTCGGACGCTTCCATGGCGATCTTGTTATGGGTGATATAGATGAACTGGACGCTCTCCGACATTTCCTTCACAAGCTTGGCATAGCGTCCCACGTTGGCATCGTCCAAGGGTGCATCAACTTCATCTAGCATACAGAACGGCGCCGGATTTAGCTGAAAGATTGCAAATACCATAGACAACGCCGTCAGGGCTTTTTCTCCCCCGGACAGCAAATGAATGGTGCTGTTCTTCTTGCCGGGGGGTCTGGCCATGATCGCCACGCCGGTCTCCAGCAAATCCTCGCCCGTCAGCGTCAACCATGCGGTTCCACCGCCGAACACTCGGGGAAAAAGCGCCTGCAGGCCGGCGTTGACGCGCTCGAAGGTATCGCGGAACCGGGTGCGTGTCTCCTGGTCAATACGCCGAATCGCCTTGTCCAGGGTCTCGAGTGCCTCGTTGAGCTCGGCCTGCTGCGCCTGGAGATAGTCGCGGCGTTCGGCCTGCTGCTCGTATTCTTCGATGGCGGCCAGGTTGATGGCTCCCAACCGACGGATCTTCTCGCCGAGCTCTTCGAGCCGGGTCTGCCAGGCAGACTCGGTGGCGTTAGGGTCCAACGTCTCGGTCAAGGCCGCGATATCATGCCCCAGTTCCTTGATCTGCTCGTCTTGGGTGTCGGCCTTGAGGGCCAGGGCCTGGACCTGCATGCGCCCCTCCTGGAGCCGCTCGCGCACGCCCTCGAGTTGACGCTCGTGGCCCTGGCGTGCCTGCTCATCGTCGCGCAACCGCTCCACCAGAGCCGCCGCCCGGGCCCGCGCCTGGTTGAGCTCTCGCTCCTCCTTCTCGCGCCGGTAGAGCAGTTCATCGAGGCGCTCGCGGCGCGCCTCATCGGGCTCGTGAAGCCCTTCCCTGGCCTCTTCGAGTTCGGCGATACGCTCGTCGAGACGCGAGCGCGTATCGCCGGCGCGCCCTTGCTGTTCGGCAAGGCCCGCGCGCTCCGTGGTCGCGCGTTGATGCTCCAGGGTCAGTTGCTGGGAGCGCTCGCTCAGTGGCCGCTGCCGGGTGCGTAACGATGCCAGGCGCTCCCGTGCCTCGCCGCGCTGGCGCTCGAGTCGACTGCGCGTCTCGGCGCCGTCGTCGAGCCGTGTCATGGCCGCCTGCCACTGCTCGCGCACTTCCTCGATGGCAAGACGCGTCTGCTCGTCGGCCTCGGCCAGGCCCTCGAGTTCTTCGTGGATCTCGGCGCCGCGGCTCGACAGGTGTTCCAGGCGACTGGCCAGGCCACTGTCCTGTACCGCGAGTTGCTGGTGGGCCTGATCCAGGTCGCGCTCTTCCAGACGCAACCGCTCGAGGTGTTCCTCGGCCTCGTCGACACGCGCCTGGGCGCCGTCGCGCTCGGCGTCCAGGAGCTCGAGGGTCGCCTCGATCTCATCGAGCGATGCCCGGGCCTCGTCGAGGCGCCGACGGCTCACCAGCAGCGCATCGGGCCCTTCGCCATCGCCGCGCTGGCGCACCCAGCCGCGCCCGAGCCACAGGCCATCGGCGGTGATCAGGCTCTCGCCCGCGGCGAGTGTCTCGCGGGCGCTCCAGGCCGCCTCGCGGGAGTCCGCACAGCGAATGCTCGCCAACCAGAAGACCCCCGCAGCGGCGCCCTGGACGCGCTGCGCCAGGCTGCCGGCCGGGGTCTCGACCTCGCCGTCGTCGAGCACAGCGAGCTCCCCCCGAGGGGGCGACACGAGCGCCGCTCTAGCCTTGGAAAGCGGTGCCAGACGCGCCTTGAGCCAAGGCGAGAGCACCCAGGAGACCGTCTCTTCCCAGCCGGCCTCGACGCTGAGTCGCTCGCCCAGTCGAGGGGCACCGTCGAGGCCCTGCTCGGCGAGATGCCGATCGAGTTCGTCGTCGTGATCGGCCAGCGCGGCGTCGATCAGCGCCTCGAGGGAGCCCATCTCACCCTGCAGTACACTGCGCCGAGAGCGTTCGCCTTCCCGGGTGGCATCATGCTCGATCACCGCCTGGCGGCCGCTCTCGCGCTGTCGAGACAGTTGCTCGCGGCTCGCCTGTAGCGCGTCTCGACGCTCGTCACTCTCGGCCAGACGCTCCTTGATCTCGTCACGCTGGGCGCTCAAGTCGGCGATATCGGGAAGTTCCGCGAGCTGCTGGCGACGCTTGCCCTGGTCACCGGCGATGCGCTCCAGCCGGCTCTCGAGCTCGCGCACCTTGTCCTGGGTACGCTCGGCATCGAGGCTATCGGCCCGCCAGCGCTCGTTGAAGGCTTCCCAGTCGGCATCGGCCTCCTCCACGGCGGGTTCGGCGTCTTCCAGCGCCGCCTCGAGCTCTGCCAGTTGTTCGGCCAGCTCTTCCTGCTCCGGCCCTAGGGTCTCGAGGCGCTCGTCGAGTCTGGCCAGGCGCAGGCCATCGTCTTCGCCGAGCCGGGCAAGCTCCTCGAGTTCACGCCGCGCCGCCTCGAGATCACGGGCCAGCTGCTGGTCCCTGGCGCGGGTGTGCTCCAGCTCCTGCTCGAGCCGGGCGATGGCGGTGGTCGTCTCGTAGAAGCGCGCCTGCAGGGTATCGAGCTCCTGGGCCAGGCCATCGTGCTCGGCGCGCGCCTCTTCCAGTCGAGACTCGCACTGGCGCATGCCCAGCACTTCGCGCTCTACCGCGGTCTCGAGCTCACGGACTCGGGACTCCTGCTCATTGTGGCTGGCGCGCAGGGCTCTTCCCCGAAGCAGCGACAGCTCGCCCTTCACGCGGTGCTCTTCCTGCTTGAGGGTCTGGTAGCGCTTGGCTGCCTCGGCCTGGCGACGCAGGCGCTCAAGCTGCTTGTCGAGCTCCTCGCGGATATCGTCCAGGCGATCCAGGTTATCCTGGGTGCGGCGCATGCGGTTCTCGGTCTCGCGGCGGCGCTCCTTGTACTTGGAGATGCCGGCGGCCTCTTCGAGGGTCGAGCGCAACTCTTCGGGCCGAGCCTCGATGAGCCGCGAGATCATGCCCTGACCGATGATGGCGTAGGAACGCGGCCCGAGACCGGTGCCGAGAAACAGATCAGCGATATCGCGTCGGCGGCACTTCTGGCCATTGAAGAAATAGCTGGACTGGGCGTCCCGGGTGACCTGACGCTTGACCGATATCTCGGCGTACTGGGCGTAGACGCCGCCCATGCCGCCATCGCGGTTGTCGAAGATCAGCTCGATGGAGGCCATGCCAACGGGCTTGCGCCCGGTGGAACCGTTGAAGATGACGTCGGTCATCGACTCACCGCGCAGGGTCTTGGCCGAGGACTCGCCCATGACCCAGCGCACCGCATCGATGATGTTGGACTTGCCACAGCCGTTGGGCCCGACGATGGCCGTCATGTTGCCGTCAAACGGCACCGTGACGGGATCGACAAAGGACTTGAATCCGGCCAGGCGGATCGACGTCAAACGCATGAATTACTCGACCACTCGATCAATCGTGAGCGCGACAGGATCCTCGTCGGCGCCGCCGACTGCAACCCCTGTCAGCTCACCGACCAGATCGCCGGACTGAGCTCTGGCCTGACCCGACGGCGATACTCGAGCCACCAGGCGCACCTCATCGACATTCTTGAGACTGGTCATGGGTGACATGGCATCGCCTTCATCGAGCGTCACGGTGGCCGGCAGATCGGCCAGACGCAGTTGCTGGATAGCCAGTGGTGGCAGTTGTCCGGCACTGTCCCGTGCCACCAGGAACACCGTCGTCTGCGGGCCAAAGCCCTCGCCGAGCCCCGTCGCCAGGGACAAGGTCACCGCCACCGTGGCGCCTCCAGAGGCGGCCTGGGGTTCCTGCTGGGCGGCCAGGCGGCGCTGGGCCACGTCGATGCCTTGGCGCATCGCTTCGGCTACCCCGGGGGGCAGGTCGGTGGCCAGCGCCCGGCGCCAGTTGTCGATGGCGCCCTCGAAGTCACCGGCCTCGAAGGCGTCGATGCCGAGCATGCCCATCACGGTGGGCTCGTTGGGGTTGGCGGCCAGCACCTCGTCGACCAACGCCTGGATAGCCGGGGTGATCTCGCGCCCGCTCATGAAGTACTCGAGCTGCGCCTGCTCCGCCAGCCACCAGGGCTTGCGGCCATCGAGCTCGATCAGCCGAAGGATCGTGGCATGGGCCTGCTCGATGCGTCCGGCGTCACGATACAGCGGATACAGGGTACGCCACACCTGGGGGTTGTCGGGCTGCGCCTCGGCCTGGGCCTCGAGGCTTGCGACCAGCTTCGCCGGCGAGCCCGCGGGGTCCTGGCGCACCTGCTCGATGGCCTGATACAGCACCAGGTCGCCCTCGGCGCCTTCCAGCCGATACCACACCACGCTGGCCACCAGGACCGCCACCAGCACCAGCGGCACGGCAACCTTGCCGGCCCCGGCGGGCTTGAGCGGCGAACGCTTGAGGTGGGCGGTATCGTCGAGCAGGCTGCGCTGCAACTCCCGCAGGTCCTCGTCGAAGCGCGCCGCGTCGATATCGCCGCGGGACTTGGCCGCCTCCAGGGAAGCGACCCGGCGCTGATAGATGGCAACGTTCTGCGCCTCGGCGTCGTCGTTTTCCTCGACCTGGCGTAAGGCGGCCTCGACCCGGGCGGCGCGCCTCAAGGGCAGCATCAGCAGCCAGGCCGCGGGTAACAGCAACAGGGCGAAAGCAAGCCAGAGCAGGGTCATTCGGATCTCTCGCGGTTGATCAGCGCGTCGACGCGCGCCTGTTCCTCGGCGGACAACCCGCCCACCTGGGCGCGCCGACGGGAGCGAATCAATAGCCACAGGCTCAGGGCACCGACTACCACCAGCGCACCTGGTAGCCCCCAGAGCAGCACGGTGCGCCCTTCCAGGCGCGGATTGTAAAGCACATAGTCGCCGAAGCGCTGGACCATGAAATCGACGATTTCCTTGTCCGAGCGTCCGCCCTGAAGCTGCTCATAGACGCGCTCGCGCATGTCGGCGGCGATCGGCGAATTGGAGTCGCCGATCGCCTGGTTCTCGCATTTCGGGCAGCGCAGCGTCGCCGTCAGGTCCTGATAGCGTCGCTCGGTGACGGGGTCGTTGAACGGACGAACCTCGATGGCCTCGGCCAGCGCCTGGGCCGTCACCCACAGCATCGCCACGGCCACGAGTGACGCAAGAAAGGCAGGTCTCAGCGCCATTTTTCCACCTCCGGCAGGATCACCTCGGTAACGTCTTCGGGCGTGATATAGCCGGTGTGGTGATAGCGAATCACCCCCTCGGCATCGACCAGGAAGGTCTCGGGCGCGCCATACACGCCGAGATCGAAGCCCAGGCTACCTTCAGGGTCGAACAGATTGAATTCAAAGGGATTGCCGAACTGGCGCAGGAAGGAAAGCCCCTTGTCTCGCTGGTCCTTGTAGTCGACGCCGATCAGACGCACGCCCTGATCGGCAAGCGACAGCAACTGCGGCATTTCCTGCTTGCAGGTGGGGCACCATTCGCCCCAGACGTTGACCAGGGTGACGTCCCCTAAGAGCACGCTTTCATCGATCTGCGCCTCGGGGTCCGAGAGGGTCGACAGCGTAAACGACGGGAAGTCCCGGGCCATCAGCGCCGACTCGCGCTCGAACGGATTGATCGACAGTCCCTTGAACAGAAAGATGCCGAGCCCGATAAACAGTGCCAGCGGCACCAACAGCACCACACGACGATTCATGCTCGCACCTCCTGAGTGCCCGCCGAACCGGTGGTGGCGCCCACCCGGGCCTTGGCCCGACTGCGATAGCGCCGGTCGATCACCGCCGTCAGGCCGCCGGCGGCCATCAGCAAGGCGCCAAGCCATAGCCAGCGCACGAAGGGCTTGATCTGGATCCGTAGCGCCCAGCTACCGTCGCCCAGGTCCTCGCCCATGGCGACGTAAAGATCATGCAACAGGCCAGGGCGCAGGGCGACCTGGGTCATCGGCATGCCGCGCGCCACATAGAGGCGTTTTTCCGGCGTCATCACAAAACTCGCCGCCGCTTGATCGGGCCCGCCACGGCGCACCTCGATGGTCGCGGCATCGGACAGGTAATTGGGCCCCTGACGCTCGGCAAGCCCGGTCATGGTGAAGCCGATGCCGGCGACCTCGACGCTATCGCCCACCGCCATGCGCACGTTGCGCTCCACCGAGTAGTTCGAGACCAGCGCCACACCGACGATGGTCACCGCGATCCCCAGATGCCCCAGCACCATGCCCCAGTAGGATGGCGTCAACTTCTTGAGCGCCGCCAGGCGCGAGGCGCCTCGCGAGGTCTTGGCCCACAGATCGCGTGCCAGCGATAGCACCAGCCATAGCGCGATCACCAGACCGAGTGACGCCTGCAGGTTCCACTCACCGGTATAGACCAGTGGCGCCAGGGCCCCGAGCACCAAGGCCCCCAGCCCACACAGCCACAGCCGCGAGACCAGTTCACGCCCGCCCATGCGCTTCCAGCGCGCCGAGGGGCCGAGCCCCATAAACAGGCAAAGAACCGCGGTAAGGGGGACGAACAGCGCGTTGAAGTACGGCGGGCCAACGCTGATCTTGCCCAGGCCCAGGGCATCCAGCAGCAGCGGATAGACCGTGCCGAGCAGCACCGTGACGGTCATCACCACCAGCAAGATGTTGTTGACCAGCAGCAGCGCATCGCGTGATAGCCAGGTAAAGCCGCCGGGCTCGCTGACCCGCGGCGCACGCAGGGCAAACACCAACAGTGACAGACCCACGGTAATCCCCAGCAGCGCCAGGATGAACATCCCCCGCGAGGGGTCATTGGCGAAGGCATGGACCGAGGTCAGCACGCCCGAGCGCACCAGGAACGTGCCCATCAGCGACAGCGAGAAGGTGACGATGGCGAGCAGCACCGTCCAGCTCTTGAAGGTGCCACGCTTCTCGGTCACCGCCAGGGAGTGAATCAACGCCGTGCCGGCCAGCCACGGCAGCAGCGACGCATTCTCGACCGGATCCCAGAACCACCAGCCGCCCCAGCCAAGCTCGTAGTAGGCCCACCAGCTGCCGAGGGCGATGCCCACGGTCAGGAAGGCCCAGGCGATATTGGTCCAGGGCCTGGCCCAACGGGTCCAGGCAGCGTCCAGGCGTCCACCGAGCAACGCCGCGATGGCGAAGGCGAACACCACACTGAAGCCCACATAGCCCATGTACAGCATCGGCGGATGGATGATCAGGCCGATATCCTGCAGCAGCGGATTCAGGTCGGCACCGTCGGCGGGGATATTCGGCAGGCTACGCTCGAAGGGGTTGGAGGTGATCAACACGAACGCCAGGAAGCCGACGCTGACCAGGCCCATGATGCCGAGCACCCTTGCCACCATGTCCTGGGGCAGCTCGCGGGAGAAGCAGCCCACGGCGAAGGTCCAAGCGGCGAGAATCAGGCTCCACAGCAGCACGGATCCCTCGTGGTTGCCCCACACGGCGCTGAATTTGTAGTACCAGGGCAGCAACGAATTGGCGTTGTTGGCGACGTTGACGACGCTGAAATCGTCGAGCATGTAGCTCGCCGTCAAGCAGCCATAGGCAACCAGCAGAAACGCCATCTGGCCGGCGGCCATGGGCCGCGCATAGGCCATCCACAGCGGACGCCGCGTGGCGGCGCCGGCCAGCGGCATCACCGCCTGCACCGTGGCCATCAGCAACGCAATGATCAGCGCATAGTGGCCGATTTCGGGAATCATCTGGATCAGCATGGTGTCACCTCGACCGAGAAGGGGCTCACGGGGATCCGTCCATCCCGGCATCCTTGTAATCGGCCGGCGAATAGCCCGCCTCTTTCAACGCGTCGGCCACCTCCGGCGGCATGTAGTTCTCATCGTGCTTGGCCAGCACCTTGTCGGCACGAATCCAGCCATCCGCGGTCAACTGGCCGACCACCACGACGCCCTGCCCCTCGCGAAACAGGTCGGGCAGGATCCCGCTGTAGCGCACTTCCACGTCATCGACATAGTCGGTGACCACGAAGGACACATCCAGGCTGTCGCTGTCGCGCGCCACCGTGCCTTCCTTGACCATGCCTCCGGCGCGAAGCTGGCGCTCGATAGGGGCATCGCCGGCGGCGATCTGGACCGGGCTGAAGAACAGGTTGATGTTGCTGCGCAGCGCATAGAGCGTCAGCCCTACGGCCAGGCCACACAAGGCGACCAGACCAAGCACCAGCAGTAGACGATTACGACGTTTAGCCCTCATGGCTAGCCTCCGAGGGAGTGGATGCGGCCACAGCACCGCGTCTGAGCCGTCGGCGCAAGGTGCGCCGCACCGTGCGGCTCTCGCCGCGAACCACTATCACGCATACCACCAGCAGCCCCAGGGTCACCCCCCAGGCACTCCACACGTAGGGGCCGTGACTGCCCATGGCCAGGAAGTCGGCCAGCGAATCGAAAGCCATCAGCGCGTTTCCTCGAACAGTTCCTGGACCCAGCGTTTGCTGCCCTCACGGCGCAGGATCTCGCTGCGTGTGCGGGTCAGGGTAAAGGCGACAAAAAAGGCATAGAACCCCACGACCATGATCAGCAGCGGCAGCCACATTTCGGCCGGCATCGCTGGACGCTCGGTGAGAGTGAAGGTGGCGGACTGATGCAGCGTGTACCACCAGTCCACCGAGTACTTGATGATCGGGATGTTGATCAACCCGACCATGGCCAGCACCGAGGCCGCCTTGGCCCCGCTATCACGCCGGGCGAAGGACGCACGCAGCAACATCACCCCGCCATACAGAAACAGCAGGATCAGCATCGACGTCAACCGCGCGTCCCACTGCCACCAGGTACCCCAGGTCGGCTTGCCCCACACCGAGCCCGACAGCAGCGCAATAAAGGTCATGGCCGCACCCAGCGGGGCCATCATCGCGCCGGCCATGTCGGCAACCTTGATCTTCCAGACCATGAACACAAACCCCGACACCGCCATGGCCATGAAGATCGACTGGGCCAGGAAGGCCGCCGGTACGTGGACGTAGATGATGCGAAAGCTGTTGCCCTGCTGGTAGTCCACCGGAGCGAAGGCCAGCCCCCAGACACTGCCGACGACGATCAGAATCGCCGCTGCCGCCCAGCACCAGGGCGAGAAACGGGCGGCGATGGCGTAAAACCAGCGCGGCGACCCGAGTTTATGAAAGAAGGCCCACATCCGACATACCTCTGTTAACCGTGAAGACTGATGCGCAGCGATGCCGCGATAGCCAGCGGCGCCAGCATCAGCGCCACCGCCAGAAAAGCGCCCAGAATCGCCAGGTGGGCGAGCCAGGGCCCACCCACGATAGCCGCCTGAATAGCCCCGGTGCCGAAGATCAGCACCGGCATGAACAGCGGCAAGACCAGTAGTGACATCAGCATGCCGCCGCGAGCGAGCCCCACCGTCAAGGCCGCGCCGATGGCCCCCACGAGGCTGATGCAGGCGCTACCCAGAGCAAGTGACGCCATCAGCGTCAGGTAGCTGCCCTCGGGCAAGGCCAGCATCAGCCCCAGCAGCGGCGCCATCAGGGCCAGCGGAAGACCGGTGGTCAGCCAGTGAACGGCGACCTTGGCCAGCACCAGAAGCGCCAATGGCTGGGGAGCCAGCAGCAGCTGCTCGAGGGTGCCGTCATCGAAGTCGGCGCGAAACAGGCCGTCCAGCGACAGCAACGCAGAGAGCAATGCCGCGACCCACACCACGCCGGGAGCGATCATCGCCAGCCGCTCAGGCTCCGGCGAGATGCCGAGCGGGAACAGGGTGATGACCATGGCGAAGAACACCAGCGGCGTCAGCACATCGCCGAGGCGCCGCCCGACGCCAAGCAGGTCACGGGTCAGCATCGCCGCCAGCGCCCGACCGAGGCCGTCGCCGGACGACTCTCTGACAGCGATCGATGGCAAAGGATCCGTGCCACGCCCCGGGGCTTCGACCGACGCCGATTCAGCCAAGGGGGACTGCGGTGACGGGTCCGCGACCACGGAAACCTTGCGACGACTCAAGCGGCCACCTCCTGAAGACCCACGTTAGCCCCCAGACGCAACCGTCTGAGACCGGGAATATCGGTCAACGGATGGTGGGTGGTCACCAGCACGGCACCGCCGCGACGCGCATGATCGGCCAGCTGAGCCTCGAGGGTCGCCACGCCGTCGACATCGATGGCGGTGAACGGCTCATCCAGCACCCACAGCGGCCGCGGCGTCAGCGACAGACGCGCCAAGGCCACACGACGGCGCTGGCCGGCCGACAATTGGGCGGTGGGAAGCTCCTCGAAGCCGGCCAGGCCGACCCGAGCCAGGGCCGCAAAACACGCCGCGACATCGACCGCATCGCCGCCCATGGCCTGATACCAGCGCAGGTTCTCGAGCGCACTCAAGTGGGCCTTGACCCCCGGGGAATGACCGAGATACAGCAGATTGGAGAACAGCTCCGCGCGAACCCGGGACAGCGGCCTGCCGCCCCACAACACCTCGCCTTCCACGTCGCCGATCTGACCACACAGGATCTTCAGAAGCGTGGTCTTGCCGCTGCCGTTGGGGCCTTCCACCCGCAGCACTTCGCCGCCACGCAGCTCGAGCTCCAGACCGCGAAACAACCAGCGGCCATCGCGTTCGCAGGCCAGATTTCGGGCGTGTAGACAAAGGCTCAAGAGGCGCTCCACAGGCGGGTAAAATACGCACAAACTTTACACGGATTGCCATAGCGGAGCCAGCCGCCACGGGCGGCAAGGGGTCGCATGGGCATAGCAAAGAAGGAGCGCGTTGATCCATGACACTTGCGCGTTTGAAAGGCGCTGCTATTCTTTGCTCACTACTGTACGTATCGACAGGTTTTTGCCGCCAGCTTTGACCCGCAGGGGAGACCAAGCGCCATGACCAAGGCTACATTGCAGTTTCTGGAACGCCTGCCCAACGTGCCGATCGCCGAGAGCTGGGTCGCGATCGAGGGCGCAGGCAACAACGCGGAAGGCCGATCAGGCACCGACGCCGAAGACGGGCTATGCGAAGAGCTATGCGACGGGCTATGCGACGGGCCATGCCAT
The DNA here is from genome assembly GCF_052645355.1 of Halomonas sp. V046. Lineage (NCBI taxonomy): Bacteria > Pseudomonadati > Pseudomonadota > Gammaproteobacteria > Oceanospirillales > Halomonadaceae > Halomonas > Halomonas sp. V046. The sequence continues at coordinate 101,964 of NZ_JBQXYF010000003.1, forward strand.
GGTGACGTGGCGTCTCTGGTGGAGATTCCCTTGCTGGGCAAGGTTTCTGCCGGCATGCCCATCGAGGCCTTCGTCGACAACGCCACCATCCATGTGCCGTCGCGCATGGTCAGACGCAATACCTATGCTCTTCAGGTATGCGGCAACTCCATGATCGATTGCAATATCTTCGATGGCGATGTGATCATTATCGAACGCCAGGAAAGCGCCGAGAATGGCGAAACCGCGGTCGTGATGATCAATGACCAGGAGGTCACCCTGAAAAAACTGTACATCGAGAAAAGCGGCGTGCGCCTGCAACCCGCCAACGAAAGCATGGCGCCGATCTACCTGAAAAACAGCGATATCCGGGTTCTCGGCCTGGTCATGGGCGTGGCCCGCCAGGCCGAAATGGCCGCCTGATGCGCTATCCGGTCCCCGCGCTGGACGCAGGCGCCTGGTTCGAAGCCGAGATCGAGGTCGAACGCAGCCGTTTCATCGCCTGGCTCGCTCATGCCCCCGACATCGCGGCCTTCGACGCCCTGCTGGCCGAGGCCCGACGCCGGCATCCCAATGCCAGCCATCATTGCAGTGCCTTTATTGCCGGCGCTCCCGGCGAGCAGACGGCGATTGGCTTCTCCGATGATGGCGAGCCCGGAGGCACCGCCGGACGCCCCATGTTCCAGGCGTTGACCGGCGACGGCATCGGCCAGGTCGGCGCCGTGGTGACGCGCTACTTTGGCGGCACCAAGCTCGGCACCGGAGGGCTCGCCAGGGCCTACGCCCAGGCCGTGATCGCCGCCCTCGGCGACGTCCCCCGGCGCGAGATCACCGAGCGCCACCGGGTCAGCGTAAGCCTCGAGTTCGCCGGCGAAGCCGAGGCGCGTGACTGGTGCCAGCACCACGATGTGCTGATCGAGGGCGCCGACTACAGCGCCGACGGGGTGACGCTGACGCTGGGCTGGCCAAGCGACATGGCCGTCGATGTCAGTGAGCTCAGCTCCCGGCTGCGGGGACGCCTGAGCCTGGACGAACGCGACTAGCCTCGAGTCACCCGACGGCTCAACCGGGCACCCGGCGACCCTCACCGCTCAATCCGGCCGTCGATGACCCATGAAGGACCTGGCGCTGCGACCAGCCTGAGGGAAACCCTGCCCCTGACCGTCGAGCGCCGCTGTCCATCGAACGCGCAGGCCACCGCCCCCCTGTTCGGCGCGCCCTAAGGTTCACCGGCGAGCCTTCGCCGAGACGCAGCGACCGGTGTCTGCGCTACCCCGGCGGGGTTCCCGGCTAGCGCTTGCCGCGCGCCCTCTGCCACGGCCTCCGGCACGGTCTCGCTCGCCGCCTCGGTGCCGATATAGCGAGCGCGTTTTTCCGGCTTGAGGCGTGCCACGTCCACCACCACCAGGCCATCGATGCAGTAGCCGAACCCGGTATCGACGCCGAAGGCCTTGAACGTCGTGCCACCGGGCTCGGTGACTTCCACGTACTGCTTGTAGAGCGCCGGCACGCTGGCCCCCATGGCCTGAAGCGCAAGCTTCAAGCGCTGAAAATCGTCTCGTACATCCTCCCCCCCGAACAGACGCTCCCCCTCGAGGCGTCCGGCCAGGCTGAGCTGACACGGGGCTCTCGGGCGAATGCCACTGTCGCCGTCACCGTGATAGTGGCGGTAGTAGCCGACCAGCAGCTCCTTGGCCAGGGGCGGCATGTGATTGGGAATGGTCACCGGTCCGAACAGCCAGCGCACCTCGGGGTGGGCACACAGATAGGCGCCGAGACCGGCCCACAGATAATCGAGACTGCGTCGCCCCCAGTAGCGCGGCTGAACGAAGCTGCGCCCGAGCTCCAACCCGTGCCGCCATCGCTCCCAGGGAGCGTCATCGAGATGGAAGATCGTCGCACTGTAGAGCCCCTCCAGCCCTCGCTCATCGAGAATCCGCCCCACCTCAGCGAGGCGATAGGCACCGGCGATCTCCAGATCTCTATCGTCCCACAGCACCAGATGCCGATAGGTCTCGTCATACTCATCGAGATCCCGACGCTTGCCCGTGCCTTCGCCTACCCGCCGAAAGGCAATCTCGCGCAAGCGACCGATTTCGCGCATAACGGCGGAGTCCAGACGGTACTCGAACAGCAGAATCTGCTTGCCGTCGGCGGTCGTGCCGAGCCGTTCGGCGCCGGCAAGCTCCTCGCGCAGGCGCTGGCGGCTTTCGGGATGGGCGATGCCGGCCTCGGCGACGAACACCCCTTTGCGACCACGCCCTAGACGATAGACATGCTTGCGCAGCAGTTTCAGCTTGGCCTGGGTGGATAGGTCATCGCGATCGAAACGTGCCAGCGGAATCTCGCCCCCCACCCGCAGCGCGATCTGGCGCCCACGCTGACGGAACATCTCGCTTGGCAGCAACAGCGTGCCAAGGGCCTCTGAGAGCGACGCCAGGCTATAGAACGGCGATGAGTTCCGGCCACCGACATGGATCGGCACGATGGGCGAGTTGGTGCGCCGGGCGGCATGCAGAAAGCCCGACCGCCAGTCGCCATCACGGATACCGGTTGGCCGGGCCCGGGACACTTCACCGGCAGGGAAGACGATCACCGCCTGCTCGTCGTCCAGGGCATCGACGATGCCCTGGAGGCTCTTGCGAAACCCCCTGCGCGACAGGTTGTCCACCGGCAGCAGCAGTGGTGCCAAGGGCGCGATCTGCATCAACAGGTCATTGGCGACGATCTTCACGTCCGGGCGCACGTCCGCCACCATCCGCACCAGGGCCAGGCCGTCCAGCGCCCCGAGCGGATGATTGGCCACGATGACGACGCGCCCAGCCACCGGAATGTTGTCGCGCTCCCGGGACGACAGGGTATAGCCGAAGCTTAAGCGCTCGAGGACCCGGTCGATGAACTCGAGCCCCCCCAGGCGGCGATGGCGCAGCACAAAATCGTTGATATCCTGCTCGCGCACCAGGCGCTTGAGCCCCGCCACCAGCAGGCGACGGCACCAGGCCGGCCAGCGCTGGGTCCTCGGCGCCTTGGCCGTCAACGCCCCTTCGATGTCGATCATGGCTCTGCCCCTTCGCTTGGCGATACGCTCAGACTAGGGGCGACAAATGACAGTTGAGTGGCGGCCTTGCCGACACGTTGTCGCAGGACCCTCGGCGCGAGATCAGGCACAAACGACAACGGCGCCCCAAAGGGACGCCGCTGTGGCACGTGCTTCGCTGACAGCCTGGCGGTGCACTGATCGCGACGGCGCAAGTGCCGGTCGCCGAGCGCTACGGCCGGGCCGCTACCCCAGGTACTTGATCATCACGCCAGCCGCCACCGCCGAGCCGATGACGCCGGCCACATTGGGCCCCATGGCATGCATCAGCAGGAAATTGTGCGGATTGGACTCGAGCCCGACCTTGTTCGATACCCGCGCCGCCATGGGCACCGCCGAGACACCGGCGGAGCCGATCAACGGATTGATCGGGTTCTTGCTGATCGCGTTGAGCAGCTTCGCCATCAGAATGCCGCAGGCGGTACCGATGGCGAAGGCGACCATGCCCAGGCCGAGGATGCCGAGGGTTTCCACCGCCAGGAAGCGATCGGCGACCAGCTTCGAGCCCACCGAGAGCCCGAGGAAGATGGTCACGATATTGATCAGCGCATTCTGCGAGGTGTCCGACAAGCGCTCGACCACGCCGCATTCGCGCATCAGGTTGCCGAAGCAGAACATGCCGAGCAGCGGCGCGGCATCGGGCAGAAACAGCACCACCAGGATCAATAACGCCAGGGGGAAGACAATCTTCTCGAGCTTCGACACCGGGCGCAGCTGCGTCATGGCGATCTCGCGCTCTTTCTGCGAGGTCAGCGCACGCATGATCGGCGGCTGTATCAATGGGACCAACGCCATGTAGGAGTACGAGGCCACCGCGATCGCACCCAGCAGCTCCGGGGCGAGAATGCTCGAGACGTAAATCGACGTCGGACCGTCGGCGCCACCGATGATACCGATGGCGGCGGCCTGGTTGAGGCTGAAATCCATCCAGCCCATGGCCGTCATCCCTACCGCCCCGAGCAGGGTGGCGAAGATACCGAACTGCGCCGCCGCACCCAGGAACAGGGTCCGTGGGTTGGCCAACAGCGGGCCGAAATCGGTCATCGCCCCCACGCCCATGAAGATCACCAGGGGCGCGATACCGGAGGCGATCGCGACGCTGTAAAACTGATAGAGCATGCCATGGGCGAAGCCCGAATCCATGGCCACGTCATTGGCTGAGCGAATCAGCGCCGGCGAAACGTCACCGTGCAGCATCTCGGAAAGCGCATGACGCCAGGCATCGATATCGCCACCGGAAGGCAGCGCCAGCCCCAGGGCGTCGGCCATCTGCTGCAACAGCTCCGGGCGGCCGAGGTGGGCCGCCTGTTCGGCGGCCGACAGCGCCAACCCGGCCTCGGGGATGTTGGCCAGGATACCGCCGAAGCCGATCGGCACCAGCAACAGCGGCTCGAACTTCTTGGCGATGGCGAGCCACAGCAGCAGCAGCCCGACGACTAGCATGACGGCCTGACCGAGGCTCAGGTTATACAGCCCGGAGCCGTACCAGAGTGTGAGAATCTTCTCCATGATACGTCCTTAGAGCACGATCAGTGTGTCGCCCACGGACACACTGTCGCCTTCTGCTACCTTGACCTCGGAAACGGTGCCGCCCTGGGAGGCGCGGATCTCTGTCTCCATCTTCATGGCCTCGAGAATGACCACCACATCACCTTCGGCAACGCTGTCGCCGGGCCTGACGTTGACCTTGAAGATATTGCCGGCCAGCGGCGCATCGATGCGTTCTCCGCTGGACGCGGCGGGGGCCGGTGCCGGTGCGGAACTCGCCTGCGTCGCGGTACCCTGCTGCTGAACCTCGGTGATATCACCGCCCTCGGCGACCTCGACCACGTAGGCGACACCATTGACCGTGATGGTATAGGTCTCGGGGCCGGCCGCTGTCGCCGTGTCGGCAGATGCCGCGACCGTGGGGGCCGTTTCAGCGCTCGGGGCCGGCTCGAAGGCGTCCGGGTTATCGCGATTCTTCAAGAACTTGAGCCCGATCTGCGGAAACAGGGCGTAGGTCAGGACGTCGTCGATATGACGCTTTCCTTCGGCCAGGCGAATGCCATCGTCCTTGGCCTTGGCATCCAACTCCTCGGTCAGACGCTCGACTTCCGGCGACAGGCGATCCGCGGGGCGCTCGGTGATCGGCTCGCCACCGTCCAGCACGCGGGTCTGAAGCTCCTCGTTGAAGGCCGCGGGTGCCGCCCCATACTCGCCCTTGAGCAGCGCCTGAACCTCCTTGGAGATCGACTTGTAGCGCTCGCCCATCATCACGTTCATCACCGCCTGGGTGCCGACGATCTGCGAGGTCGGTGTCACCAGGGGGATATAGCCGAGGTCTTCACGCACCCGCGGAATCTCGGACAGCACATCGTCCAGCTTGTCACCGGCGCCCTGCTCCTTGAGCTGGCCTTCCATGTTGGTCAGCATGCCGCCGGGGACCTGGGCCACGAGAATGCGCGAGTCGATGCCCTTGAGCGAGCCCTCGAAGGCGGCGTACTTCTTGCGCACCTCGCGGAAGTAGGCGGCGATGTCTTCCAGCCGCTCGAGATCGAGCCCGGTATCACGTTCGGTGCCCTTGAGCATCGCGACCAGCGATTCCGTGGGGCTGTGGCCGTAGGTCATCGACATCGAGGAGATCGCGGTATCGACGTTGTCGACGCCTGCCTCGGCGGCCTTGAGCGCGGTGGCGGTGGACATGCCGGTGGTGGCATGACAGTGCAGGTGAATCGGCACGTCCAGCGCCGCCTTGAGCTTGGTCACGAGCTCGAAGGCATCATAGGGCGTCAGCAGGCCGGCCATGTCTTTGATCGCCAATGAGTCGGCGCCCATGGCGGCGATCTTCTTGGCCAGGTCGACCCAGCTATCGAGCGTATGGACGGGGCTCTTGGTGTAGGAAATGGTACCCTGCGCATGTCCGTCGCTGGCCTTGACCGCCTTGATCGCACGCTCGAGGTTGCGTGGATCGTTCATCGCATCGAAGACGCGAAACACATCGACGCCATTGGTCTTGGCCCGCTCGACGAAGCGATCGACCACGTCATCGGCGTAATGGCGATAGCCAAGCAGGTTCTGGCCGCGCAGCAGCATCTGCTGCGGGGTGTTGGGCATGGCCTCTTTCAACGCCCGTATCCGCTCCCACGGATCTTCGCCGAGATAGCGGATACAGGCGTCAAAGGTAGCGCCGCCCCAGGATTCCAGCGACCAGAACCCGATCTGATCGAGCTTCTCGGCGATGGGCAGCATGTCGTCGATGCGCATGCGGGTGGCGAACAGCGACTGATGGGCGTCGCGTAGAACGACATCGGTGATGCCTAGCGGGCGTGCGGTTTCGCTCATTGTCGATTCCTTGTCATTGTGAGAGTCAGGGAGGCTGCCGAACGGTCAGCGACGATGGTTTTGGCGATAGCGATGCACCGCTGCGCCAAGCACGGCCATCAGCGTCTCGTCCTGGGCGGGGCCGACAACGGGGCCGCGGCGCGAAGCCGCAATGGGGGCCACCGGCTCGGGAAAGTAGCGGCCGATGATCCGTGACATCAGGGTCGTCGTGACCACCAGCACCGTAAGAAAAACAAAAACAAAGCCCATGCCGAGGGCCATCAAGCCGAGTCCTTCGTTGAGCAGCGAAGTCTCTTGCATACGAGTTTCTCCTTGTTATTACGCCGACTTTGACTCAATTTTGACCGATCAAGCGGCATTCAGACGATTTTTGATGCTACAACCTGCCACACCTTCAGCCGATTGCAATGACGTTAAGGTATCAGTTTTGGTCGTAAAATTACTACATCACCATGTGCCAGACGAAGGTCGCATAGGACTCGCTCCCATGGAGGGCGTCATCGACGCTCATACCCGCGACCTGCTGACCCGACGCCCGGGCTTCGACTGGACCGTTACCGAGTTCGTCCGCGTGGTCGATGCCCGACTTCCGCCACGCGTCTTTACCAAGCACTGCCCGGAACTGCTGCTGCCCGAAGTCGCCACCCCCAGTGGCGTCACCGTACACCTGCAACTGCTGGGCTCCGACCTGGACGCCCTGGCCGCCAATGCGCGCCAGGCCTTGAGGCTCGGCGCCACCAGCCTGGACCTGAACTTTGGCTGCCCGGCCAAACTGGTCAACCGGCACGACGGCGGTGCCTCATTGTTGCGCAACCCGACTCGCCTCTTCCGTGCCGTGGACGCCGTGCACCGCGCCGTGGGCGACGCCATTCCGGTCACCGCCAAGATTCGCCTGGGCTTCTCCGACCGGCGCCTGGCCCTGACCTGCGCCCACGCGGCCGAAGACGGCGGTGCCACCCAGCTCGTCGTCCACGCCCGCACCCGAGACGAGGGCTACCGGCCGCCCGCGCACTGGGAATGGATCGGCCGAATTCGCGCCCGACTATCCATACCGGTAGTGGCCAACGGCGACATCTGGACCCTCGAAGACTACTGGAAGGCCCGCACGCTATCCGGCTGCCGCGACGTGATGCTCGGCCGCGGCGCCCTCGCCGACCCTGGGCTCGCGCCACGCATTCGGCATTGGCAGCGAACGGGGCAACGCTTGCCCGCCACCCCCTGGGCCGAAAGGGTCGAGATCCTGGACCAATATGCTGCGCTGCAGCGTAGCACATTACCGGCCAAAGTGGTGGTTTCACTACTAAAGCAGTGGATGAACCACATGCGCGCCCGGGATCCGGTGGCCGCCGAGACGTTCCAGCGGATACGCCGACTCACCGACCTCGACGAGTTTCTGGCCGGCCTGCACAGCACCACCTGCTCGCCAACCAACGCCTGATACGGCGCCAACTGCCAGGCATTCGACAGCCGAGCCAGGCACGCACCAGCCGAGCCAGGCAGCCGAGATTGATGCAAAGCGCGGGCATATATAGCAGACCTCCCCCCGGGCAGCGATACCTCAGTCGAGGATGCCGCCCGGCCACCGGGCCGACCACCCTCCCCCGCCACGACTCACCCGCCACGCGCCGCCGGTCCTCCGCCCCCGGCGACACAGGCCCTCCACTCCCGGCGACGCAGGGACCTGGGCGCGCCCACCCTTCGTGCATCAAGCGCCGTGACGCTTGACCTCCGCCCAGTCGATCGACGGGTCCCGACGGCCATGAGCACCCCCATAGGCCGCCCGCTCCGGTGATACCCAGCCCTCGAGACACGCCTTTTCGATGGCGAACACCTCGACGCCGAGCGGATGGCAGGTCTGCAACGGGTCCTTGGCCCCCGGCCCCCACAGATCGACCGACAGATCACCACCGGGACAGCAGGACAACGCGCACAGCAGGTCGATCTCGGCGAAGAACTCAAGATAGTCGCCGCGCCGCGCCGGGCACGCCTTCATGAAGTACCGATCGTCGTCGTTGAGGCCGGTGCACTGGAAGATATTGAGCACGTCATGAACATCGAACTCCGTCAGCCCCCACGGCGCCACCGCACGCACCAGGTTCGAGTGACAATGAAAATCGAAATCCTCACCGGTCAGCAGCCGGTTGACGTAAGGATCGCAACGGGTGCCGAGCAGATCATGCACACGCCCACCTTCGCCATCGACGCCATAGCCGGCCAGGGTGTCATCGATAATCGTCGCCATGGGACGCAGAAAAGGCAGAGTGGACCAGAGGCGATCGTAAGTACTGACGTGGGCACGCTGTAGCTGGCGTGTGCGCGAGGCCCACATGCGTTCACGCGGATCATGCAGGCTCCACATGTTGAAGTCGCCGACCTGGGCGCCCTCCACGATGGACACGCGAAACACCTGACCGGCCTTCACCGACCAGGCCAGGCCCTGACGAACGGGGACCCGATGACTGGCCACCAGATGGCGCGCCCCGGCGGCGCCACGCTGGGTCAAGGCATCGTAGAAGCGTGTGTCCACCTCCAGCGGCGACCCCCGGGTCGCCTGATAAGCGGCTGGCACTTTACTCATATCGCTCTCCGGCTGACAGCATGGTCTGAGGTTGCCCCGAGAACGGCCCACCTCGAGGCATTCCTGTCCCAGACTAGCCGAGACCCGAGCATTCGCCAGACCCCTACCACCGAGCCGGCGCCACAAGCGCTCCAGCGCCAACAGCCAGGCATAAAAAAGAGGCGTACATCGCGAGATGCACGCCTCAAACGATCGCGACCGGACGGCAAGACACCCCCTGGCCGGTCAGCAGAAATCGGTAAGTCATATAAAAGAACAGCAACAAACAGAAAACCCGTCCTCCTGAGAGGACGGGTTTGATATCTGGCGCGCCCGGGAGGATTCGAACCTCCGACCACCTGATTCGTAGTCAGGTACTCTATCCAGCTGAGCTACGGGCGCGTAGGCAAGAGACAATCCATTCAGATGCCAATTGCTGAGCGAAAACACCGACAGCGTCATGAATCGCCGCCTCTGTCTTCTGCAGACCTCAAGAAGTCGTGACAGGATGGCGCGCCCGGGAGGATTCGAACCTCCGACCACCTGATTCGTAGTCAGGTACTCTATCCAGCTGAGCTACGGGCGCATTTTCCTGCAGTACCTATCTTGCGGTCTTACCATGCCGACACACGATGCAACCCTTGACCCGGCTTGCATGGTGCTTGGCGGAGAGGGAGGGATTCGAACCCTCGATGAGGCTATAAACCCCATACTCCCTTAGCAGGGGAGCGCCTTCAGCCACTCGGCCACCTCTCCCTCGACGGCACGGTGCGTATCCTACCGTTATCCAAGGACATTGTCCAGCCCGATCGGAAAAAAACTCATCTCAGGCTGGCCATTGGCCATCAGGTGTCACCGTCACCGTCATGGCTACCGCTATCGGCCTTTTCGCGCTGAATCCGCTGATAGATCTCTTCGCGGTGAACCGCGACGTCCTTGGGCGCATTGACACCAATACGCACCTGATTTCCCTTTACCCCAAGCACGGTGACGGTAATGTCGTCACCGATCATCAGAGTTTCGCCGACGCGGCGTGTCAGGATGAGCATGACTGATCTCCTTCTCAGACCTGTAACGTGAGTCGCTTCACCGCCTGCAGGCAACGCCGGCAACCTAGCGCGCAGACATCCTTGGCGGGCGGCAACGGCCCATGACACCTGATTGTGCCGTTTAAGGGAAGCCCTTCTGAACATTTGTGAATGCAAGGCTCCCCTTTAAGCGTAGAACCTGTGCGCCGCGACGAGGAGCTTATTCGCTCTCGATATCCGACTTGTCGAGACCGAAGGCGGTGTGCAGAGCCCGTACGGCGAGTTCCATGTGCTTCTCATCGATGACCACGGAGATCTTGATTTCCGAGGTCGACACCATACGGATATTGACGTTCTCGTCCGCCAGGACGCGGAACATCTTGGAGGCAACGCCGGCATGCGAGCGCATGCCGACCCCCACCAGCGACACCTTGGCAATGTTGTCGTCGCCGCGCACTTCGCCACCACCCAGGTCAGGGATCACCTGCTCCTCGAGGATCCGCAGGGTCTGCTTGTAGTCGCCCTTGGCCACGGTGAAGGTAAAGTCAGTGTAGTCGCCGGCCGGGGCCACGTTCTGCACGATCATATCGATTTCGATATTGGCATCGGCGATCGGGCCGAGGATACGTGACGCCACACCCGGCACATCCGGGGTGTTGAGCAGGGTCAGCTTGGCTTCGTTGGCGGTGAAGGCGATACCGGAGATCAGCGGTTCTTCCATGGAATCCTCGTCTTGGTCAGAGTCTGCAACAATCAGGGTGCCGGGGCCGTCTTCGAAACTCGACAGCACGCGCAGCGGAACGTTGTACTTGCCGGCGAATTCCACCGCGCGAATCTGCAGCACCTTGGAACCGAGACTTGCCAGTTCCAGCATTTCCTCGACGGTGATGCTGGCCAGGCGCTGGGCCTTGGAGCAGACACGCGGGTCGGTGGTGTAGACGCCATCGACGTCGGTATAGATCTGGCATTCGTCGGCCTTGAGGGCGGCCGCCAAGGCAACACCGGTCGTGTCCGAGCCGCCGCGGCCAAGGGTGGTGATGTTGCCCTCTTCATCGACGCCCTGAAAGCCCGCCACCACGGCGACCTGGCCGGCGTCGAGATCCTCGCGGACATCATCGGTCTCGATACGCTGAATACGCGCCTTGGTGTGCGCACTATCGGTGCGAATGCCGACCTGAGAGCCGGTATAGGACGTCGCGGACACGCCGATCTTGTGCAGCGCCATGGTCAACAACGAAATGGTGACCTGCTCGCCGGTCGACACCAGCATGTCCATTTCCCGAGGGGTCGGTTCGTCGTTGATGTCGTTGGCGAGACCGATCAGGCGATTGGTCTCGCCGCTCATGGCAGACACCACCACCACGACCTGATGGCCCTGATCGCGAAAGCCCTTGACCTTCTCGGCCACGGCCTTGATGCGCTCTACCGAGCCCACCGATGTCCCACCGAACTTCTGTACGTATAGTGCCATATGCCGTCTTCCTCGCTCGTTGGACGTTATGCAATGAATGAAAACGCAAAGGCCTGACTGCCGCGTCAGGGGCAGAAAAAAGGGCCGGGGAGCCGTTGTCTCCCCGGCCCTCGCAGGGCTTAGAGTTTGGCGTCAAGCCAGGCCGGAACACTCGCCAGCGCCGCGGGCAAGGCGGCAGTATCGCTACCACCGGCCTGGGCCATATCGGCGCGACCACCGCCCTTGCCGCCGACCTGGCTGGCGACGTGATTGACCAGCTCACCGGCCTTGACCCGAGCGGTCAGGTCGTCGGTCACCCCGGCGATCAGGCTGACCTTGGCACCGGCCTCATCGGCCACCCCGAGCACCACGATGCCGGAACCAAGCTTGTTCTTTAACTGATCGAGAACGCCACGCAGCTCCTTGCCGGACACACCTTCTAGCTGGGTGGCGAGCACCTTGACGCCTTGAACATCGGTGGCATTGGCCAGCATGTCGCTACCGGCGGCACTGGCGAGCTTGGCCTTGAGGCGTTCGAGCTCCTTCTCGAGCCCGCGATTGCGCTCGAGCAGCGACTCCACCCGCTCCTCGACCTGTTCGGGCTTGGCCTTGAGCCTGTCGGCAACGCGAGCGACACGGGCCTCCTGCTCGGCGAAGTAGGCCAGGGCGCCCTCCCCGGTGATCGCCTCGATGCGCCGCACGCCGGCGGCGATGCCGCTCTCGGCAACGATATGAAAACAGCCGATATCGCCGCTGCGTGCCACGTGGGTGCCGCCACACAGCTCGATCGAGAAGTCGTCGGCGCCGATGGTCAACACGCGTACGCTATCGGCGTACTTGGCCTCGAACAGGGCCGCGGCCCCTTTCTCCTTGGCCTCGTCCAGGGTCATGGTCTGGGTCAGCGTCGGCGCATTGGCCAGGACCTGCTCGTTGACCAGGCGCTCGACTTCCGTCAACTGCGCGGCGGTCATGGCCTCGAAGTGGCTGAAGTCAAAGCGCAGGCGCTCCGGCGTCACCAGCGAGCCCTTCTGCTGCACGTGATCGCCCAGCACCATGCGCAAGGCCTTGTGCAACAAGTGGGTTGCCGAATGGTTGCGCACGGTGGCACCACGCAGACTCGCATCGACGCGAGGAGTCACCTCGGCGCCAACCTCGAGCCCCCCCTCAAGCAGCATGCCCTGATGCAGATGGTGGCCCGACTGCTTCTGGGTCGTCTTGACCAGGAAACGCCCACCCGGCAGCTCCAGGTACCCGCTGTCACCGATCTGACCACCGGATTCGCCGTAGAACGGGGTGCGATCGAGCACCACCACCGCCGCCTGCTCGACCGCGAGTGACGCCAGCGCATTACCCTCGGTGTCGAACAGCCCCACGACCCTGGCGCTGTCCTCGAGACGATCGTAGCCGGTGAAGTCGGTATGGCCATCCAGCTCGATGGCGGTACCGTACTCGGCGCCGAACTGACTGGCCGCACGGGCACGCTGGCGCTGAGCCTCCAGCTCGCGCTCGAAGCCGGCCTCATCCAGTGCCACGCCGCGCTCACGGCAGACATCGGCGGTCAGGTCGTAGGGGAAGCCATAGGTGTCATAGAGCTTGAAGATGGTCTCGCCGGGCAGCGTATCGCCGGACAGCTTGGCCAGGGCGTCGTCGAGCAGCCCCATGCCGTGATCCAGGGTCCGCGCAAACTGTTCTTCTTCCTTGAGCAGTACTCGCTCGATCTGCTCGCGGGCCTGACGCAGCTCCGGGTAGGCTGCGCCCATCTCGGCGTCGAGCGCCGCCACCAGACGGTGGAAGAACGTGCCTTCGGCACCGAGCTTGTGACCATGACGGATGGCGCGACGGATAATCCGCCGCAACACATAGCCACGCCCCTCATTGGAGGGCAAGACACCGTCTGCCACCAGGAAGGCGCAGGAACGGATATGGTCGGCGATGACGCGTAGCGACGGCGCGCCCAGATCCCGGTGCCCGGTCGCGTCAGACGCGGCCTTGAGCAGGTTCTGGAACAGGTCGATCTCATAGTTTGAATGCACGCCCTGCATCACCGCGGCAATCCGCTCGAGCCCCATGCCGGTATCGATCGACGGCTTCGGCAGCGGGTTCAGCGTGCCGGCACTGTCACGGTCGAACTGCATGAACACGAGGTTCCAGATCTCGATGTAACGATCGCCGTCCTCCTCGGGGCTACCGGGAGGGCCGCCCCAGACCTCGGGACCATGATCGAAGAAGATCTCGGAGCTCGGGCCACAGGGGCCGGTATCGCCCATCTGCCAGAAGTTGTCTTCATCGAGCTTGGAGAAGCGTGCCGGGTCGATGCCCATCTCGTCTTTCCAGATACGCTCGGCCTCGTCATCGCTGATATGCACGGTGACCCACAGCTTCTCCTTCGGCAGCCCCAGCACCTCGGTCAAGAAGGTCCAGGCGAAGCCGATCGCCTCGCGCTTGAAGTAATCGCCGAAGCTGAAATTGCCGAGCATCTCGAAGAAGGTGTGATGGCGGGCGGTGTAGCCGACGTTGTCCAGATCGTTGTGTTTGCCGCCGGCGCGCACGCAGCGCTGAGACGACGTCGCTCGCACGTAGTCGCGCGGATCACGGCCCAGAAACACGTCCTTGAACGGCACCATCCCGGCGTTGGTAAACAGCAGTGTCGGGTCATTGCCCGGCACCAGGGAGCTGGACGGGACGCGAGTATGGCCGTGTTCTTCGAAGTAACTCAGAAAGGCCTGTCTGATGTCTGCGCTTTTCATGAAATATCCGTGGCGATGAGCGAAGGACGCGTCTGGCCGACGGCGCCGCTGACGAGGCGCGCCGGCCGCCCCTCGGCGCTGAAACTCAGGCCGCGAGACGGTCGCAAAGAAGGCCATTATAACGTAGTTGTCAAGCGACTAAAGTCCCAGATGCCGGCGGCGCCACGATTGACCACCGCGGCTCGCTCGCCTTGCCCGCTCGCACAGCCGTGCCATTGACGTCCCCGGGAGTGCGGCTGGACGCCCGTTAGCGCCGTCGCGCCTCCGGGCACCGCGCCCCTCGAACGATCGCTGTATTAGCTCTCAACGGTAATGGCGGCTAATCGGCCGCCATGGCCACCCGCACCTGATCGAATTCGAAACCGCGCCCGGCCAGAAACCGCTCCCGGCGGGCGCGCTCGCGAGGCGCCAGAGGCGTCGCGTCACCCGCGCCGAAGCGCCGTTCCAGGACCTTCCGGGCGAGCTCGCACCAGTCGACGCCTTCCTCCCGCGCCACATCGGCCAGGGCGTCAGACGCCAGGCGCCGCTCGATGCCTCGGCCACCAAGGTCGGCGAGAATCTTGACCGGCCCCTGGCCACGCGTCAGCCGCGAGCGCACAAAGCTCTCGGCGAAGCGCTCGTCGCTCTGCAGGTCGAGGTCGGCCAGGCGAGCCAGGGTGTCCACGATGACGTCGGCGGCATGGCCCTTCGTGGCCAGGCGCTGGCTAAGCTCCTGCCGGGAGTACTCGCGGCGCGCCAGTAGGCGCACCGCGTCTTCCCGCGGGTCGCGTCGATCGGGGTCGCTTGGCAGCGATGACATGATCAGCCTCCTTGGAAAGATGTCCGACAAACGCATCGGGCCCCGTAGACGGGGCCCGATGATCATGGCGCGGCGTAGCGATAAGGATCGCTGCCAGTGGTTACAGCAGGTCGTCGCCCAGATCATCGCCTGCCGGGACTTCGGCCGCCGCGGCGTCCTTGGCGTCCTTGTCATCCTTTTTCGGCTCCGGCTGGGTCAGCAATTGGGCACGAATCTGGGTCTCGATCTCCTCCATCACCTGGGGGTTATCCTCGAGAAACTGGGCCGCATTGGCCTTGCCCTGCCCGATCTTGTTGCCCTGATAGCTGTACCAGGCACCGGCCTTGTCGACCAGCTTGCACTGCACTCCCAGATCGACGACCTCACCGGCATGATAGATGCCCTTGCCATACAGGATCTGGAACTCGGCCTGACGGAATGGCGGCGCCACCTTGTTCTTGACCACCTTGACCCGGGTCTCGTTACCGGTCACCTCATCGCCCTGCTTGACCGAGCCGGTGCGACGGATATCCAGACGCACGCTGGCATAGAACTTGAGCGCGTTGCCGCCGGTGGTGGTTTCGGGGCTACCGAACATGACACCGATCTTCATCCGGATCTGGTTGATGAACACCACCATGCAGTTGGCGTTCTTGATGTTGCCGGTGATCTTGCGCAGGGCCTGGGACATCAAACGGGCCTGGAGGCCGACGTGGGAGTCGCCCATCTCGCCTTCGATCTCGGCTCGCGGCGTCAGCGCTGCCACGGAGTCGATGATGATGACGTCGACGCCGCCGGAGCGTACCAGCATGTCGCAGATTTCGAGCGCCTGCTCACCGGTGTCGGGCTGCGACACCAGCAGGTCGTCGAGGTTGACGCCAAGCTTCTCGGCGTAGCTCGGATCGAGGGCGTGCTCGGCGTCGATGAAGGCGCAGGTCTTGCCGGCCTTCTGCGCCTGAGCGATCACCGACAGGGTCAGGGTGGTCTTGCCCGAGGACTCCGGACCGAAGATCTCGACCACGCGCCCGTAGGGCAGACCGCCGATGCCAAGGGCGATATCCAGCCCCAGGGAGCCTGTCGATACCGACGGCATGACCACTCGCGGGGCGTCCCCGAGCCGCATCACCGTGCCCTTGCCGAACTGGCGGTCGATCTGGGAGAGGGCGGCGTCCAGCGCCTTGCTGCGATTGTCGTCCTTCGCCATGAAAGGAAGCTCCTGTGAGTGGTGTCGATGACGTGCGTGGTTGGTGGGCGTGGGAACCGATCGTCTGAGCCGCCTGAGCCGCCTGAGCCGCCTGAGCCGCCTGAGAAAGCGAGCAGCACACAACCACTGTATGACTGAACAGTAGTATGACGAAAAAAACCGCCGCCGACTAGCCCTTGCCGACTCGCAGAGTCTCCGGCCCTCGCGCGTCAGGCCATCTCGGCCATATGGCACGCCCGCTTGCATTGCCGCCGATGCGTCACGGCCCCCGCGCTCCTCCAATAGGCGATCAGGAGACAGTCTAGAGGCACGCCCCGACGCGGGGTCAAGCGCTGGCGGCAAGCGCTGGCGGCAAGCGCTGGCGGCAAGCGCTGGCGGCAGGCGCCGAGCTAGCGGCTCGACAATCGAGAGATCAACCCCTCGAGCGCAATGACTACCGCCTGGCGGCGAATCCGCTGCCGATCCCCCGCGAGATGATGGCATTCGGCCCAGGTCCGCTCACCGTCGGCCCAGGCAAACCAGACGGTCCCGACCGGCTTGGTGGGCGTACCGCCCCCCGGGCCCGCCACGCCACTGATGGCGACACCGAAGCGAGCGCCGCTGTCGGCACAGGCACCGCTGACCATGGCTTCGACCACCTCACGGCTCACCGCGCCATGCGCGTCGAGCAGTTCGGCAGAGACGCCCAGCAGACGTCGTTTGGCGCCGTTAGCGTAGGTGACGTAGCCGGTTTCGAAATAGGCCGAACTGCCGGCGACATCGGTGATGGCGGCGGCCACCCCTCCCCCGGTGCAAGACTCCGCTGCGGTGACGTAGACACCGTGGTCAAGACACAGGGCACCCAGCCGCCGGGACAGCGCCTCGATAGGGTCTGCAGTGGCGACGGGGCTTTCCCCGGCGCGCGGATCGACAGGCATCGCGACCGCTCCTTACCGGGGGCAAGACCTAGGCTCGCGCCCCCGTGACAAGACATGTTGACAGTGGTGGCACCGCGCCCCGGGCCGGAGGCCGCGTTGCATCGGCACCGACCAGACGAGAGAACGCCCACGGCGACTGACACCGCCGTGGGCGAGAGCCGTGTGAGAGCAACCCTGTGCGAGAACCCCTGTGCGAGACACCCTGTGCAAGACGCCCTGCGGTGGCGGTGCACCACGGTGGGTGATCGCCAGCCTGCTCTCACCGCGGGGCGGACCTGCTCTCACCGCGGGACCGGCCTCAGCGACGAGCGATAATCCAGACCGCGTGGACGATACCTGGAATGTAGCCCAGCAGGGTGAGCAGGATGTTCAGCCAGAAATGCAGCCCGAAGCCCACCTGAAGAAACACCCCGACCGGGGGAAGCAAGATGGCGAGAATAATGCGAATGACATCCATGAACCGTCTCCTTGTGTGCAAGTCTCTAAGGTGCGTCTCGTTGGCGACCACCGCGGCAAGGACAAGCGCCCTGCGACGGGCGTAAGGTCAGGCCCCTATCCTGGACCGGCGGCGTTACGACGGCTATTGCACCGGGCAGATAACACCGTTTCTGCACATTCTAGCCGTGCCCGGTATCCAGCACCGTGGCATGCCTACGACAACGTCCGGAACCGGTTGGTTTCTCCCTTACAAATAATGCCTAACCGCGCCAAACGAGAGTCCGTGCATAGCATATGCATAAAGCGCTGACGTTGTCGTCATCGATCGCGCCCGGGTACAGAGCGCCCCTCGGGCCATGGTATGCTGGCGCACATTGGTCGACGCCCGCCAGCCAGCCTCCCGGCGAGTCAGCGGTGCCTTCGCCACGCGGCCAGCGCCTGCCCTTTTTTGTCTCATCAGCACGGAATCGCCCATCCCCCATGAACGACATGGCCAAGCCCAGCGCCCCCAGCCATACGCCCATGATGCATCAGTACCTCAAGATCAAGCGCGAGCATCCCGAGGTGCTGCTGTTCTATCGCATGGGCGACTTCTACGAGCTGTTCTTCGATGATGCCAAGCGCGCCTCGAAACTCCTCGACATCACCCTGACCCAACGCGGCCAGTCTGCCGGCAAGCCCATCCCCATGGCGGGAATTCCCTACCATAGCGCCGAGGGCTACCTGGCACGCCTGGTCACCGCCGGCGAGTCCGTGGCGATCTGCGAGCAGATTGGCGACCCGGCGACGTCCAAGGGCCCGGTGGAGCGCAAAGTGGTGCGCATCATCACCCCGGGAACCCTGTATGACGAGGCCCTGCTCGACGCCCGACGCGACAACCTGCTGGTAGCCCTGGCACCCTGTGGCGAGCGTATTGGCCTGGCCTGGCTCGAGCTGTCCAGCGGTCGCTTCAGCCTGCTCGAGGTGGACAACGACAGCGAAATGCTGGCCGAGCTTACCCGCCTCGACCCGGCCGAGCTGCTGGTGCCGGAAAGCCAGGCACTGCCACCGTCCCTTGCCGAGCGTCGCGGCCTGCGTCGCCAGAGCGACTGGCTGTTCGACAGCGAAAGCGCCACCCGGGTACTGTGCGACCAGTTCGGCGTCCAGGACCTGCGCGGCTTTGGCTGTGCCCACCTGGCGGCGGCGATCATCGCCGCCGGCGTGCTGGTGGACTATGCCCGCGACACCCAGCGCAGCGCCCTTCCCCATGTCACGTCCCTCGGCGTCGAGAACCGCGACGACGCCGTGGTCATCGATGCCGCCAGCCGACGCAACCTGGAAATCGACATCAACCTCGGTGGCACCGCTGACAACACCCTGGCCAGCGTCCTCGACACCACCACCACGGCCATGGGGTCCCGGCTGCTCAAGCGTTGGCTGAACCGCCCGCTGCGCGACCGCAGCCTGGTCCAGGGACGCCAGGCGGCCGTGGCCTTGCTGCTCGACCGAGAGGGTTTCGAGCCCCTGCGCGAGGAACTCAAGGCCATCGGCGACGTCGAGCGCATCCTGGCCCGAGTGGCATTGCGCAGCGCCCGCCCCCGCGATCTCGCTCGCCTGCGCGATGCCCTTGTCGCGCTGCCGACCCTGAAGACAGAGCTCGCCACCTTCGACACCGGAACGGCTCTCGATGACCTGAAACACCACATTCGCCCGTACCCCGAGACCAGTGACACCCTGAACCGCGCGCTCCAGGACAACCCGCCGGTGGTGATCCGCGATGGCGGCGTGATCCGCGACGGCTTCGACAGCGAACTCGACGAGTACCGCGGGCTCGCCGAACACGCCGGCGACTACCTGATCAAGCTCGAAACGCGAGAGCGCGAACGCACGGGGCTTGCCGGACTCAAGGTCGGCTACAACCGTGTCCACGGCTACTTTATCGAGATCCCGAGGGCCCAGGCCAAGGAGGCCCCGGTCGACTACATCCGACGCCAGACACTGAAGAACGCCGAACGCTTCATCATTCCCGAGCTCAAGGAGTTCGAGGACAAGGCCCTGTCGGCAAAGTCCCGGGCCCTGGCCCGCGAAAAGCTGCTGTACGACAGCTTGCTGGACGGCCTGAACGCCGAGCTGGCCGCACTGCAAGCCACCGGCGGTGCACTGGCGGCCCTCGATGTGCTCTGTGCACTGGCCGAGCGCGCCAGGGCACTGGACTTCGTCCGCCCCACCCTGACCGAGACCCCCGGGCTCGATATCGTCGGCGGACGCCACCCGGTCGTCGAGCACGTCAGCGATGGGCCCTTCGTGCCCAACGATCTGCGCATGGACGACGACCGGCGCATGCTGGTGATCACCGGGCCCAACATGGGCGGTAAATCGACCTACATGCGCCAAGCGGCGCTGATCACCCTACTCGCCCACACCGGCAGCTTCGTACCTGCCGACAGCGCGAATGTCGGCCCGATCGATCGGATCTTCACCCGCATCGGCTCGAGCGATGACCTGGCCGGCGGACGCTCGACCTTCATGGTCGAGATGACCGAGACCGCCAATATCCTGCACAACGCCACCGACCACAGCCTGGTGCTGATGGATGAGATCGGCCGCGGCACCAGCACCTTCGACGGCCTGTCACTGGCCTGGGCTAGCGCCGAGCACCTGACCCGTACCCGGGCCTTCACCCTGTTCGCCACGCACTACTTCGAGATGACAGCGCTGGCCGACCAGGCCCAGGGCGTCACCAACGTCCACTTGACCGCCGCCGAGCACAACGACGGCATCGTCTTCATGCACCGCGTCGAGGACGGCCCCGCCAGCCAGAGCTACGGCCTCCAGGTGGCGCAACTCGCTGGCGTGCCTCAGGCCGTCATCGCCAGGGCTCGGACCAAGCTTTCGGCGCTGGAGCAGCAGGAGGTCGACCAGCCTCGCCATCGTGTCGAGGACGCCGCCCCCGCCCCTCAGCAGGCCGACCTGTTCGCCAGCGCACCGCACCCGTTGGTGGAGCGGCTCGGCGAGCTCGCCATCGACGACCTGACCCCGCGTGAAGCCCTGGCGCTGCTGTACGAATGGCGCGCGACGCTGTAATAGCGCAGCCTCCGCCGCGGCCGGCCGCAGCCACCGCTTGCCCCCGGCCCGGCGGCAAGACTAGAATGTGGCCCCAAAGGACCGTGAATTATAAGAAAGCCATTTGCTTATAACTTTTATGCGCAGTCGTCTCATCCCGGTTGCGCCCTCATCGAGGCCCCTGACGGCCTGACGAGACCGCAGCGACAGGCCTTTCGCCTGCCACAGCGCTTACCATCAACGACGTGAGAGGCCGGCAGTGATCCGGCCCGAGGAAGGGAGACTGGCATGACATTCGTCGTCACCGAAAACTGCATCAAGTGCAAGTACACCGACTGTGTCGAGGTCTGCCCGGTGGACTGCTTCTACGAGGGTCCCAACTTCCTGGTGATCCACCCCGACGAATGCATCGACTGCGCCCTGTGCGAGCCGGAGTGTCCCGCCGAGGCGATCTACTCGGAAGACGAGCTACCGGAAGGTCAGGAGCAGTTTATCGAGATCAATGCGGAACTCTCCGAGGTGTGGCCCAACATCACCGAGAAGAAAGACCCGCCGGCGGATGCCGAAGATTGGGACGGCAAGCCGGGCAAGATGGAGCAACTCGAGCGCTGATCGCCACGCCCGAGCATGCCCCCACGCCGCCGTGCCCCTCGAGGCACGGCGGCGTTCGCTTGTGTGGCCGCCGCGCTTGAGTCACGCCGCCGGGGCACCCAACCACACGAGCAAAGAGTCGCGGCCCGGCAATGCGCCCTAGAGCAGCCCAAGACAGACGGCTCAGAGACAGCCAGCCCGGAAACAAACGGCTCAGAGACAGCCGGCCCGGAGACAGACGGCTCAGAGACAGCCGGCCCGGAGACAGACAGAGACAGACAGCCGGCCCCGGGGGGGCGAAACAAGAGCGAGCCGAGGCATGGCACGACGACATGGCATGGCGCCACCCTAGACCGGGCGGGAGCGCTGGATGGACAGTGCCGCCACGCTGGCAGCTCCGGCTATCACGCACATAGCACTCGCACAGCACTCATAAATCACGGGCACAAAAAAAGGCGGCCCGTAGGCCGCCCGCTCCAAGCATGTCCTTGAGCGGTTCCTTCCGCTCGACTCCCTGAGTGACCTCCTTGCCCAGAAGCGACGTCCTGTCGCACCAAGCGCACTCATGACTCGCATCCCAAATCGCATCCCTGAATCAAGGGCGTCGCATCCATTCGGCACCTCGCTGACGAGGTAACCACACCCCCGACCTTCACGACGGAACGAGACATCCGTGACCCGAAGCGTCGTCTCCCTGAAGGCGGAGTCGGCCGTATCCCTCCTGGACGCTGCCGCGAAGCTTGACCACTCCCTGATTCATGGCTGTCATTCTGGCAGTTTCCGCGGGCATCTCAAGCGGGCCCTATCGAATGACGGATATAACACGCAACAAGCGAATATAACAAAATCACTTTAATATCATTCACTTAAAAGAAACCCGCGAAAAAATCGCGGGTTTCTTTACGCACGAAATAGCCGATGTCTTCGTGTACTTGTAGTCAATCTCCTACAAAAAAGAGCGACATAGGCAACACCGTTCGCTTATCTATCAGGGGTACAGTCCCTATCTATAAGGGTTACTGCCCCTTGATAGCGCTGCGCCCCGGATAGGCGACCCGGTCGCCAAGATCCTGCTCGATGACCAGCAGACGGTTGTACTTGGCCACCCGGTCACTGCGGCACAGCGATCCGGTCTTGATCTGACCCGCCGAGGTGCCCACGGCCAGGTCGGCGATGGTGGTGTCCTCGGTCTCACCGCTACGGTGAGAAATGACCGCCGTGAAGCCCGCATCCTGCGCCATGCGAATGGCATCCAGGGTCTCGGATAGCGAACCGATCTGGTTGAACTTGATCAGAATCGAATTGCCGATCTTCTCGTCGATACCACGCTTGAGTATCTTGGTGTTGGTCACGAACAGATCGTCACCGACCAGCTGAACCTTGTCGCCAAGCTTGTCGGTCAGGTCCTTCCATCCCGCCCAGTCGGACTCGTCCATGCCATCTTCGATGGAAACGATGGGGTACTCGCCCGCCAGCTCGACCAGGTAGTCGGCAAAGCCTTCGCTGGTGAAGCTCTTGTCTTCACCGGCCAGCACGTACTTACCGTCCTTGTAGAACTCGCTGGAGGCACAGTCGAGTGCCAGGGTGACGTCCTTGCCGAGCGCGTAGCCGGCATCGCTGACGGCCTGCTTGATCACCGCAAGGGCCTCGGCGTTGGACTCGAGGTTCGGTGCGAAACCACCCTCATCACCCACGGCGGTGGCGAGACCACGCGCGGACAGCACCTTCTTCAACGCATGGAAGATCTCGGCGCCGACGCGCAGCCCCTCGCGAAAGCTTGAGACGCCCACCGGCTGGATCATGAACTCCTGAATGTCGACGTTGTTGTCGGCATGCTCGCCACCGTTGAGGATGTTCATCATCGGCACCGGCATCAGGTACTGGCCCGGCTGGCCATAGAGTTCGGCAATGTGGGCGTAGAGCGGCACGCCCTTGGCGTTGGCGGCCGCCTTGGCGGCAGCCAGGGACACCGCCAGGATGGCATTGGCGCCCAGGTTTTCCTTGTTCTCGGTGCCATCGAGCTCGAGCATGGCGTCATCGAGACCACGCTGGTCGCGCGCGTCCATGCCGACCAGGCGCTCACGGATCTTGCCATTCACCGCCTCGACGGCCTTCAACACGCCCTTGCCGAGGTAGCGCCCCTTGTCGCCGTCACGCAGTTCCAGGGCCTCACGCGAGCCCGTGGAGGCACCACTCGGCGCACAGGCGCTGGCCGTGGCACCGCTCTCGAGGCGGACTTCGGCCTGCACGGTGGGGTTACCCCGAGAGTCCAGCACCTCGAGGGCACGAATATCGACGATCTTGGTCATGTTCTTCGTCCTATTGTGTGTCTAGCGTGAATGAAAGCGTGACGTGACTAGCGGACGAACGCCATACGGCATCCGCCGTAGGCGCCTCGATGCATCAGAGACGATGACGAGTCAGCTAATCTCGATGGATGGCAGCCCCTTGATCAGATCATCGAGCGCTTTTATCTGACGCAGGAAGGGCTCGAGTTTATCAAGCGGAAGGGCACAGGGTCCGTCGCATTTTGCCGAATCAGGATCCGGGTGTGCCTCCAGGAACAGCCCTGCGATGCCCACCGCAACACCGGCGCGGGCCAGATCGAGCACCTGGGCGCGGCGACCATCGGCACTGTCGGCGCGGCCACCGGGGCGCTGCAATGCATGGGTGACATCGAACAGCAGCGGAAAGCCGGTCGCCTTCATCTCGCCGAAGCCGAGCATGTCCACCACCAGATTGTTATAGCCGAAGCTCGAGCCGCGCTCGCACAGCAGGATCCGCTCGTTGCCGGCCTCCTGGAACTTGCTGATGATGTGGCGCATCTCATGGGGCGCCAGGAACTGCGGCTTCTTGACGTTGACCACGGCGCCGGTCTCGGCCATCGCCACCACCAGGTCGGTCTGACGGGCCAGGAACGCCGGCAGCTGAATGACGTCGGCCACTTCGGCGGCGGGTGCGGCCTGGGCGGGCTCATGCACATCGGTGATGATCGGCACCCCGAAGCGTTCCTTGACCTCGGCGAGGATCTCGAGGCCATCGACCAAGCCGGGCCCGCGAAACGAATGGATCGAGCTACGGTTGGCCTTGTCGAAGCTGGCCTTGAACACGTAAGGGATACCGAGCTTCTCGGTCACCTCGACGTAGGCCTCGGCGACCTCCAGGGCCATCTGCCGCGACTCGAGCACGTTCATGCCAGCGAACAGCACCAGCGGCAATGAATTGCCGGCCCTGAGGCCGGCAAATTCGATGTCGTGCGAGAGGTGAGTCATAGTCATCACTCCTGATGCGCGGCCTGGGCGCGAGTCCGTTTCGCCTTGTGCGCCAGGGCCGCATTGACGAAGCCGGTGAACAACGGATGGCCATCACGCGGCGTGGAGGTGAACTCCGGGTGAAATTGGCAGGCGACGTACCAGGGATGCTCCGGCAGCTCGATCATCTCTACCAGCGAGTTATCGACGCTGCGCCCGGACACCACCAGACCGGCCTTCTCGAGGTCGTCGACGAACTGGTTGTTGACCTCGAAGCGATGGCGATGACGCTCGACGATCAGGTCGTCGCCGTAGGCTTCGCGGGCCCGCGTGTCCTTGCCAAGACGGCACTCCTGCCCCCCCAGCCGCATGGTACCGCCGAGATCAGAGGCCGCATCACGCAACTCGATCTTGCCTTCCGGGGAAAGCCACTCGGTGATCAACCCGACCACGGGGTGCTGGGTGTCGTGGGTGAACTCGGTGGAATTGGCATCGGCCCAGCCGGCGATATGGCGGGCGAACTCGATCACGGCCACTTGCATGCCCAGACAGATGCCGAGGTACGGGATATCGTTCTCGCGGGCGAAACGAGCGGTGGCAATCTTGCCTTCCACGCCGCGCTCACCGAAGCCGCCCGGCACCAGGATCGCGTCCTTGCCCGCCAGTCGCTCGGTACCATGACGCTCGATGTCTTCGGAGTCGATGTAGTCGACATTGACCTTGATCCGCGTCTGAATCCCGGCGTGGATCAGGGCTTCGTTGAGCGACTTGTAGGCATCGAGCAGCTCCATGTACTTGCCGACCATGGCGATGTTGATCGACTTCAACGGGTTGAGCTTGGCGTCGAGCACCTTGACCCACTCGCTGAGATCGGCTTCATCGGCCTCGAGACGCAGCTTGTCGCAGACGATCTCGTCGAGACCATGCTCATGGAGCATCAGCGGAATACGATAAATGGTATCGGCATCCTGCAGCGGCACCACCGCACGCTCTTCGACGTTGGTGAACAGGGCGATCTTGCGACGCTCGGTCTCCTCGAGCTCGACCTCGCTGCGGCAGATCAGGATATCCGGCTGGATACCGATGGAACGCAATTCCTTCACCGAGTGCTGGGTCGGCTTGGTCTTGGTTTCACCGGCGGTCTGGATATAGGGCACCAGCGTCAGGTGCATGAAGATGGCGCGGCTGGCGCCGAGTTCGCTGCGGATCTGACGAATCGACTCCAGAAACGGCAGTGACTCGATATCGCCGACGGTGCCGCCGATCTCGACCAGGGCGACGTCGAAGCCTTCACCGCCTTCGTAGACGCGGCTCTTGATCTCGTCGGTGATGTGCGGAATGACCTGCACGGTGCCGCCCAGGTAGTCGCCGCGGCGCTCCTTGCGCAGCACGTTCTCGTACACCCGCCCGGTGGTAAAGTTGTTGGACTGGGTCATCTTGGTGCGGATAAAGCGCTCGTAGTGACCCAGATCCAGATCGGTCTCCGCCCCATCCTCGGTGACGAACACCTCGCCGTGCTGGAACGGGCTCATGGTGCCCGGATCCACGTTGATGTACGGGTCGAGCTTGAGCATGGTGACCTTGAGGCCGCGGGCCTCGAGAATCGCCGCCAGCGAGGCCGACGCGATGCCCTTGCCAAGAGAGGACACAACGCCGCCGGTCACGAAGATATATCGTGTCATGGAGAACCTGTCGAAACGTGATCGGTAGGCACGGCAGGAAGCCGCGCCAGGATGGGACGACAGACTAGCAGATATCGACTAAAGGCTCAATTTCAGCGTACCGCATGCCACTAACCCCCTACGCGGCGCCTGCCCTTGGAGGCAAGCGCCGACGAAGGTCTAGGCACCGAATACCGCCTAGACCTCGAGATAGTCGAGAATTCCTTCGCCCGCCTGGCGTCCCTCGAAGACCGCGGTCACCACCAGATCGGAGCCGCGCACCATGTCACCCCCGGCGAAGATCTTCTCGTTGGTCGTCTGGAAGGCGTAGGCGCCATGCTCGGGCGCCTTGACGCGGCCCCGCTCATCGACCTCGATACCGACGGTCTCGAACCAGGGCGCGGGGCTCGGCTGGAAGCCGAAGGCGATGACCACGGCGTCCGCCGGGAGGATCTCCTCGGAGCCCGGCACCACCTCGGGACGCCGACGGCCGTTCTCGTCGGCTTCGCCAAGGCGCGTGCGCACCACCTTGACGCCCTCGACGCGCTCTTCGCCAATCACCGCTACCGGCTGACGATTGAACAGGAATTCGACGCCTTCCTCGCGGGCATTGGCCACCTCGCGCTTGGAGCCCGGCATATTGGCCTCGTCACGACGATAGGCACAGGTGACTTCCCGGGCGAGCTGACGAATCGCGGTGCGGTTGCAGTCCATGGCCGTATCGCCGCCACCCAGGACCACCACCCGCTGGCCCTTGAGCGACACGAAGTCGTCGGGATTCTTCTCGAAGCCCAGACGGTGGTTGACGTTGGCGATCAGGTAATCGAGGGCCTTGTAGACGCCCGGAAGGTCTTCGCCCGGAAAGCCCCCTTCCATATACGTGTAGGTGCCCATGCCGAGGAACACGGCGTCGTAGTCTGCCATCAGCTCAGCGAAGGCGATGTCCTTGCCGATCTCGATGCCGAGACGAAACTCCACGCCCATTTCCTCGAAGACCGCACGCCGCCGCTCCATCACCGTCTTCTCGAGCTTGAACTCGGGAATCCCGAAGGTCAGCAGCCCACCGATCTCCTGGTACTTGTCGAACACCACCGGACGCACGCCGTTACGCACCAGAATGTCGGCACAGCCAAGCCCGGCCGGCCCCGCCCCGATGATCGCGACCTTCTTGTCGGTCCAGGTCACCTGGCTCATGTCGGGGCGCCAGCCCATGGCGAAGGCGGTATCGGTGATGTACTTCTCCACCGAGCCGATGGTCACCGCACCGAAACCGTCGTTCAGCGTGCAGTCACCCTCGCACAGGCGATCCTGGGGACACACGCGGCCGCACACTTCGGGCAGTGAATTGGTGCGGTGCGAAAGCTCCGCCGCCTCGAGAATGTTGCCCTCGCTGACCAGCTGCAGCCAGTTGGGAATATAGTTGTGCACCGGGCACTTCCACTCGCAGTACGGGTTGCCGCAGTGCAGACAACGATGGGCCTGGCTTGCCGCATCGTTGGCCTTGTAGGGTTCATAGATCTCGGCGAACTCGCGCGCCCGGGTGTGTGCGGGCTTTTTCTGCGGGTCCTGACGGCCGACGTCGATGAACTGAAAGTCATTGCTCAAACGCTTTGCCATGTGGTTTCTCCTGCCTTGTTCGGGACGCCGTCGGGCTTACTCGGGCTGACGCGTGGACTGAGCGAGCAGGCCACTGAGGCTCGCCGCCTTGGGCTTCACCAGCCAGAAATGGCGGACGAAGTCGCTGAAGTCCTCGAGGATCGCGCGGCCACGTTCGGAGCCTGTCTCCGCCACGTACTCCTCGATGGTCTCCCTCAGGTGTCGCCGATAGGCTTCCATGGCCTCGGTATTGACGCGATGGATCTCCACCAGCTCATGGTTGTACTTGTCGACGAAGGTGCGGTCCTCATCGAGCACATAGGCGAAGCCGCCCGTCATGCCAGCGCCGAAGTTGACCCCGGTCTCGCCGAGCACGCAGATCATGCCGCCGGTCATGTACTCGGCGCAGTGATCGCCGGCCCCTTCGATCACGGCATGGGTGCCGGAGTTGCGCACGCCGAAACGCTCGCCGGCAGTGCCCGCGGCGAACAACTTGCCACCGGTGGCCCCATACAGGCAGGTATTGCCGATGATCGCCGTCGTGTGGCTCTCGAACTGGCTGCCCCGCGGCGGCACGATGACCAGCTTGCCGCCGTTCATGCCCTTGCCGACATAGTCGTTGGCATCCCCTTCCAGGTACAGGTGCAGGCCACGGGCGTTCCACACCCCGAAGCTCTGCCCCGCCACGCCGCGAAAACGCGCGGTGACCGGCGCATCCTCGAGCCCGGCCTCGCCGTAGCGCTTGGCGATGGCACCGGAGACCAGAGCGCCCACCGAACGATCGCAATTGGTGATAGTGAACGACTCGTCGGCCCCGCTCCTGCTCTCGATAGACGCCGCCAGGGCGTCCAGCACTTCCTTGTTCTTGGCCCCCGGATCATGGGGCACATTGCGACTGACCGTACAGAACTGCGGGGCATCGGCCGGCACATGGTCGTTGCCGAGCAGCGGCGACAGATCGAGCTTGCGCTGGGAGGCGGTCACCCCCTCGAACGCCTCGAGCAGGTCGGTGCGTCCGATCAGGTCGGTCAACTTGCGCACGCCGACCATGGCCATCAGTTCGCGCACTTCCTCGGCGATGAAGCGGAAGTAGTGCTTGACCATGTCGACGGTGCCACGGAAGTGCTCGTCGCGCAGGTACTGCATCTGAGTGGCGACGCCGGTGGCGCAGTTGTTCAGGTGACAGATGCGCAGGTACTTGCAGCCCAGCGCCACCATCGGTGCCGTGCCGAAGCCGAAGCTCTCGGCGCCGAGAATAGCCGCCTTGACCACGTCCAGACCGGTCTTCAGGCCACCATCGGTCTGCAGGCGAATCTTGTCGCGCAGGCCGTTGATACGCAGCGCCTGGTGGACCTCGGGCAGGCCCAGCTCCCAGGGCGACCCGGCGTGCTTGATCGAGGTCAGGGGACTGGCCGCGGTGCCACCGTCATAGCCGGACACCGTGATCAGATCGGCATACGCCTTGGCCACGCCGGTGGCGATGGTGCCGATGCCCGGCTCGGAGACCAGCTTCACCGAGACCTGGGCCTCCGGATTGACCTGCTTCAGGTCGAAGATCAGCTGCGCCAGGTCCTCGATGGAGTAGATATCGTGGTGCGGCGGCGGGGAAATCAGCGTCACTCCCGGCACCGCGTAACGCAACCGCGCAATCAGCTCATTGACCTTGCCGCCAGGCAACTGGCCACCCTCGCCGGGCTTGGCCCCCTGGGCGACCTTGATCTGCAGCACCTCGGCATTGACCAGGTAGGCCGGCGTGACGCCGAAGCGGCCCGAGGCGATCTGCTTGATCTTGGAGCTTCTGATGGTGCCGTAACGGGACGGATCCTCTCCGCCTTCGCCGGAATTGGAGCGTCCGCCCGCTTCGTTCATGGCCTGGGCCAGGGCCTCGTGGGCTTCCGGCGACAGCGCACCGAGCGACATGCCGGCGCTATCGAAGCGCGGCAGCAGATCTTCCACCGCCTCGACGTCGTCGAGCGGTAGCGCCTCGGCGGCCGGCTTGAGCCTCAACAGGTCACGAATGGTCGCCGGGTCACGACCATTGACCAGCTCGGCAAAATGCTTCCACTTGGCGTAATCGCCTTCCTGCACCGCCTCCTGCAGCGACTTCACCACATCCGGGTTGTAGGCGTGGTACTCGTGGCCGTGGACGTACTTCATCAGGCCGCCCTGGGACATGCCCTTGCGTGGCAGCCAGGCATCCTTGGCCAGCGCCTGCTGCTGGAGCTGAATCTCGTTGAAGCCGGTGCCCTGGATGCGTGAGGCCATGCCGGTGAAGCACAGGTCCATGACATCCGACGACAGGCCCACGGCCTCGAACAGCTGCGAGCCCCGGTAGGATGCCAGCGTCGAGATCCCCATCTTGGACAGAATCTTGAACAGGCCTTTCTGCAGGCCCTTGCGGTAGTTCTCACGGGTATCCGCCGGATTGCCGGACAACTCACCGGTGCGATGCATGTCGGCCATGACCTGGTACGCCAGCCACGGATAGACGGCGGTGGCACCGACGCCGAACAGCACGGCCATCTGGTGGGCGTCGCGAGCGTAGCCGGTCTCGACCACCAGGTTGACCCGCGGGCGCAGCGCCAGGCGTCCAAGGTGGTGGTGAACCGCGCCCACGGCTAGCGCCGCGTGAATCGGCACCTGTCCCTTGGGCAGGTCGGCGTCGGTCAACACCAACAGGACCTTGTCGTCATGGACGGCCGCCTCGGCGCGCTGGCACAGATCGAGCAGCGCGGCCTTCAGGCCGACCGCCTCGGGGTCATAGCCCAGCGACAGGGTCAGGCTGGCGAAGGCCGGATCGTCCTGGGTGACCAGGGCGGTAAACTTGCGCGGCGATAGCACCGGGGTCGTCAGGATGATGCGGTGGGCATGCTCGGGCGTCGCCTTGAACACGTTGCGTTCGGCGCCGATGCAGGTCTCCAGCGACATCACGATGGCTTCGCGCAGCGGATCGATGGCCGGGTTGGTGACCTGGGCAAACTTCTGACGGAAGTAGTCGGTCAGCAGGCGGTGCTTGCCCGACAGCACGGCCATGGGCGTATCGTCACCCATCGACCCGACGCCTTCCTGGCCACTCTCACCGAGGGGCCGCAAGATCTGGTCACGCTCCTCGAAGCTGACCTGGAACATTTTCTGCTGGACCTTGAGCGCGTCGGCATCCATGGACTGGAAGGCCGCAAGCTCGGTCAGCGCCGATTCCAGGAAGTTGGCCTGCTCCTTGAGCCAACGCTTGTAGGGGTACGCCGACTTCAGCCGCGCATCGATATCCGCGGTGTGCAACACCTCGCCGGTCTCGGTGTCCACGGCCAACAGCTGCCCCGGTCCGACACGCCCCTTGGCGACAACGTCTTCGGGCTGGTAGTCGTAAGTACCGATCTCCGAGGCCAGGGTGATGAACCCGTTTTTGGTGATCACCCAACGCGCGGGGCGCAGGCCGTTACGATCGAGCATGCACAGTGCCTGGCGACCGTCGGTCATGACCACGCCGGCGGGGCCATCCCACGGCTCCACGTGCATGGAGTTGTACTCATAGAAGGCGCGCAGGTCGCTGTCCATGATCTCGACGTTCTGCCACGCCGGCGGCACCATCATGCGTACCGCCCGGTGCAGTTCCATGCCACCGGTCAGCAACACTTCAAGCATGTTGTCCATGCTCGAGGAATCGGAGCCGGTGGTGTTGACGATTTCGTCGAGCCTGGCGATGTCGGGCACCCGCTCGCTGACGAAGTTTTCCTTGCGCGAGTTGGCCCAGCCGCGGTTGGCCTCGATGGTGTTGATCTCACCATTGTGGGCGAGCAGGCGGAAGGGCTGGGCCAGCGGCCAGCGCGGCGCCGTGTTGGTCGAGAAGCGCTGATGGAAGACGCAGATCGCGGTTTCCAGGCGCTCGTCACCGAGGTCCTTGTAGAACGCCGGCAGATCCACCGGCATGACCAGCCCTTTATAGGAAACCACGTCACTCGACAGTGAGCAGACGTAGAAATCGGGCTCGCCGGCGAGCGCCTGCTCGGCCAGCCGGCGGGCCATGAACAGGGACACGTCGAAGGGTTCTTCCCCCGCCCCTGGCTCGACGAACAGCTGCCGAATGCGCGGCAGGCAGTCCAGTGCCATAGGGCCACAGACGCTCGGGTCGACCGGCACGTCGCGCCAGCCGAGAAACCTGAGTCCACGCTTGTGAAGCTCGCCCTCGACGGTGGCACGGGCAGCGGCCTCGCGCTCGTCGTCGTCGGGCAGAAAGATGACGCCAACCGCGAAGCGCTCGCCGAGTTCTGCGCCCAGCGCCTCACTCGCCACCTGACGCATGAACCCCTCGGGCATCTTGAGCAGCAGACCACAGCCGTCGCCGGTCTTGCCGTCGGCGGCGATGCCGCCTCGATGGGTCATGCAGGTCAGGGATTCGATGGCCGTGGCCAACAGTTCGTGGCTGGCCTGACCCTCCATGTGGGCGATAAGGCCGAACCCGCAATTGTCACGGAACTCGCCGGGCTGATGAAGACCTTGGTTCATGGGCGCGCCTCAGATGAAAGTATTGTGTTCACAGCAATTACGCGATATTGTTATCGGTTTTTCTTTTCATTTAGCCCTACTTAGGGCCTCGCTCGCTGCGCGAAAAAAGGCCCCCAAGCATAGCCACTGCGCCACCCTTCGCGCAATCACCTGGCGATCACGCCTGCGTAAAAAAACGCCGTAAATCCGATGCTTGCACAAACGTTCAAGAAAAAAATCTTCTTTCGTCAACCACTTGGAAGAATTTTCCAACAAGACGTGAACCGCATTTCCATCCATTAGACTTTGGTCGCAAAAACTGTCGACACCCCATGCCGATCAGGCATATCGCATGCAGATCCATGCTTATGCCGACATGCAAGCACGGCCCAGTGCGAGTTCCGGCGCACCACGAAGGGCGAGTTCCGGCGCACCACAAAGCACGGGGTCCGGCGTGCCACAAAGCACGAGCTCCGGCGCACCACAAAGGGCGAGTTCCGGCGCGCCTTAGAATGCGGGGTTTGGCGCACCGCGAACTACCCGCAAGCCCCACCGCTCGCCGACTGTCGCCATCCGCACATGACAAGCCGAACCGAACCGACGCCGACACGGAGATCGAGCCCGAAACGATGGCCGATGCAGCGATCGCCTTCGAGCGGTCGTGTCACCGGCGCAGCCGCCGCCACAACGCACAACGCCCGCGATGAACGCAGGCGTTGTGGCTGTCAACGGATAGAGAAGTAGCAATGTCTGGCAGGCAGCATCCACGCCTCAGCGCGGTAGCCCATCAGCCTGCCAACGGAACAAGCAATCCCCGTCAGCAGCGTGGAAACTGAGCGATGCACTCCTCAAGGAGGTCCCGGGGCGTTTCATCGTGCACGCAGGCATTGCCCATATCGGCGAGAAGCACCAGGCGCAGGCGACTGTCGAGGTTCTTCTTGTCCAGACGCATGCGCGCCAGGAAGTCCTCGACCCCCATCTCCTTGGGCGCCGCCACCGGAAGCCCGGCGGCCTGGATAATCCGACGGGTACGCTCGAGGGCATCGGCCTCGATCCAGCCCAGGCGGTGAGACAGGTCGGCGGCCATCAGCATGCCCGCCGCCACCGCTTCACCGTGCAGCCAGGCGCCGTAGCCCATGTACGCCTCGATGGCATGGCCGAAGGTATGACCGAGGTTCAACAGCGCGCGCACGCCCTGCTCGGTCTCGTCCTGCGCCACGATCTCGGCCTTGATCGCGCAACTGCGCTCGATCGCCCGCGCCAAGAGCTCGGCATCGAGCCCGCGCAGGCCGGCCATCTCGGCCTCGAGCCAGTCGAGAAAGCCGAGGTCATGGATCAGGCCATACTTGATCACCTCGGCGAGCCCCGCCGACAGCTCTCGCGACGGCAAGGTCGCCAGCGTCGCGGTATCGATCAACACCACTCGTGGCTGCCAGAACGCACCGATCATGTTCTTGCCGAGGGGGTGATTGACCCCGGTCTTGCCACCCACCGACGAATCGACCTGGGACAACAAGGTGGTCGGCACCTGAATGAAGGCGATACCACGCTGATAGCAGGCGGCAGCGAAACCGACCATGTCACCGATCACGCCTCCGCCCAGCGCTACCAGCGTGGCGCTGCGATTGAAGCCCACCGCGAGCAGCGCATCCCAGATCTTCGCCACGCCCTCAAGGCTCTTGTGGGCTTCGCCATCGGGCAACACCAGCGTCTCGACGATCAGCCCTTGCGGCAGCGACGCCGTCAGGCGCGCCAGGTAATGCTCGGCCACGGTATCGTTGGTCACCACCATCACCTGGCGTCCGGCCAGGTGTGACGCGAGCTTGCTGCCGTCATCGACCAGTCCCGGGCCGATATGGATGGGGTAGCTGCGATCGCCCAGGGCGACCCCCAGGGTCAGCATCGCTGCGGGAACAGATGAAGCATCTTGGCTCATGATTCGGCCTTGCAAGTGAGAGGGTCGACCAGGCGCTGTACGCGGCGCACGATGTCGTTGACCACCGCGCGCGGGCCGCGCCTGTCGGTGCGCACGACGAGATCCGCCGTGGCGCGATAGAGCGGGTCGCGCAGCGCGAACATGTCGCGCAACAGTTGCTCGCGATCACCGCGCTGCAACAACGGGCGATTACGATCCTTGGCGGTGCGCTTGAGCTGCTGCTCCACCGTGGTAAACAGATACACCACCGTGCCGCCTTCACGGATGCGCTGGCGGTTCTCCTCACGCAGCACCGCGCCGCCGCCGGTGGCGATCACCACCTTTTCGCGCCGGGTCAGCTCGGCGATCATGGCGCTCTCGCGATCTCGAAAGCCACTTTCGCCCTCGACATCGAATATCCAGGGAATATCTGCGCCACAGCGTGACTGGATCTCATGATCGCTGTCATGAAAATCGCGCGACAGTTCGGCCGCCAGCAGGCGGCCAATGGTGCTTTTTCCGGCCCCCATGGGGCCGATAAGAATCAGGTTGGGTACATCCTGCATCAGCGAATCGCCAGGCCGTCGTCGAGTATCCGGGGAGTAATGAATACCAACAACTCTACCTTATCGTTGACGTCCTCGGTATACCGGAACAGATTGCCCAATAGTGGCAGATCCCCCAGCCACGGCGTCTTGTACAGCGAATGGACCTGCTCGGTGGTGAGAATACCGCCCAGCACCACCGTGGCACCGTCGTCCACCAGCACCTGGGTCTCGATCTGGTTGGTGTCGATGGCCGGCGCCCCATCGAAGGTCTGATCGGCCACGGTGTCGTTGTTGATCATCAGGTCCATGACGATACGATCGTCCGGCGTGATCCGTGGCGTGACCTCCAGCGACAGCACCGCCTCCTTGAATTCCGTGTTGGTCGCGCCGCTTGACGTGGACTCCTGATAGGGGATTTCCTTGCCCTGCTTGATCACCGCGGTGTGCTGATTGGCGGTGATGATTCTCGGCTGGGAGATGGTCTGGCTCTTGCCTTCGCTTTCCAGCGCCCGAAGCTCCAGATCGAGCAGAATGTCGCCGGCCAGATAACCGATGTTCAGCGAGCTTCCGGGGTCCACGGCATCGCCCAGATCCACCGCCAGGCCACCGAAGGCGTGGTCGCTGCCATGGACCAGATCGGCGAAATCCGAGCTGCCATCGCCGTTGTCGATGAAGCCTCGGGTGCTCGACACCCCCCAATCGACGCCGATTTCGCGGGCCGCGCTATCCCGCACCACGACGATACGAGCCTCGATCTGGACCTGACGTACGGCCACGTCCAGGCGCCCGAGGGCGGCGCGAATCGCGGCGATCTGCGCCGGGGCATCCTGAATCAGCAGCGTGTTGGTACGCTCATCGGTCGCCACGCGTCCCCGCTCCGAGAGCAGCCCCAGGCCGCCATCACCGCGCAACAGGGCGGCGAGATCGGAGGCCGCCGCGTAACGCACCTGAATGTAGTCGGTGACCAGGGCCTCGAGTTGCCCGCGCTGGTCGCGAGAGGCGAGCTCGAGACGATCCCGCTCGAGCAACTCCGCCAGCGGCGCCACGATGAGCACATCGCCCTCGCGCCGACTCGCCAACCCCTGACTCCTGAGCACCAGGTCGAGGGCCTGATCCCAGGGTACCGCCGTGAGATTGATCGTCACACGACCATCGACGCTATCGCTGGCCACCAGGTTGAGACCGGTAAACTCGGCGATGACCGCCAGCACCGAGCGCACGCCCACGTCCTGGAAGTTGAGCGAGAGCGGCTCGCCGCGAAACTGGCGCTCGCCGCCCGCGGCCGGCATGCCGATCACCGAACTCGTCGCCAACACCCGCCCGGACCAGCACAACATTGCTGCCACCAGGGCCACCCCAACCATCACCAACAGCGGATGCATCCACCCTGGATGTCTCTCCATACCGTGCATCTCCGTAGCCAGGGTCGACGCTCTGCCAGAGGCGACCGAACACGGGGCCGTCATTGCCCCAACGCCTTGAGAAGGTACCGCTTGCCGCTATCGCCCAACGCCAGGCGGCCCTCGACGTCGCTCTCGACGTCGCCCTCGTCGTCGCCTTTA
This sequence comes from Halomonas sp. V046, assembly GCF_052645355.1. Taxonomy (NCBI): domain Bacteria; kingdom Pseudomonadati; phylum Pseudomonadota; class Gammaproteobacteria; order Oceanospirillales; family Halomonadaceae; genus Halomonas; species Halomonas sp. V046. The sequence goes on from NZ_JBQXYF010000003.1 coordinate 138,131, forward strand.
GAATCGCCGTCAGAGCCGTTCAGAGCACCACCCAGCGCACCCACCGACGCAGCGGCAAGGCGCATCCCCTGATTATCGATGGCCACCACGCGGCGCCCCGCGAGGCCGAGCGGTGTGCCCACGCCAACCCGGTGAACGCGCCCCTCGGGATCCCGAACCACCGCCCAGCGTTGGCCGTCTCGCCCCAGCACTCCGACCAGCGTCAAGGCATCGAGCGGATAAGCCGCCAGGCCGTTGCCGGCGCGCTCCTGACCAGACACCGAGGCGACGCCGGCGCGACGAAACGGGCTGCGGCTACCGCCGTAGCGATAGTCCGGCACACTGAGGACCGGCAGTTCGGCGAGCACCGGTACCGGTACCGCCTGCGGATGATCGCGCAGGCGCGCAAGCGTGCGATCAAGCGCATCGAGCTCGGGATCCACGCACCCTGCGAGCAACAAGACCAGGATCACCATCCCCTGCATGAAGCGGCCTCCTGGCGCACGCCGTCTCGCGGCGGCTGCCTCTCCCCCCAACGGGGCCTTGTCGACGCTCACGGTGCCGCCACCTCCTCTTCCTGCGTTCCATCCGCCATCTCGTCGGCCGCGCGCATGCTGTAGGTCCTCGCCTGGGCGGTCAGCTCCAGCACGCCGGCGCCGGGGACGGGAGCCAAGCGCAGGTCATGCAGCGTGATGATCCGCGGCAGCCGGCCCAGATCGGCGATGAAACCGCCGATGGCGTGGTACCCGCCGCGCACCCTCAGTTCGAAGGGGCGCTCGACATAGAAGTCGTGGCGCCTCGGCTCGAGAAGGCGCAATGCCTCCACCGACAGGCGACGCCGGCGCGCGCTGGTGCTCACCGCATCGAGCAACCCAGGTACCTCCGCCCCGCTTGGCAGCATCGACAGCAGCCGACTGAGGCGCTGGTCGAGCTCATCCACCTGCCCCTCGAGGACCCGCAGTCGAACAAGCTCGGTGACCGAGGCCTGATAGGCATCGAGCACGCCGACCTCCTGACGCTCGGCGGCCTCGATATCCCGGGACACCGCGCTACCCCGCAGCGCCACCCCCCCCCCAAGCGCCACGCCAAACACCACCACCCAGACACACCAGCGCAACAGCAACGGCCAACGCCCCACCTCGCCAAGCTCCAGCTCACGCCAGTCCGTCGCCAGCAGCCGACGCCATTCCCTGGACAGGTTCACAAGGCCTCCCTGTGGCTCAACGCCAGCGACAGCGTGAAGTGCTGCCGCCCTTGCTCGGCGGCCACCGACTCGAGGGTCGGTTCGGAGAACACCTCGGCGCTGGCGAGTGCCCGAAGCTGGTCGGCCAGGCCGGCATTGCTGTCGGCCTCTCCTACCAGGCGCAGGGTGTCACCGACGCGCTCAACACTCAGATAGCGGACTCCCGCACCGAGCGTCGCCGCCAAGGCGTTGAATATCGCAATGGCCTGGGGCCGGCTCGCCTGCAGACGCCGAAACAGGTCTTGTTGATGGCGCAGCATCGCCACTTGCTGCTCCAGGGCCACCACGCCGCGCGCCTGATTATCGAGCACGGCCACCCGCTGTTCGATATGGGCGCGGCGCTGACCGAGGCTGTCGAGCTCGCGCTCTAGGCGAGCCACCACCCCCATTCCCGCCAGCCCCCCCAGCACCAAGGCGGCCCCCAACCCCAGCCCAAAGGCGCGACCACGCCGAGACCGCTGCGCTTCTCGCCAAGGCAGTAGATTGATCTCTACCGACTTCATCGTCGCCCCCGCATGGCCAGGCCACAGGCCGTCAGCATCGCCGGCGCGTCGCGCCCAAGAGCGCCGGCGTTGACCCGCGGACTGACCATCATGTCCTCGAGCGGATTGGCCAGGCTCACCGGCACGCCGCAGCGCTGCGCCAATCGCTCGGCGAGTCCCGGCAACACACAGGACCCACCGGCGAGCACCAGATGATTCACCGCGTACTGGCGATTGGCACTGGCATACAGCTGAAAGGCCCCCCCGACCTGTTCGACCAGCATCTCGAGAAAGGGCGTCAGCACGCTTGCCGCATAGTCCGGGGGCAGACCACCGCGCTTCTTGGCCAGCCCCGCTTCCTCAAGACTCACGCCATAGCGATCACGAATCGCCTCGGTCAACTGGCGCCCACCGATCAGGGCGTCTCGGCTATAGACGATGAGACCATCACGAATCACATGGAAGGCGCACAGGTGAGCACCGATATCCACCAGCGCCAGACTCTCGCCCTCACCGGCGCCACGCCCCTCTCGACACAGCCTGGCAAAGGCACGCTGCACGGCAAAGCCTTCCACATCCACGGCTTGCGCCTTGAGCCCCGCCGACTCCAGGGCCTCGGTGAGCTGCATCACGTCCTGGTAACGACACGCCACCAGCAGGATCTCCTTGTGCCCCGCTGAGACGCGATCACGCCCAAGGTGATGAAAGTCGAAGACGACATCACTGAACGGAAACGGAATATGCTTGTCCGATTCCAACTCAATGCGCGTCTCGATCTCGTCGTCATCGAGATCCACCGGCACGCTGAGCACTCGCGTTATTGCCGCGCTGGCTGGCACCGCCACCACCGCGCGCCGGGTCGAAGGCTGAGCCAGCTCTACCACCCGACCGAGTGCACCGACGACCGCCTCCATGTCGCGAATGCGCCGCTCGACCACGGCGCCTTCGCGCAGCGGCCTGACGGCATAGCTCTGGACGTGAAAGCGGCCACCGACGGCTTTCAACTCGATAAGCTTGACCGTCGCCGAGGTGATATCGACCCCAATCAGCCCCTTGGAGGTAGCGGTGAAACGCATTGCGCATCGTCCCATGCAATGGCCAGCGCGAGCGCTTGGCACGATCGAGACCGGGTCGCAGGCCATCCTTGCCCATGATCCCGGGCGCCTGATGTCCACAACACCAACCGCCAAGGCTACTCGATTGGCCTACCGGCTTTCGTGACCTGAGACGGATTAGTCCCCATGAGACACACCGATTTTTGCTCGACGCTGGTGACTGAACACCGCTGTTCCTATAATGGCCGTCGCAACGGAATGCCCGATCACCCTTATCGTCCCGCAGTTTTCGTTCCCAGCATGGACACCGCGATTTCATGAAGTACCTAAGAACCCTCATTTTTTCCGCCGTGTGGCTGGTCATATCTCTCGGCGCGGCGGTCGCGCTGGGCGTGGTCGGCGCGGCGATCTATTTCGCCCCCGGCCTGCCCGATGTGCGCCAACTGCAGGATTTTGAGCTGCAGACGCCGCTTCGGATCTATACCCGGGACGGCCAGTTGATCGGCGAGTTCGGCGACGAACGCCGCATGCCGGTCGACTTCGAAGACATTCCCAAGCCACTGCTCGAGGCCTTGCTGGCCGCCGAGGACTCCGCCTACTTCGAGCACCACGGCGTCGACCCCAAGGGTCTGGCCCGGGCGGCGGTGGAGCTGGCGTCCAGTGGCGACATTCAGTCGGGCGGGTCGACCATCACCATGCAGGTGGCACGTAACTACCTGCTGACCCTGGACCGCACCTTTACGCGCAAGATCCGTGAGATCCTGCTGTCGCTGCAGATGGAACAGATCCTGTCCAAGCAGGACATCATGGAGCTCTACGTCAACAAGATCTTCCTCGGCCATCGCGCCTACGGCATCGCCGCCGCGGCCGAGGTCTACTATGACAAGCCGCTCAGCGAGCTGACCCTCGCCCAGAGCGCCATGATCGCCGGCCTGCCCAAGGCGCCATCGGCCTTCAACCCGCTGGCCAATGCCGAGCGCGCCCTGATCCGACGCAACTGGATCCTGTTTCGCATGCGTGAACTCGGCTATATCGACCAGCTCGCCTACGATGAGGCCGTGCAGGCACCGATCACCGCCCGCCGTCACGTCGCCCGAGCCGAGGTCCAGGCCGACTATGTCGCCGAGATGGCTCGCCAGTTCGCCACCGACCGCTTCGGCGACCAGGCCTACACCGGCAGCTACCGGATATACACCACGCTGGATAGCGACCTGCAGCCCATGGCGCGCCAGGCGCTGGCCAACGGCCTGATCGCCTATGACACCCGCCATGGCTGGCGCGGCGCCGAGGACACCGACATTCCTCAGAGCCTCGCCGAGGCCCAGGACCAAACCGAGCGCAGCGGCCTCGAGGAAGAACTGTCCGAGTCACCGGAAGTCATGGAGACCGCCCGTCGCGCCGCAGAGCGTAGCCAGACCACGGTGGAAGGCATCGACGGCGATGTCAGCAACTGGATTCAGGTTCTCGAACGCACGCCCACCTATGGCCCGCTGGAACCGGCCATTGTGGTGTCGACCGACGGACGTCAGATGCAGGTCCTGGCCCAGGGCGGCAAGCTTCACACCATCGAATGGGAAGGACTCGACTGGGCCGCGCCCTACAAGAGCGCACGCTATCGCGGCGCCAAGCCCTCCAGCGCCGCCGAGATCGCCAGTCACGGTGACCTGGTGCGCATCCTGCAGCGTGAGGACGGCACCTGGCGCCTCTCCCAGCGGCCCGATGCCGAAGGATCGCTGGTGGTCATGGAGCCCCAGACTGGCGCGATCCTGGCCCTGCAAGCCGGCTTCGACTTCGATGCCAGCAAGTTCAATCGCGCCATCCAGGCCCGCCGCCAGGCCGGCTCGATCTTCAAGCCGTTCATTTACCTTGCCGGCTTGAACAGCGGCGAAATGACCGCGGCCAGCGTCATCAATGACGCCCCGGTGGTGCTCAACGATGGCAGCAACGAACTCTGGCGCCCGTCGAACTCGAGCGGTGACTTCCTCGGCCCGACCCGGCTGCGTGTCGGCCTGGCACGGTCGCGCAACCTGGTCACCATTCGCCTGCTGCAATCGCTCGGCCTGGAGAACACCCTCGACTTCCTGGTCAACTTCGGCTTCTCCCGCGAGCGCCTGCCCCACGGCCTGTCGCTGGCCCTCGGCAGCGCCAGCCTGACGCCGCTGGAAATGACCAACGCCTACGCCGTGCTGGCCAACGGCGGCTTCCGTGTCTCGCCCTGGTTCATCGAGAAGGTCACCCAGGGCGAAGAGCAGTCGGTGGTCGAGGAAGCGAGCCCCAGGGTCGCCTGCCGCGAGTGTAGCGAAGACGCCACCACCACGGAGATCGATGGCAAGACCTATGAAATCGCACCGCGCATCGCCAATGCCCGTGCCATCTATATTCTGCGCGACATGCTGCGCGATGTGGTCGAGCACGGCACCGCGCGCCGTGCACTGGCGATGAATCGCAGCGATATCGTTGGCAAGACCGGTACCACCAACGACCAGCGCGATGCCTGGTTCGCCGGCTTCAACACCGATCTCGCCACCACGGTCTGGGTCGGCAAGGATGACAACACGCCGACCGCCGAGTACGGCTCCCAGGCGGCATTGCCGATCTGGGTCGACTTCATGAGCCAGGCCCTTGACGGCAAGCCGGAAGCCATCCCCGAGCAGCCCCCGGGGATCGTCACCGCCCGCGTCGATGCCAATACCGGTCGCCTGCTGCGCGACAGCCAGGGCGGCGGCATCAGCGAAATCTTCGACGAAGACCACCTGCCGTCTCAGCAGCCACGCCGGGTCGAAAGCGCCGTCGAGCGCCATAGCGACTCCCAAGGCACCGGCGCCTACGAGGCCATCTTCTAGGACCGACCCTTCGTCCCCGGCATCCGCCGGGGGCGGAACCAGGACGGCACGGATGACCGTCCTCTCATCGTTACGTCGCCTTCAGAACCCATCAAGACCCGCCAGAGACCACACCATGGTTCTTGCACGACGACTCGCGCCCGCACTGGCACTGTGCACAATCGGCATTCTGGGTACGTTTCAGTACGCATCGGCGAGCCCTTTCTACTCCCTGGCCGCGCCAGCGGAAGGTGCCGACGACTTTACCGGCAATGTGGAGCTGGGCTACACCCATCTGTCCGGCAACACGAACAGTGAAACCCTGCTCGGCAAGGGCCAGATGACCTGGATCACCGGCGATTGGATGCACCGTGTCCGCGGCGAGGTGCGCCACGTGAGTGAAAACAGCGACACCAGCGCCGAGCAGTACCTGGCATCGTTCCGCGAACGCCGCGAACTCGACGGCCCGCACTATCTGTTCGCCTTCGCACGCTGGGAAAAAGACCGGTTCAGTGGCTACGACCACCAGTTCACCGGCATCACCGGCTACGGGCGCCAGATGCTCGACACCGATCGCGCCCAACTGACCCTGGAACTCGGCCCCGGCTATCGTGCCGATATCCTGCCCGGCGAAGAGGATGAGCGCCTGGCCGTTGCCTACGGCGCGCTGGAAGCCGGCTGGCAGTTCAGCGAGACCGCTAGCCTCGAACAGGAGCTCTCGGTGGAAGAAACACGCAAGAACACCACGTCGCGCTCGCTGACGGCGCTCGATACGCGCATCAACGCCCACCTGTCGCTGCGCCTGTCCCACGAGATCAAGCACAACACCGACCCGCCCCCGGATGCCGAGGCCAAGACGGACCGCATTACCGCCGCCTCGCTGCGCTATCGTTTCTAGGCCGTCCCCGCCCATCGGCGCCATCACCCGGTGCGCCTCACGGGCTAACACACGACAACGCCGGCCTGATGGCCGGCGTTGTCGTGTTCTCGGTGACGAACTCGTCGGTGACAAGACCGACGCAGGCGGTGATCAGCCGCCGTAGACGTCGTCGATCGAGGTCAGCGGGTAATGGGACGGATAGGGCTTGCGGGCCACACCCGAGTCCACCGCCGCCTGGGCCACCGCCGACGTCACCCGCGACAGCAGGCGCACGTCCACCGGTGTCGGGATGATGTAGTCGCGTCCGAAGCTCATCTCGTCACGCTCGTAGGCGTCGAGCACCGCCTGCGGCACCGGCTCACGGGCCAGGTCCTTCAGCGCGTGGACCGCCGCTACCTTCATGGCCTCATTGATACGCGTCGCGCGCACGTCGAGGGCGCCGCGGAAGATGAAAGGAAAACCGAGTACGTTGTTGACCTGATTGGGATAATCGGAACGCCCGGTGGCCATGATCACGTCGGGACGGGTCTCGCGAGCGAGATCCGGGCTAATCTCGGGATCCGGGTTGGTGCAGGCGAACACGATCGGGTTCTTGGCCATGGCACCAATATGCTCGGCGGTCATCAGCCCCGGGCCCGACAGCCCCACGAACACATCGGCGCCTTCGATGGCATCGGTCAGGGTGCGCTTGTCGGTATCGACGGCAAACATCGCCTTGTGCTGATTAAGATCTTCACGGCCGGTATGGATCACCCCCTTGCGATCCAGCATGACCAGGTTCTCCGGACGTGCACCACAGGCCACCAGCAGCTTCATGCAGGCAATGGCGGCAGCCCCCGCGCCGAGACAGACGATACGCGCGTTCTCCAGCGACTTGCCGGCGACGTCCAGGGCGTTGAGCATACCCGCCGCCGTCACGATGGCGGTGCCATGCTGGTCGTCATGGAAGACCGGAATATTGCAGCGCTCGATCAACGCCTGCTCGATCTCGAAGCACTCCGGGGCCTTGATGTCTTCCAGGTTGATGCCGCCCCAGCTGTCGGCGATCCGCGCCACGGTGTCGATGAAGGCCTGGGGGCTCTCGGCATTGACCTCGAGATCCACCGAGTTGATCCCGGCGAAGCACTTGAACAGCACCCCCTTGCCTTCCATCACCGGCTTGCTGGCAAGCGCCCCGAGATTGCCCAGGCCCAGGATGGCGGTGCCGTCGGAAATGACCGCCACCAGGTTGCCCTTGCCGGTATAGCGGTAGGCGTTTTCCGGGTCCTGGGCGATCTCGCGAACCGGCTCAGCGACACCAGGACTGTACGCCAGGGCGAGGTCCTTGGCGGTGGCCGTCGGCTTGGTCAACTCGACAGAGAGCTTGCCGGGAATCGGGAGGGCGTGGTAGTCCAGCGCGGCCTGCTTTTTGGCGTCAGTCATGCTCGAAGTCCGGATATCCTGAAGGAAAGTGGCACCACAATATAAAAAATCATTCCATTTCTCAATGCTGGCCTACATCAGGCGTTTTGCACGCGCATTTGAAGATTTTCTGCGACGTTGTCGACAACTTATGCTGCATTGCCGCATTTGATCGTGTTGCGTTCTCCCAACCGGCGTGGGAAAGCTCCCGACTGTTGTGGGAAAGCTCCCGATGCACCGACCACAACGGGACGATACCGACGGCGGACCCTATCAGCGTAGCCGTGGCCCGCCGGGCGTGCCCAGAACCCGACGCAGTTTCCACTGGATCGCCCCCTCGCACCAGACCGTGAAGAGCCGCGCCGTAAAGAGCCGGGCCGTGAAGGGCTGCGCCCGAGAACTACGCCAGAAAGCCAAACCAGAAAGCCAAACCAGAAAGCCGAGCCGGGAAACCGAGCCCCAGAAACTAGCCCAAAAACTAGCCCAGAAACCGAGGCACGCCTCAGCCGCCCCCTCGGGTAGATGCCTGCGTCGGCCGCAACGAAGGCACGGCCATGTGGACCAGGCGCCCGCGCCCCGCCCCAGACGCAACGAACCCGCCACTGGGGCGGGTTCGTCAGAGCGTGACCAGTGTCGCGATCAACGCTTGATGGCAGCACCGAAACGCTTGTTGAAGCGCTCAACACGACCACCCGTGGTGGCCTGCTTCTGCTTGCCGGTGTAGAACGGGTGGCACTGAGAGCAGACGTCCAGATTGAAGTCGTGGCCAGAAGTAGAACCGACTTCGAAAGTGGCGCCGCAGGAGCAGGTCGCGTTGACCGCCTTGTAATCTGGGTGGATACCTTGTTTCATCTTGAACCTCACTGAGCGGTATGCCGCCACCTGATCCATTGCCAGGCACCGCATACGGGGATATGACACGACACTCTGACAGCCAACGGTCTCGACCGTTGTGAGCGCGAGCCAATCGATGGCAAACCCCATTGATGGCAAGCCCCATTGCATGAGCCGTGTCGGCCGGTATTCCGCCTCCCTCCCCAGGCTGCCATGACCCGAGCCGGGTGTTAAGACCCAGGCATGGGCGGCTGTACCACCCAACTGGGCCCACCCACTTAGGCAAAGACCTGAGTAGAAGCGGCGAAGCATTCTAGCAGAAGTCAAATCCGGAGGCCAATTGCCCGATTCTCCCGCGCTGCACGCCCCTCGTGTGCTGGGCATTGCCATACCGTCACCGCTGCGGCGCCTGTTCGATTACCTGGCTGCCGGCCCCGAGCCCGACGAGGGCTGGGCCCCTGGGCTGCGCGTCAGGGTCTCGTTCGGCCGGCGTCAGGTGGTCGGTGTGGTCATCGAATGCCGTGACACCAGCGACCTGCCCCTGGACCGCCTCAAGCCCATCGATGCCTGCCTCGACAAGGCGCCGCTGCCCGACGACTGGCTATGGCTGTGTCGATTCACCGCGCGCTACTACCAGCACGCCCTGGGCGATACCCTGATGCACGCCATGCCGGTACTGTTGCGCCAGGGCCGAGCGCTTGAGGCCCGCGTGCGCGAGCGCTGGCTCGCCCTCGATGGCGGCGATGATGGCGGCGATGACGCCCTCGCCCGTGTCGCCAGGGCGCCGAAGCAGGCCGAGCTGTGGCACATGCTACGCCAGCACCCCCACGGCCTGGTGACCCAGGCCATCCTGGCGCAGTCATTTTCCCGTGAGCAGCTACGCGCCCTGGCGGCCAAGGGCCTCGCGGAGCGCCGCGAAGAAGCCCTGACCCAGGCCGACCCTGGCCAGGCGGCGGGCCTGCTGGCGAGCCCGGCGCTGGCACTGAACAGCGAACAGGCCACCGCCCTCGCGGGCCTTCACGAAGGGCTCGATCGCTTCCACCCCTGCCTGCTCCATGGCGTCACCGGCAGCGGTAAGACCGAGGTCTACCTGCAGTTGATCGAGGCGGTGGTGACCAAGGGCCGCCAGGCGCTGGTGCTGGTGCCCGAGATCGGCCTGACCCCCCAGACACTGTCGCGTTTTCGGCAACGCTTTCGGGTCCCCGTGGTGGCCCTGCACTCGGGCCTTAGCGACCATGAGCGCCTGGATGCCTGGGAGGCCGCCGCCAGCGGTCGCGCCCCGATCATCATCGGCACCCGATCGGCGATCTTCACGCCCCTGGCGCGCCCCGGCGTCATCATCGTCGACGAGGAGCACGATGGCTCCTTCAAGCAGCAGGATGGCCTGCGCTACCACGCCAGGGACCTGGCCGTGGTACGTGCCAAACACCACGCCGTGCCGCTGGTGCTCGGCAGCGCCACGCCTGCGCTTGAAACCTTGCATCGCGCCCGCCAGGGCGACTATCGACACCTGCATCTGCGCCAGCGAGCCACGCGCTACGCGCCGGCCCGCCTGGAGCTTGTCGATCTCAAGGGCCGTGTGCGGCGCGGCGGCCTGATTCCGCCGGTGCTGGACACCATCGGCGCGACCCTCAAGGCCGGCCATCAGGTACTGGTGTTCATCAATCGGCGCGGCTTCGCGCCAACTCTGGCCTGCCATGCCTGCGGTTGGATGGCCGACTGCGACCACTGCGATGCGCGCATGACCTGGCATCGCCAGCCGCCCTTGCTGGCCTGCCACCACTGCGACCGCCGCCGGGTCCTGCCGGATGCTTGCCCCAAGTGCGGCAGCGCCGATCTTCGCCCCCTGGGTAGCGGCACCGAGCGCAGCGAAGAGACCCTGGCCGAGCATTTTCCGGGGGTGCCGGTGCATCGCATCGACCGTGACAGCACCCGGGCCAAGGACGCCCTGGAGTCCATGCTCGGCGAGATTCGCCGCGGCGAGCCGGCGCTCTTGGTCGGCACCCAGATGCTGGCCAAGGGCCACCACCTGCCCCATGTCACCCTGGTGGTGGTGGTCAACGCCGATGCCGGGCTCTACGCCAGCGACTTTCGCGCCCTCGAGCACTCGGCCCAGCTGCTCGAGCAGGTCGCCGGGCGTGCCGGACGCGCGGCGCATCCCGGTCGCGTTCTGGTGCAGACCATGCATCCCGACGACCCCAGCCTGTCGCTGCTGTCGAGTCGCGGCTACGATGCCCTGGCCGACTCGCTGCTCGATGAACGTCGCATCGCCGCGTTGCCGCCCTTTCGCTTCATGGCCCTGCTGCGCCTGGAAAGCCCCCGCGAGGACCAGGTCACCGCTCTCGGGCGCGAGGCCGCCTCGGCGCTACGCGGCTATCTCGCCGAGCGCAGCCTCGAGGTCGATTGCCTGGGGCCGGTACCGGCCCCCATGGAGCGACGTCAGAACCGCTATCACCTGCAGGTGATGCTGATGGCCCCGCGGCGCAGCCAACTGCACGAGGCCGGCGCCTGGCTGATTCACTATCTCGAGGACAGCCGCGAGGCCCGTCGCGTGCGCTGGTCGCTGGATATCGACCCCATGACCCTGAGCTGATGAAACACTGAATAGATATCGCGAGCGATGACAGCTCGATTGCCGCCGGAGCGGGAAGGCCGGCGTTTACATGGGGCTAAATGAGGACCCTGGTACCGCCGGCAGCCGAGATGTCGAGCACAGCAATGTATGCGGTGCTTCTTTAAGTCGGCCGCGACCTTTAAAGCCAAGGCGCAAACGAGGATAATATTGGCGAAAAGTTGAGGCCTTATCCGCCGACGGGCATCGCGCCTGCGCCCTCGCCCCGCTCGTCTTCGCGTCACAGGACATCCGAATTGCCATGAAAGACACCATCGTATCGCTGCTCGACTCCGCCCTTGCCGAGCTCAAGGCGCAAGAGATCGTCCCCAACGACCTCAGCCCCGCCTACAAGGTCGACCCGACCAAGGACAAGGCCCACGGCGACTACGCCGCCAACCTGGCCCTGATGCTGGCAAAGCCGGCCCGCATGGCGCCACGCCAGGTCGCCGAGAAGCTCGTCGCCGCGCTGCCGAAAAGCGACGCCGTATCCAAGGTCGAGATCGCCGGCCCCGGGTTCATCAACTTCTTCGCCGCCACCGATGCCGCCGCCCAGGTCGTACGCCAGGTGCTGGCGGCCGGTGACAGCTTCGGCCGCAGCCTGAAAGGCCAAGGCCGCAAGGTGCAGGTCGAGTTCGTCTCCGCCAACCCCACCGGCCCTCTGCACGTGGGCCACGGACGCGGCGCGGCGGTCGGTGACTGCCTGGCCCGCCTGCTCGAAGCCACCGGCTACGATGTCACTCGCGAGTTCTACTACAACGACGCCGGCGCCCAGATCAGCAACCTGGCGCTGTCGGTCCAGGCCCGGGCCAAGGGCCTCGGCCCCGATGACGCGAGTTGGCCGAAAGACGGCTATCTCGGCGGCTATATCAGAGACATAGCCACCGCCTACCTCGCCGGCGAAACCGTGCATGCCGACGATCGCCACGTCACTGCCAAGGGCGACGTCGACGACCTCGACGCGATTCGCGACTTCGCCGTAGCCTACCTGCGCCGCGAGCAGGATCTCGACCTGCGCGCCTTCGGCGTGAGCTTCGACGTCTACTTCCTCGAGTCCTCACTCTACGAGCAAGGCAAGGTCGAGGCCACCGCCAAGATGCTCGCCGATAACGGCCACACCTACGAGCAGGACGGCGCGACCTGGCTGCGCACCACCGACTTCGGTGACGACAAGGACCGCGTGATGCGCAAGTCCGAGGGCGGCTACACCTACTTCCTGCCCGACGTCGCCTACCACTACGACAAGTGGCAGCGCGGCTTTTCCAGCGTAATCAACGAACAAGGCGCCGATCACCACTCCACGGTGACCCGGGTGCGCGCAGGGCTCCAGGCGCTCAAGGTGGATATCCCCAAGGGCTGGCCGGACTATGTGCTGCACCAGATGGTGCTGGTGACCCGCTCGGGCGTCGAGGTCAAGCTGTCCAAGCGGGCCGGCAGCTACGTCACCCTGCGCGATCTGATCGACGAAGTCGGCCGCGACGCCACTCGCTTCTTCCTCGCCGCCCGTCGCGCCGATTCCCAGTTGACCTTCGATATCGACCTGGCTCGCTCGCAGTCCAACGACAACCCGGTGTACTACGTACAGTACGCCCATGCCCGTGTGTGCAGCGTGCTACGCAAGGCCGAGAGCGAGCAGTTGAGCTTCGACCATGCCCTGGCCATGAATAGCCTGGGGCGGCTCGACGCCGACCAGGAAAAGACGCTGATGAACCGCCTGGCCCGCTACCCCGAGGTGGTGGCCCACGCGGCTGAGGCTCGCGAGCCCCAGCAGGTCGCCCAGTATGTGCAGGATCTCGCAGCGGATTTCCACAGTTGCTACAACGCCTGCAAGGTAATGGTCGACGACCCGGCGCTGCGCAACGCGCGACTGGCGCTGGGCCTGGCCGCCCGCCAGGTTCTGCGCAATGGCCTGGACCTGATGGGCGTCGGCGCACCGGAGGAGATGTAACCCATGGCCACTCGCAAGCCCGCTCCGCGCAAGCGCGGTGCCACTTCCAGCAAGACGCGCAGTCGCTCGGCGAGCTCCCGCCGTGGCCTGCCCGGCTGGGTATGGGGCGCCGCCGGCATCGCGGCCGGCTTCCTGCTGGCCCACCACCAGAACGGCACGGCGCCGTGGCAGGATGCCCGCTCCCCGGTGGCCGCCGTGCTACCGAAACCCAGCGGCGCCGGCCAAGGCAACAGCGCCTCGACGGGTGCCGCCGGACAGACGGGCGCTGGCAGTAGCAGCGGCACCCCGAGCGAGCCGCCGATGCCGACGTTCGAATTCTATACCCTGTTGCCGGAGTCCGAGGTCATCGCACCAGATGGCGACATGCCGGCCTCTACCGCCAAACGCCCGGAAGCGGCCCAACGTCCGGAGACCCCCGCGGCGAGCGCCGACGACCCCATCGCCGCCGTGATTGCCGCCAACACCCGCGACGATGAGCGCGCGGCCGCGCCCACCGCCGCCCCCTCCGACGACAAGCGCTACATGCTCCAGGCCGCCTCGTTTCGTGAGCTCAACGATGCACGCCAGCTCGCCGGGAGGCTCAAGGATTTCGGCTTGCTGGCCAAGATCAGCGAAGTCGAAGCCACCGGCGGCGCCACTTGGCACCGGGTTCAGGTCGGCCCTTATAGCGACCGCCGCGAGCTGTCCCGGGCCCAGGACCTGATGAGCACCCAGGGCATCGAGCCGCTGATGATCCAGCTGCAGAACTGACCGCCCGCCGACGGCGGGGCTCGAGCCGTCACAACCGTGCAACAAATGCGCAACCGCGACGCCTGAGACCGGCGACCCTGCCCGGCCTCCGCTGCCCAGCGCCAAGGACACGACGACGCCCCATCGACCGGGGCGTCGTCGTGTCCGCCCCACCGCCACCCGATGCGCGCAGCGCAAGCCCGGGACGACAACGATCACGCTCCCCATCGCCCTCGATGCTTGAATTCTCTTCCTGCCGCCCACACTTCTTGGGTCACCGCCTACTCACGAGGGCGTTCATCCCCTCGACAGTCACCGGAGGCCCGGGCCTCCCCAAGGAGACATCTCCATGACCACGATCGTATCCGTGCGCCGCGGCGACCAGGTCGCCCTCGCCGGCGACGGCCAGGTATCGCTTGGCAACACCGTGATGAAGGGCAATGCCAGCAAGGTCCGCCGGCTGTATCACGGCAAGGTGCTGGCCGGCTTTGCCGGGGGAACCGCCGACGCCTTCACCCTGTTCGAGCGCTTCGAGGCCCAGCTCGAGAAGTACCAGGGCAACCTGGTCAAGGCCGCCGTGGAGCTGGCCAAGGACTGGCGTACCGACCGTGCCCTGCGCCGACTCGAGGCGCTACTCGCCGTGGCCGACCACAAGGCCTCGCTGATCATCACCGGCAATGGTGACGTGGTGGAGCCCGAGCGCGGCATCATCGCCATCGGCTCCGGCGGCAACTTCGCCCTGGCGTCTGCCCGCGCCCTGCTCGAGAACACCGACCTCTCGGCCCGTGAGATCACCGAGAAGTCGCTGGAAATCGCCGGTGACATCTGCGTGTTCACCAACCACAACGTGACGCTGGAAGAGCTTTGATCATGACCCAGATGACGCCCCGCGAGATCGTCCACGCGCTGGACCAGTACATCATCGGCCAGCAGGACGCCAAGCGCGCCGTGGCCATCGCCCTGCGCAACCGCTGGCGCCGCATGCAGCTTGACGGCGAGCTGCGCCATGAGGTCACGCCGAAGAACATCCTGATGATCGGCCCCACCGGTGTCGGCAAGACCGAGATCGCTCGCCGCCTGGCCAAGCTCGCCAAGGCGCCGTTCATCAAGGTCGAGGCGACCAAGTTCACCGAGGTCGGCTATGTCGGCCGCGACGTCGAATCGATCATTCGCGACCTGACCGAATCCGCCATCAAGCTGGTGCGCGAAGAAGCCAAGAAGGAAGTCGGTCATCGCGCCGAGGATGCCGCCGAAGACCGCATCCTCGACGCCCTGCTGCCGCCGCCCCGCGGCCAGGAAAACGAACCGCGTCAAGACTCCTCCACGCGTCAGATGTTTCGCAAGAAACTGCGCGAGGGGCAGCTCGACGACAAGGAGATCGATATTCAGGTCTCGCCCCAGGCCGCGAGCTTCGATATCCAGACCCCGCCCGGCATGGAAGAAATGACCAGCCAGCTGCAGAACATGTTCTCCGGCATGGGCAAGGGCAAGACAGAGAACCGCCGGGTCACCGTCAAGGATGCCTTCGGCCTGCTGCGCGACGAAGAAGCCGGCAAGCTGGTCAACGAGGATGACATCAAGTCACGCGCCGTCGAGGCCGTGGAGCAGAACGGTATCGTGTTCCTCGACGAGATCGACAAGGTCGCCAAGGGCAGTGGCCAGTCCAGCGGTGGCGAGGTCTCCCGCGAAGGCGTTCAGCGTGACCTGCTGCCGCTGATCGAGGGCTCCACGGTGTCGACCAAGTACGGCATGGTGAAGACCGACCACATCCTGTTCATCGCCTCCGGCGCCTTCCACCTGTCGCGTCCGTCGGACCTGATCCCCGAGCTCCAGGGGCGCCTGCCGATCCGGGTCGAGCTGTCCGCCCTGACCCCGAACGACTTCAAGCGCATCCTGACCGAGCCGTCCGCCGCCCTGACACGCCAGTACCAGGCGCTGCTCGCCACCGACGGCCTCGAAGTCGAGTTCACCGATGACGGCATCGAGCGCATCGCCGAGATCGCCTACAGCGTCAACGAAGGCACCGAAAACATCGGCGCCCGCCGCCTGCACACGGTGATGGAGCGACTGCTGGAAGAAGCCTCGTTCAAGGGCTCCGACGTCGGCAGCCCGCTGAGCATCGACCGCGCCTACGTCGACTCTCAACTCGGCGAACTGGCGATGGACGAAGACCTGTCGCGGTATATTCTCTAACGCCGGAGGCCACGCCACAGGGGGCGGCGCAACGATCGCCTTCGGGTGCCGCCGCCGAGCCCTTTCTTGCGCCACTGGCGTTGCACCGCGCGAAGCTGAAACAATGGCGACCGGCATTCGCGCAAGGCGCATGCCTTCGATCCTCATCATGCTTGACGCGGACGGTCTGCCCGCGTCAAGCATCCAGCTTGAGACCCGCGCCCATGTCCGCACCGACGCCCTCCAAGGTCCACTACCACAAGACGGCTCGCGAGCTCGAAATCGGCTACGCCGACGGTTCGACCTATCGCCTTTCCGTCGAATACCTGCGTGTCTTCTCGCCCTCCGCCGAGGTTCGTGGCCACGGCGGCGACAGCGCCACGCTCCAGGTCGGCAAGAAGGACGTTGGCCTTAGCAATATCACTCCCGCCGGGCGCTATGCGCTCAAGCTGCACTTCGACGATGGCCACGACAGCGGCCTCTACAGCTGGGAGTACCTGTATGCGCTGATCCGCGATCGCAAGGCCAACTGGGCCGACTATCTCGAGCGACTCGATGCCGCCGGCGCCTCCCGGGAGTCCCTTGGCATCGAGATCCGTCAGCTCTGACAACATCCCCTGACACGTCAAAGACAAGGCCACAGCGACAAGGCTACAATGTGCCCCATCGCGGCCAGCCGGCCCGCCAGTGACAGCTCACCCACGGGAGTCCCATGGACAAGCGCACCACCCACTTCGGTTATCAGGACGTGCCGGTCGAGGAGAAGGCCTCTCGCGTTGCCGACGTCTTCCATTCGGTCGCCACCCGCTACGACGTAATGAACGACTTGATGTCGTTCGGTATCCACCGCCTGTGGAAACGTCTGACCATCGAGCGTGCCGGCGTCCGTCCAGGTCACAGCGTGCTCGATATTGCCGGCGGCACCGGCGATCTGGCGTTGAAGTTCTCGCGCCTGGTGGGCCCCTCCGGCAAGGTGGTGCTGGCCGATATCAACGCCTCCATGCTCGGGGTGGGGCGCGACAAGCTGCTCGACCACGGCGCCGGCGGCAACGTCGAGTACGTGCAGGCCAACGCCGAGTGCCTGCCGTTTCTCGACAATACCTTCGACTGCATCACCATCGCCTTCGGCCTGCGCAACGTCACCGACAAGGATTCGGCGCTGGCCTCCATGGCGCGCATCTTGAAGCCGGGTGGACGCCTGCTGGTGCTGGAGTTCTCCAAGCCCGACAACGCTCTGCTGACCAAGGCCTACGACGAGTATTCGTTTCGCGTGCTGCCGAGGGTCGGCGAGCTGGTCGCCGGTGACGCCGATAGCTACCGTTACCTGGCCGAATCCATCCGCATGCACCCCGATCAGGACACCCTGAAGGCAATGATGGAAAGCGCCGGTCTCGAGCGCGTCGAGTACACCAACCTGACCGGCGGCATCGTTGCACTACACCGCGGCATCAAGCTGTGAGGACATGATGGCGTTGACCCCGACCCTGCTGCTGGCCGGCTTCGAGACGACCCTGAATGCCCTGTTGTCGCGCGACCCCGCCGCCCCGAGCCGGCTGCGAACGTTGGCCGGTTCCCGGGTGCTGCTGCGCCTGGAGACACCAGAGGTGGCCCTGGCGCTGCACTATCATCCCCAGGGCATCGACCTGCTGCTGATCGACGATGTCGAGGAAGACGCCTTCGACGCCATCGTCGAGCTGTCCGCCGAGACGCTCGGGGCCCTCGCCTCGGGCGCCGAGATGGAGCGACTGATGTTCGAGGGCCGCCTGGCGGTGCGCGGCAAGGTGCACCTGCTGGAGGCGACCCGTGACCTGTTGCTGGACCTCGATCTTAACTGGGAGGCGGAGCTGGCCCGCTGGCTCGGCGATCTCCCGGCACACCAGCTGGCCGAAGGCCTGCGCGGGCTCTCGCGCTGGGGACTGCGCACCCATCAAGAACTGTGCGCGGATGTCTCCGAGTACGTGTTCGAGGAAGCCCGCTGGCTACCGGGGCGCCACCAGCTCGAGGCCCTGCGCGAATCGCTCACCGAGCTGGACGTCGCCACCGACCGCCTCGAGGCACGCCTGGCCAGGCTCACGCGCCTGCTGACCGCGGAGCAAGCGTCGCCATGATCTTCCGTCCGCTGCGTATCCTGTGGGTGATCACCCGCTACCGCCTCGACACCCTGCTGCCGCTGGAACGCCTGCCGCTGTGGCTACGCCTGATTTTTCGGTGGTCACCGCTGCGCATTATCTCAGTGGGCGAACGTTCCCGGGGCGAGCGGCTACGCCTGGCGCTGGAGGCACTCGGCCCGATATTCGTCAAGTTTGGCCAGATGCTATCGACCCGGCGCGATCTATTTCCCGATGACATCGCCGACGAACTGAAGCGCCTGCAGGACCAGGTGCCGCCGTTCCCCGGCGAAGAAGCCGAGGCGCTGATCGAGGCATCACTTGGCATGCCGCTGACCGAGGCCTTCGCGGAGTTCTCCCGTGAGCCGCTGGCGTCGGCGTCCATCGCCCAGGTACATACCGCCCGACTGCCCACCGGCGAAGACGTGGTGGTCAAGGTCATTCGCCCCGGCATCGAGCGGGTGATGCGCCAGGACATGGCCCTACTGTATCTGCTGGCCAAAGTGCTACAGCGCGTACCCGAGGCCAAGCGTCTGCATCCGGTCGAAGTCGTGCGTGACTACGAGGTGACCCTGTTCGACGAGCTGGACCTGACCAAGGAAGCCGCCAACACCTCGCAGCTCAAACGCAACTTCGCCAAGTCGCCGCTGCTCTACGTGCCGGCGATCCACTGGGCATTGACGCGCCAGAAGGTCATGGTCCAGGAGCGCATCCACGGCGTCCCGGTGGCCGACATCGACGCCCTGAAGGCCCAGGACACCGATCTCAAGCGCCTCGCCGAACGCGGCGTCGAGATCTTCTTCACCCAGGTGTTCCGCGACAACTTCTTCCACGCCGACATGCACCCGGGCAACATCTTCGTCGCCCGGGAGACCCCTGCCGATCCGCAGTACATCGCCATCGACTGCGGCATCGTCGGCAGCCTGACCCGGGAAGACCAGGACTACCTGGCGCGCAATCTGCTAGCGTTCTTCCACCAGGACTATTATGAAGTGGCGGCCTTGCACATCGAGTCCGGCTGGGTCGGCGAGGATACCCGAGCCAACGAATTCGCCGCTGCCGTGCGCACCGTGTGCGAGCCGATCCTCGAGAAGCCGCTGAAGGACATCTCCTTCGGCCAGGTACTGCTCGGGCTGTTCCAGACCGCGCGGCGCTTCAACATGGAGGTCCAGCCGCAACTGGTGCTGCTGCAGAAGACCCTGCTCAATATCGAAGGCCTGGGCCGTCAGCTGTATCCGGATCTTGACCTGTGGGCCACCGCCAAGCCCTATCTCGAGCAGTGGATGAAGGAGCGCGCCGGGGCCCATGGCCTGTGGGAGTCGCTCAAGCGCCAGGCCCCGGAGCTCACACGTCAATTGCCCGAGCTGCCGGTACTGGCGCACCAGGCGCTGTCCCAGACCGAAAAGCGTTCGCGCCAGCTCGGTCAGCAGGCCGAGGTGCTGACCCATATCCTCGGCCGGCTCTCGCATCAAGCCAAGCGGGTGCGGCGCACTCGCCTGGGCCTGGCACTCGTCGCCGTGGCCTTGGCCTGGCAGCCACTGAGCACCTGGCTTGGCGACCAGCCTTGGCCAGTGCTGGCGGCCGCCGCTATCGGCACGCTGCTGATGATCTGGAACTGACCCACTGCAACGGAAATGACACCGATGAGTGATATTCTTGAGCAACTCGATGGCGTCTTGAAGAGCCGCCGAGACGCCGATCCCGAAACATCCTACGTCGCCTCCTTGCATCATAAGGGGCTGAACAAGATACTCGAGAAAGTCGGTGAGGAAGCCACCGAAACCGTGCTCGCGGCCAAGGACCTGGATCCCGAGGATACCGCCAGCCGCGAGGCGTTGATCGCCGAAACGGCGGACCTGTGGTTTCATAGCCTGGTGATGCTGTCGCACCTGGGCCTGGACCACCGTCCGGTGCTCGACGAGCTGGCACGACGCTTCGGCGTTTCCGGCCACGACGAGAAGGCCGCGCGCGGCCAGTAACCGCGCCCTGCGGCAAGGACCCATGACCCCGGCGCATGCGCCGTATTCTGAGGAAGCTCTTATGTTAGGTGGTATCAGTATCTGGCAGTTGCTGATCGTACTCGGCATCATCATCCTGATCTTCGGCACCAAGAAGCTCAGAAACGTCGGCAGCGATCTCGGCGGCGCGGTCAAAGGCTTCAAGAAGGCCGTCACCGAGGACGAGGAAAAGGCCGACCAGGACTCCAAGTCCGAGTCCCAGGCGAAGGTCAGCCATACGGAAGAGTCCAACGCGACGTCCAATACCTACGACGTCGAGGCTGAGCGCAAGCCCGAATCCTCCGACGAGCGCAAGTAAGCCCGCATGTTCGACATCGGCTTTCTGGAACTGCTGATCATCGGCGTGGTTGCCCTGCTGGTGCTGGGCCCCGAGCGGCTGCCCAAGGCGGCGCGTACCGCTGGCCTGTGGGTAGGTCGCATCAAGCGTTCGGTGTCCGGCATGCAGCGCGAAATCAGCGCCCAGCTGGAGGCGGAGGAGCTGCGCCAGAAGCTCAAGGAGCAGCAGCAGAAGATCGACGATAGCCTCGGCAAGGCCAAGCGTGACGTCGAATCCATCGCCGACGATCCCGGCACGCCTCCCGCCAAGAGCGCCTCGTCAACGCCGGCCGCGTCGAGCGAATCGACCACGCCGGCCCCCACGCCAACAGGCGCGACCACGGCCTCCGAACAGCGCCTGGACGATGCCCTGGCCAAGGCTCGCGAGACCGCCCGCGAGGCAGTCACGCCAGAGACCGCGGCGTCCACGTCAGACGCCACGCCGGACGCCGCCTCCGATGCGCCCCACGACCACAAGGACTCCGCCACGCGATGAGTCAGACCGGCGACACTCCTCCCCCCGAGCAGGGCCATGCCCCGCTCATCGAGCACCTGGTGGAACTGCGCTCTCGGTTGATGCGTTCGGTGATCGCTATCCTGGCCATCTTCCTGGCCCTGTACGCATTCTCCAACGACATCTACCAGTTCGTGGCCGAACCGCTGATGGCGCTGCTGCCGGAAGGCTCGCAGATGATCGCCACCGAGGTCGCCTCGCCGTTTTTGGCACCGTTCAAGCTGACCCTGGTGGTGGCGGTATTCATCGCCGTGCCGTTCGTGCTGCACCAGGCCTGGGCCTTCGTCGCCCCGGGCCTGTACGAGAACGAGAAATCACTGGCGCTGCCGCTGCTGGCCTCGAGCGTCCTGCTGTTCTACCTGGGCGCAGCCTTCGCCTACTACATCGTCTTCCCGCTGCTGTTCGCGTTTTTCACCCAGACCGGGCCCGAGAACGTGCAGGTGATGACCGATATCAATCAGTACCTGAACTTCGTCCTCAAGCTGTTCTTCGCTTTTGGCATCGCCTTCGAGATCCCCATCGCGACCTTCCTGCTGGTGCTCTCGGGTGCGGCATCGGTGCAGAGCCTGTCGGCCAAGCGGCCCTACGTGATCCTCGGCTGCTTCGTGGTCGGCATGCTGATGACGCCGCCGGACGTGGTCTCCCAGAGCCTGCTGGCGATCCCGATGTACCTGCTCTACGAAGTCGGCCTGTTGTTCGGACGCCTGGTGAAGCAACGCCGGGCCGAGAAAGAAGACGCCGACAGCGAAGCGGAGAGCTGATAGCGGAAAGCGGAAAGCGGAAAGCGGAAAACCGATAGCGGAAAACCGGTAGCGGCGAACCGCGAACGGGCGTCTCCGCGCCTCCCGAAATGCCGCCAGGCAAGGCCGGCTCTGCTTCCGCGCCCTGCACCACAACCCCCTGACACATCAGGGGCTTGTGGTGCTCTTGGCGTGACGCATCGCCCCCCGGAAAGCGAAACGCCCCCGACGGCATCGGAGGCGCATGGCAAGCGGATCACTGGGGCAGTTCCCGCGTCACGCGGGTGACGCCTTCGCCGCGAAGCGTCACTACATCTTCACATCCATCATCTCGTCGATGCGCTCAACCAGCTTGAAGATACCGCTGGCGGCGTCACCGATACGAGTCGCCAGCATATACGCAGGCGTCGTGACGATACGGTGTTCGAAGTCCACCACGATGTCGTCCACCGGGCAGCTACGGTGCAGACCGCCCATGGCGCTGATGGCACCACACACGCTCGGATCATTACCGATGGTCACCGCGATGCCGGGGCCGAACAGACGCGGCACCAGCACCGGGGCGATGCACATCATGCCGATCGGCTTGCGGGCATGGTGAAACTCGATCAAGACCTCCTGCAGGACGTCATGAATGACCATGTCTGAGCCGGCTTCAGCAAAGTTCGACAAGTTTTTCGCCACACCGAACCCGCCGGGCAGGATCACGGCATCGAAGTCTGACGCCGACAACTCGTCCAGGGGAGTGATCTCGCCACGGGCCAGCCGTGCGGATTCGACCAGCACGTTACGCGTCTCTTCGCTGGGCTCACCGGCATGATGATCGATGACGTCATGATGTGCGATATCCGGGGCGAAGCAGCGATAGCCGATGCCCAACTGGTCCAGGCGCAACAGTGTGAGGGTCGTCTCGTAGATCTCGGAGCCATCCTCGACGCCGCATCCAGACAGGACGATCGCAACCTGTTTACTCATGACTCTCTCCTTGAAGGCAAGCCCGCGGCCGTCGCGGCGAGCCCGAATATCGACTGAACTCTAGAAGAGACACTCTAGAGGGTCACTCCGGGTGCGACAAGACGCGACTTTCGGCGATGGGGAAACGCAGAATATACTGGAAGAATGTCATGCTTTTGTCATGAAGCGCCACCACACTTGACGGTGGCGGACATCCTTTTCTCGTTGCGGAGTGCCAACTTGAGCGCCATTACCCCCCGCCAGTTCCCAGCGACCCGTATGCGCCGCATGCGCCGCGATGCCTTTTCTCGTCGCCTGATGCGCGAGAACACCCTCACCGCCGCCGACCTTATCTGGCCGGTGTTCGTACTCGACGGCGAGGGGCAGCGCGAAGCCGTGGCCTCCATGCCGGGCGTCGAGCGGCTATCCATCGATCTGCTGATCGAGGAAGCCCGCGAGGCCTTCGAGCTGGGCATTCCGGCCCTGGCCCTGTTCCCGGTGGTCGGGGCCGACAAGAAGTCGGACCTGGCCGAGGAATCCTACAGCGCCTCGGGCCTGGTCCAGCGCTGCGTGCGGGCGCTCAAGGAGGCTCTGCCGGAGCTTGGGGTGATTACCGACGTGGCGCTCGACCCTTACACCAGCCACGGCCAGGACGGCATCCTCGACGATAGCGGCTACGTCACCAACGACCGCACCGTCGAGACCCTGATCAAGCAGGCTCTGTCCCACGCCGAAGCCGGCGCCGACGTGGTCGCGCCGTCGGACATGATGGACGGTCGCATCGGCGCGATTCGCGAACTACTCGAGCAGGAAGGCCTGACCAATACCCGAATCATGGCTTACAGCGCCAAGTACGCCTCGCACTACTACGGTCCCTTCCGCGATGCCGTGGGCTCGGCCGGCAACCTCGGCAAGGCCGACAAGTCGACCTACCAGATGGACCCGGCCAACGGCGACGAGGCCCTTCACGAAGTGGCCATGGATATCGCCGAGGGCGCGGACATGGTCATGGTCAAGCCCGGCATGCCGTATCTGGACGTGGTCAGGCGGGTAAAAGACGAACTGCGCGTGCCCACCTACGCCTATCAGGTCAGCGGGGAGTATGCGATGCACATGGCCGCCTTCGACAACGGTTGGCTGGACGCCGACACGGTGATTCTCGAGTCGCTGATGTGCTTCAAGCGCGCCGGGGCCGATGGCGTGCTGACCTACTTTGCCAAACGCGCTGCACGACTTCTGGCGCGGTAGCCAGCGGGGGGACCGGTGCCCTTGCGCTGAACGACCATCTTCGCGACCCGATCAAGGAAACGCTATGGAAGACTCGCGCACCGACGCCCCCAAGCCAGACGGCGCCTCCCAGGCCAGTAGTGCCCACCGGAGTAGTGCCCAAGTCAGCAGTGCCCAGGCCGCGACTGGCCCGGGCAAGTCAGACGTTTCTTTCGGCGGCGACACCCAGGCCGATGCCCCGGTGCCCCGGCTCAACCAGACCCGCACCGGCATCAAGCCCAAGGCGATGCCCGACCCCGAGGCGGACCTGAGCGACTCGAGCCTGTACTTCAACCGTGAGTTGTCGCATCTGCAGTTCAATATCCGGGTCCTGGAGCAGGCGCTTGATGAAGCGCACCCGCTGCTCAACCGGCTGATGTTCCTGCTGATCTTCTCGTCGAATATGGACGAGTTCTTCGAGATTCGCGTCGCCGGCCTGAAAAACCAGATCGCCCTCGGTGACGAGACCAGCGGCGCCGACGGCCGCGGCCCACGCTCGATCCTCGATGAGATCGCCAAGATTGCCCATGAGCACGTCGAACGCCAGTACCGCATACTCAACGAACAGCTGATTCCGGCGCTAGAAGCGCAGAACATTCGCTTCCGCCGCCGCGGCGACTGGACCAAGGCCCAGCGCAAGTGGGTCTACGAGTACTTCTCCACCGAGATCATTCCGGTCGTGAGCCCGATCGGGCTCGATCCCTCGCACCCCTTTCCGCGGCTGGTCAACAAGAGTCTCAATTTCATCGTCGAGCTCGAAGGCAAGGACGCCTTCGGCCGCGAAGGAGGCCTGGCCATCTTGCCGGCGCCCCGCTCGCTGCCCCGGGTCATCGCCCTGCCGGCCGAGCTGTGCGAGAACGGCTTTGCCGAGTACCTGTTTCTGTCCTCGATGATCCATGCCCACGCCGAGGAAGTCTTTCCCGGCATGAAGGTCAAGGGCTGCTACCAGTTCCGCCTGACCCGCAACGCCGACATGACGATGGACCCCGAAGAAGTCTCGGACCTGGCGTCGGCCTTGCGCGGCGAACTGCTGGCCAGGCGCTACGGCAGCGGCGTGCGCCTGGAGGTGGCCAACAACTGCCCTGAGGAGCTCTCGGATTTCCTGCTTAAGCAGTTCCAGCTCGAGCCCAACGATCTCTTCCGGGTCAACGGTCCGGTCAACCTGACGCGTATGATGTCGGTACTCGGCGAGGCCGATCGCCCCGACCTGATGTACCGCCCGTTCACCCCCGGCATGCCCAAGCAGGTGCGCAAGAACGAGAGCCTGATGCAGGCCATGCAGGAAGGCGATATCTTGCTGCATCACCCCTTCCAGTCCTTCACCCCCGTCGAGGATCTCCTGCGCGAAGCGGCACGCGATGGCGACGTCCTGGCCATCAAGCAGACCCTGTATCGCACCGGTGCCGACTCCCCCATCGTCAACGCCCTGGTCGATGCCGCCAGCAACGGCAAGGAAGTCACCGTCGTCATCGAACTACGCGCGCGCTTCGACGAGGCCGACAACCTGGCCCTCGCCTCGCGGTTGCAGGAGGCCGGCGCCATCGTCATCTACGGGGTCATGGCCTACAAGACCCACGCCAAGATGATGCACATTGTGCGTCGCGAGAAAGGCTCCTTGCGCCACTATGCCCACCTCGGCACCGGCAACTATCACTCCAAGACCGCCAAGCTCTACACCGACTACAGCTTGCTGACGGCGGATCCAACGCTGTGTGCCGATGTGCACAAGGTGTTTCAACAGCTATCCGGCATGGGCCGCGCGCGCCAGATTGAGAAGCTCCTGCATGCGCCCTTCACCCTCCACGAACGCGTGGTGGAAATGATCGAAAGGGAGGCCGAATTTGCACGCAAGGGCAAACGCGCCCATATCATCGTCAAATGCAATTCGCTGACCGAGCCGAAATTGATCCAGGCGCTGTATCGCGCCTCCCAAGCCGGCGTCGAGTGTGATCTGATCATTCGTGGCATGTGCTGCCTACGCCCGGGCATTCCCGGCATTTCCGAGAATATCCGCGTACGCTCGGTGATTGGACGCTTTCTCGAACACACCCGGGTCTACCACTTCCACAACGATGGCAAGCCCGAGACCTACGGCTCGAGCGCCGACTTCATGTCACGCAACATGTTCCATCGGGTCGAAACCAGCTTCCCGCTGCTCGACAAGAAGCTCTCTGCACGGGTGCGCAAGGATCTGGAAACCTATCTGGTGGACAACTGCCAGAGCTGGCTGCTGCAAGGGGACGGCACTTACGTGAAACAGGTCCCCGAAGACTGCGCACCGATCAGCGCCCAGGAGACGCTGCTTTACGCCTATGCGGCGAAAGCGTAGGTCGCCGCCCTTCGCGGGAATCCGGACGTTGGAAAAATAGCGCTGCAATGCCGAAAAGGCCACCCCCGGCCTTTTCCACCCCTCGTTTCCACCGCAATTTGCACCGTTTTCGTCCGCTATAACCCAGCGCCAAGCCCGTGAGCCGAGGGAGATCCGAGCAGAGGGATATCCTGCGCTAGGACACGGGGTTCAGCAGGGCTCGAGCGCGCGATGCCAGGCGCCGGGCGAAGATCAGCGCCACGGGCAACACCCCTATCGCCGCCAGGCTCAGGGCCGCCGAGGTGCCGGTCAACCCGATCACGACGCCACCGACCGCGGTTCCCACGGATTGACCGGTGAAGAAGGCGGTGGCAAATAGCGCCACCGCCGTTCCCCGGCGTGCCGGTGCCATCTGGGTGGCGTGGGTCTGCAGGGTGTTGTGCAGCATGTAAAACCCCAGGCCAAAGAGATAGCAGCCAATGATCGCCACACCGACCGTTGGCCACACACAGATCGCCGCGATAGCGAGTGCGATCAGTACGCCTCCCGTCCGGCACAGCCCCTCCTCCCCGAGCCGCGGCACCAGGGCACGCGCCAGCAGCGCAAAGCTCAGCCCGCCCCCGGCGAACGCCATCATGATCAATCCCGCCTCGGTCAGCGCGATCCCGCCAACCAGGTGAAGGTGACTGGCCACGAACGCGAAGCCGCAGAACACCGTCGCGCCCTCGAAGAAGACCGTCACCAGCACCACCCGAGCCCAGGGGGCCGACAGCACATGACCCAAGCTCGTGGCCAACGACTCCCGCGCGCACACCTGGCGGTGCTCATGACGTCCGGCCCGATACCACAGCAAGGCGCTGGCCGCCGCGAACAACCCCGTGTAGACCAGGAACGGCCACTGCCAGTAGAGCTGCTCGGCGGCGATACCGCCGAACATCTGGCCACAGGCCAGGCCGAATACCTGACCGATCAAGAAGCGCGCCAGCACCGGCTGGCGCTTCTCGTAGGGGACATTATCGCCGATCCAGGCCATCGCCAGGGGAATGACCGCCGCACAGCCTACGCCGGCCAGCATCCGCGCCGCGATCAGCCCACCGAGGCTTCCCGACAGCGCACTCAGTGCACTCCCCAGCGCCGCTACCAGGCAAAACAGGGCAATGACCCGAAGCTTGCCGAAACGGTCACCGCTGGGACCCAACACCAATTGCAGGCAGCCATAGACGATGGCGAAGGCAGTAATCGTCCACGAGGCCGCCGTCAGCGAGGTGGCGTAGGCCTCGGCGAGGCGAGGCAGCATCGGATCGAGCACACGCTGGGTGGCCGAGGCGCAGAACGCCGCCAACGCCAGCAGCACGATGACGGGCGTGGGGTCGTCGACGCCGCTGGACGAGCGGCCACCCGCCTCGACGGCAGCGTCGCCAGGATCCGTCGAAGACGCTGCAGGCAGGGACGATGCAAGCGCATCAGAAGAATCGACGGGCGCAGGCATGGCGGGGTTCCAGAGCGAGACAGGAACCCCGAGGCTAGCACCGTTAGCAGGTTAATATGAACTCGACGAAGGTGTCGCCGACACCTGGAGGGCGGCGACCGGCGAGCAACGAGCCTTCCCGACAGGCCATCCTGTGAGCGGGAAGCAGATGAACGGTTTCCATCAGGCCATTGAAACAATCCAGCGACATGACAACCGCATCCGCTGAGTTCCGGCGCGTGATAATCGTATAGTCAGCATCATTAACCACCTGATATAGAATATTTTTTAGCCTATTTTTCGCATCGGAAAGCTGACAATTCTCATCACTGGCCTTCTGTCCGAACCGTATGAGAAACACGCATAACTTGTATAACATAAAAGACACGTCAGGCTGACACTCATTATTCCATCTGGTCATTGGTCCCATGCACTTCGGGTCCACGAACCGCCACTGCCGCCCGCCACTGACGACAGTGCCCTAGCGCGAAAGGACATCGAGAAAATTGCATAAAAATCAATATACACAGATAAGAAGAGCCGATCCAAGGCCTACCCCCAGCGCGATATTCAGCACGAACCAGCCTAGATAGGCCTGCTGAAAGTCCAGGCCGAATACCTGGCGGTACAGCCGAAAGAACAACAGCAGGTTCAGCCCCGCCACCCAGATCTCCAGGAAGTGCGTCACCACTGCCGCGCGCTGCGCATCGATGGCAAGCCACCCCTGTTCAAATGCCAACCAGGGCAGCATGGCGAGCACCAGCAGAACATCGCACCCTGCCAGCAAGTACAGGTAGCCCAATACCCAGAGCTCTAGATGCTCCCGACTCGCCTCACACACCCTGATGGCGAAGATGGCCGGGAAGGTGATCAGCATCAGGTCGACGAGGCACTTCCAGAAAATGCTGACCCAGAAAAACAAGGATCGCCAGAACGGCCCGGCGCCCAGCCCCCCGAGAAGATCGCGCAGAAAGCCGAATTCGTAGAGCGCCCCATCGAACGACCACAGCATCGGGTTGCCACCGGGCATGCGGTTGGCAATGTGGTGAACCAGAACGATATCCACACACAGAAAACACAGGTAGAGCAGCGCCGCCGTCCCGCGCGAAAGCCGACCTATCAGGTAGCCAGGCGACAATGCGCTGCCCGGAGATGCCAGCATCATCAGCGGAATCGGGAGCCTGCTCGTCCCGGCCGCTCGGGCTTTCCTAGCGCCCTCCACGATCGGAGGCCAGCAAACCAAAGAGTGCCGAATCGGACACGACGCCGCCGATTTCCCAGCGCTCACGCAGCAGGCCCTCCTGGGTGAACCCCATCCGCGTCAGGGCACGCGCCGACCCCGTATTGTGTGGATCGATCTCCGCCTCGATGCGACGAAGGTTCAGTGTTTCAAAGCCATAGGCGATCAGCGCCAGCCCCGCTTCCTGGATGAAGCCCTTACCCCAGTAGCGCCGCCCTATGCCAAAGCCAATCTCGGCACGCCTGGACGTCCTGTCATGACTAAAGAGCATGCACTTTCCCATCAGCGCTTCCGTGTCCTTGGCGATGATACCGAGGGTTATCGCGGCTTCGCTGTCCAGGTCCGCCTGGGCACTTTCGATAAAATCGGTGGCATCTTGAATAGACGTCCATGGCGGCGTATTCCAGTACTTCATCACCTCCGGGTCGGAAAACACCGTCAGCAACGATTCCGCATCGCCGCGACCCAACGGGCGAAGCACCAAACGATCCGTCTCGATGATAGGATTTGCTGGATTATTCAAAACAAGGTCCTTCTGTAGCTCCAAAAATTTTGATGCACCGGATAAGGGCTCGATCGCCTCGCTTCACGTGAGTTCCCCCTTGGAAGACTCGGCCAAGCGCCGGGCAAGTGAGCCCGACTGACCTCGGCACCTCCCACGAACACAGAAACAGGAATATCGTGGATAAGGATGTCTTGGACAAGGACCTCTTCGGCAAGGACCTCATGGGTGGAGGCTTGCTGGGGAGGCCTGCTGGGGAGCCTTTGCCGTAAAGCGAACATACGCTTTCAGACAGCCGTCACCACCACTCGCCCCATGCCCTTCTTCGCAGGTGTCTCGGCGCCAGACACCCGGCAGAAAAGCTTACCCCCCTGCCCGGGGAAAGGGCTTCTCGGGACCGTGTTTGCCTGGCCTTTTCTTCTCTTCATCGAATGCGCCAGAGGCAGCCAGACCCAACAGACGCCGGAACGTCGGGCATTCCATATGGCTCGGTGCCGAGCAAACGGCCGCGTGTCGAAGGCCATCACGCATCGCCGTCAAGCGACGTATCGAACCATCCAGTTCGTCTGCCTTATCGACCAGTAGTTGCCGATCGATCTGCGGGCGCCCATCGGGACCCAGCATCAGTGCTATTTCATCCAGCGAAAATCCGGCGGATCGCCCGAGGGCAATGAGGGCCAGGCGCTCTACGACAGTGGCCGAAAACTGCCGTCGAATTCCTTGTCTTCCGATCGAGCTGATTAGCCCCTTTTGCTCGTAGAAGCGTAGCGCCGACGCCGAAACGCCTGAGCGCCGGGCAACTTCGGAAATATCCACGCGCCCTCCTTGACTTAAAGTTGACTTGAAGTTGTACGCTCACATCCGTCACCCAGCTTTCGAGCCAACAGCGCGCTTCCGACCAAGGGCTAAGAAAGATTAGCGAGTGATTTCAGATAAGACCACAGGCCCCGGGGATTTTCACCTGTTCGGCCTCATCTCAAGCATACGGAGATCGTCATGAACAACCTGGCATTTGCCCTGGTCATCGGCATCGGCGCCACTGCCTTGATGGATGCATGGGGAGTCATCCGCAAGCCGTTGCTCGGTGCGCCCCTCCCCAACTATGCAATGGTCGGCCGTTGGATCGCCCATATGACACGAGGAAAGTTCCGTCATGAGTCGATTGCGGCGGCGGCGCCTGTGCGAGGAGAGCAGCTCATCGGATGGACGGCTCACTATCTGGTGGGCATTGCATTCGCTGTCTTACTGCTCAGTATTCAGGGCGAGTCGTGGATACAAGATCCAACGCTATTTCCCGCTCTTGCCGTTGGCATAGCCACCATCGCCGCGCCATTTCTGATCATGCAGCCGGGCATGGGGGCTGGTATTGCCGCGTCGAAGACACCGAACCCCGCCGCTGCACGATTTCAGAGCTTTCTGACACACGCGGTCTTCGGCTTGGGCTTATATCTCTCCGGATCGGCGGCACAGCTGCTTCATTAATCGTGACAATTGGCACACTCGACCATCGTGGAGGCATGAATGCGTATTCCCACTCGTTATTCTCCCCTTCTGTTCAGCGCCCTACTCTCGGCCATCATGGTCTTCTTCGTATCGGGCTTCGTTCTGGCCATGTCAGAGGGAATCCACTCAGGATTCGTCAAGCAGTGGATAACAAGCTGCATGACGACCTGGCCCATCGCTTTTCCCACGGTGGCTATTGTCGCGCCCTGGGTGCGACGCATCGTCGGGCGCCTGACGGTTTGACCACCAGGACGTGGACGTCCAGACAGGCGGTGCCGATACCGATGCCGCCGCGACTATCCGATAGCCGGCCGCCGAGCCCCATCGCCAAGACGAAAAGAAGCCAAGACGAAAAGAAGCCAAGACGAAAAGAAGCCCACGAGACGAAGCCTCGTGGGCATTCTTCCGGTTGGCCGGAGCAGCTTCCCACCGCCCAGGCCCTCGCTCGTGAGGCTTAGACGCCGATCTGCCCCCCATCGGTCTTCTGAATCACCACCGTCGAGGCGCGTGGGCGCACCGTGCCGCGGGTTGCCTGGGTAGCATCGTCGCCGGCCGGCCAGTTGCCCGGGTGCTGGATGTTGATGAACAACGCGGTCTTGTCCGGGGTCGGGAAGATGCCGGTCACTTCACAGCCATTGGGACCCACGCAGAAACGCTTCAAGGCGTCCTGGTTAGCGCCGGAAACCACCGACGCGGCGCCATTGGCCTGGTGCAGGGCCGCCGGCACCACCGCCAGGACCTGGTCATTGGTGTGGTCACCGACGCCGGCGTAGCCGTTGTCGGTCTCGATCCACAGGATGCCATGGCCATCGCCACGCTCGTCGAAATGCAGCCCATCGGGGCTGGCAAACTGATTCATCTCGGTCAGGCCCGACAGGTTCGTGGCGTCCGTGGCGGCGGCGCCAAAGACGAACACTTCCCACTGGAACCGCTCGCCGTCGCTGGCCTCGCGCCAGCGGATGATCTGACCGGCCTCGTTATTGGCGCGGGGGTTGGCGGCGTTGACCGGTGCGGTGGCATAGCCGACCCCTGGCGTCGTGATCTCGCCTTCGCCGGTGAGGACGGCCTCGGTGCCTGCCTCGGTGCGCTTGGCGTTGTTGGTCAGCGTCATGTAGACCTCACCCGAGGTCGGGTCCACGGCGCCCCACTCGGGGCGATCCATCGGCGTGGCGCCCATCAGGTCGGCGGCATCACAGGTGTTGATGATGATGCCGGCCAGATCGTCGGCCTCGAGGCCAAGCGCCTGGGCCAGGGTCATGCCATCCTGGGTGGTCGCATCCGGCGTCAGCGCCAGCCACTCGCCGCTGCCGTCGGCGTTGAAGCGGGCCACATACAGCGTGCCCTCGTCCATGTACTTGGCGCCGATCGCCAGGCGGTCGCCGGGGGCGCCGGGCTGGTGGGCGTCCGCCGGGTCCCAGGGCGCCGCGGATACGTACTTGTAGATGTACTCGTTGCGCGAGTCATGGCCGGAGTAGAACACGACCGGCTCGCCCGCGGTCAGCTTCCCGGGCCAGCAGCCTTCGTGGCGGAAGCGACCCAACGCGGTACGCTTGACGGCCTGCGCGCCGGTATAGGGGTCGATCTCGACGATGTAGCCGAAGGCACGTGGCTCGTTGCGGTAATCGCCTGCGGCGCTCTCGGCACTCGGGGCACCGAGGAAACGCCTGAACTCGTCGTTCTGCTCGCTGGCGTCGCCGGCGGCGGTCTCCCAGCCGTAGCGGCCACGACCGCGGCCGATCCCCAGGCGCTCGTCATCCTGGCGGCGCCCCTCATCCTTGACGAAATAGTCCGGCCAGTTTTCTTCACAGGTCAGGTAGGTACCCCAGGGGGTATAGCCGTTGGCGCAGTTGTTGTTGGTACCGCGGGTCTGACTGCCATCCGGCGAGTACTTGGTCTTGACGTAGTCACTGCCCGCCACCGGCCCCGAGAGCAGCATCGCGGTAGCGCTGGTGTAGCGCTTGTTGAAAGACGAGTGGCGAACATGCTGCCAGTGGCCATCGGCGTTCTTTTCGACTTCCACCACGGTGATGCCGTGGGCATTGATCTCGGTGCGCACTTCCTCGGCCGGTCGTTTGCCCTGTGCCATGTTGGTCGGACCGCCTTGGGGCGCCCACAGGGCATTCTCGTCGATGTATTCATTGTTCATGACGAGCAAGAAGCGGCTCGACTCGGTCTCCGGCGCCAGGGCGAAGGGATGCATGCCATCGTGATGCATGCCGACGCTATTGGCCTGGATCTCCGGCGTCATGGCGAGATCATCGGACCACTCGGGGGCGCTGTCGTTTAGCGGCGTACCCCAGGGCACCAGCACCTGCGCGGTATATCCCGGCGGCACCACGATGGCATCGGTGCGCGAACCCGCGATGGCGTCAAATGCGAGCGCCAGCGGCTTCTTGGCGACGCCTGCGTCGTCGGCGGCGAACGCCGAGAGCCCGAACCCGCTCAGCATCCCCATGGCCGTCATGCCGAGCCCCCCCTTCATCACCGCACGGCGCGACAGGTGACGATCGAGCACGCGGGAGAACGGCTCGTTGTTGCTGGGGTTCAAGAGGCGGTGATCTTCGATTTCCTTGCTCATTGCGCTGTCCTCGGCTGGGCAGTCTAGGGTCACGGCGCTCGGCCGCATCGGTCCGGTCCAAGACGCTACCCCGCCTATATGACAAGGCGATGACCGAGGCAAAAATGGAAGGCCCGCCGGCGCGCGACTGGGCCGAAGCAGGCATACTGGGGCCCTTCGTCTCAGTCATCGGCATCGGCATCTCGTCGCCGAGCCGGCATCGGCGACCGCCCAGGAAGAGGCCGTTGTGGCCCCGACCGGCCACAACGGCGATGGAACACAGCACACCAGGAGGCAATACCGGATGGGACAGCGGGACATTACGCCACAGCGTCGGATGAAAAGACGCTCATCGTCAGGACGCGTGGCCGCCGCGTTAGGGCTAATGTTGTCACTAGGAGGTTGCGCGATGTTCGCCGCCGATCCGCCCCAGCGCCAGGACAATCTGTGTGAGATCTTTCGCGCAGAGCCCGACTGGTATGACGATTCCCGGGACTCCTATGAGCGCTGGGGCACGCCGATCTGGACGCAGATGGCCTTCATCAAGCGCGAGTCGTCGTTCAGGAGTCACGTTCGCCCGCCACGCACCGAGCTGCTGGGGTTCATTCCCTGGACTCGGCCCTCCTCGGCCTACGGCTACGCCCAGGCCCAGGACCCGGTCTGGGGCGAGTATGAAGACCAGGCCGGCGGTGTGTTTTCGAGTCGCTCGGACATGCAGGATGCCACCGATTTCATCGGCTGGTACAACGCGCGCACCCGCCGCATCACCGGGGTATCGCTGTCCAACCCCGAGCACCTCTACCTGGCCTATCACGAGGGTCAGGGCGGCTATCAGCGCGGCAGTTACCGGGGTAAGCCGGCGGTGCAGCGTGCCGCCCGTGAAGTCGCCTCCACGGCGTCACGCTACCGTTCACAGCTGGCCGCCTGCGAGGCCGAATTTCGTTGCGATGGCGCCTTCGATATCTGGCCCTTCTGCCGCGCCTGAAGGGCCACACAACGCACTCGCCATCGACACCCCAGATGGTGAGACGGCCGCCTCTAACGCCTTTCGGCAAGGCGTTCGGCAGCAGACATCAGCAGGTGTTCGGTGGTCTCCCAGCCGATGCAGGCGTCGGTCACCGACACCCCGTAACGCAGCTTGCCCGGCACCAGGGGTTGCTTGCCTTCGTGCAGCTGGCTCTCGAGCATCACGCCGACCAGGGCCCGATCACCCGCCAGGCGCTGATTGAGGACATCGAGCATCACCTCGCTTTGGCGACGATGGTCCTTGCGTGCATTGGCGTGGCTGCAGTCCACCATCAGCCGCGGCGCCAGCCCGGCCTCGACGATGGCCCGGCGTGTCGCTGCCACCGCGTCCGCCTGATAGTTGGGCTCCCCGTGCCCTCCCCGCAACACCAGGTGGGTGTTGGGATTGCCCTTGGTAGAGCGCATCTGTGGGCGGCCATCTTCGGCCATGGCGAAATGCTGATGGGGGTGCGCCGCGGACTGGATGGCGTCCAGCGCCACCTGAACGTCACCGCTGGTGGCGTTCTTGAACCCCACCACCGCCTCGAGGCCACTGGCCATTTCCCGATGTAGCTGGGATTCGGTCGTACGAGCGCCGATGGCGACCCAGGCCAACAGATCATCGAGGTAAGGGGCGATCATCGGCTGCAATACCTCGGTGGCCACCGGCAGCCCCAGCGTGACGATGTCTCGCATCAGCTTGCGAGACAGCATCAGTCCACGGGCGATATCGCCGCTACCATCCAGGTCGGGATCGTAGGCGAGCCCCTTCCAGCCCACCGTGGTGCGTGGTTTTTCGACGTAGACGCGCATCACCACCAGCACCCGGTCCTGGACCTTGTCCGCCAGGGCCTTGAGTCGCTCGGCGTAGACCAGCGCCGCCTCGGGATCGTGAATGGAGCACGGGCCGACCACCACCAGCAAGCGATCGTCGTGGCCATCGAGAATGTCGCGAATCTGCTGGCGCTGGGCATCGACACGCTCGGCCAATGTGGACGACAGCGGCAGCTCTCGCTTGAGGTCCTGGGGGCTGGGTAGCGTCATGGCAGGCGGGTGCTCGGCTGGTGTGGGTTCGACAGTCGCCTGATCCACGATGGGGGACTCGATCGATTCGGCGGCGACAGCATGGGTGGCCGCCAAGGTAAGGTGGGCAGTCATGGTTTCAACTCCGTGGGCTTGCGTGACATCGTTTATTTCCGTTGCCACCGAGAAGCTCACGGTCGGAGGTGGCACCAAGGCCCGACCGCGCATCGATAAATCGCCAGCTAAAGCCTGGGTAATAGCGATACTCGGCGATGCTGATAACGTCACGATGTGCGGTCATTGCTACTCTCCTGTTGCGGTCGTTGGTGAGGTGAAGCCTTGCCTGACTCCCAACGCAAGAACCCCCGGGCGGGCCTGCCGTCCGGGGGTTCTGTCTGCGGAGGCGGCCCTGAGTGGGTGCCTGCGCGATTCCTGCTGCTGATTGTTGCGATCCTTCTCATCGGATCCAATCAGGACACGGTCGCCGGCCCCCCGGTAGTAAACCAATACCAGGTATAGCCGCGCCAATAACCGACACCCGCCGCCGTCTTGCTGCAGCCGTCGCCACGTACCGCAACGCGATCACCGCCGGCTGGGGCGGTCGATGCGTGGGCGTGGCAAACGGTGTCGGTCATCTCGATCTCCTGAAGTCTGAGTCAATCCTGCCGCGGCGCGGGCCAAATGGCAAGCCCTCTGGGGCTAGAAACACGCTCTTGCTGGGCCTGAACGCTCGCGCCGGCGTCGAGCATCGCGTGGGCTCACCCCAACGCCGGCTCGACCTCAGCCGTGAACCACCTGCACCCAGCCGATGGTCGCCGGCAGGCAGCTCATGGCCACCAGCACCACCACACCAAGAAACAAAGTCATGAAACCGCTCTTGTCGCAAGCGTCGTCGTGATCGGACATCAGTATGGCCTCTTGTGAATGGCGATGAATCATCGCAGGAAAGACTCAGAGTGTAAGCCTTGGCCAGCGCCACGGCGAGTGCCCGAGCCGCGGCGGGCAGACGGTGGCTCAACGCAGGTGGCGGCCGCCATCCACCGGCAGCGTCGAGCCGGTCACATAGCGGTTATCGAGCAGGTAGCGCAGGCTCTGATAGATCACCCCGGGCCCCGGCACCATCGCCATCAGCGACTTGGCCTTGGCCTTCTCGGCATAGGCCGGGTCATCGCCCTCGTTGAGCATGATCATCGCCGGGGCGATGGCATTGACCTGAATCCGCGGCGCGTACATGGCGGCAAACGACAGTGTCAGGTTGTCGAGTCCGGCCTTGGTGGCGGCGTAAGCGGCGTGTTTCTTCGAGCCCTTCTGAACCACGAAGTCGGTCATGTGCACGATATCGCGCTGGGGCTCCTCACCGGCCTCGAGCAGATCTCGCAGGTGAAGATTGATCAGGTACGGCGCCAGCATATGGACACGAAACAAGCGCTCGAAGGTGGCCCCGGCGGTGTCGCCTGTGGAATCCGGCGCCCAGTCACTGGCGTTATGCACGATGGCACGCAGCTGACGCGTCTCGCCCTTCACCCGGTCGATGAACTCGAGCACCCCGGCCTCGCTGGAAAAATCCGCCTGGAGCGTCACCGCGCCGCGCTCGCGCAGCGCCGCCAGCTCCTCGCGCTCACGCCGGTAGCTGAGGATCACCGGATGCCCATCGAGCAGCAGGCGCTCGACGCAGTGGCGCCCCAGCCGCTGGGCGCCGCCGGTGATCAGAATCGGCGCCGCGCTCATGCTCTCGACTCCTTGACCAGGCTCCCCACCAGCGGCACCAGCGGGTCCCGTGGCGCATAGGAGAAGACATCGGAGAAGACCCGACCGGCGTCGAGACCGAGCGACGCCAGCACGTCGACGCAGGCATAGACCATGCCCGGCGAGCCGGACAGGTACACATCGCAATCGGCAATATCGTCCAGTTCGCCAGCCAATGCCGCGTCGATACGGCCGTGGTGCCCTTTGACGTTATCGCCGTCGAAACCGGCTTCGAAACCGGCCTCGCAGACGGCGTGAAAGCAGAGCCTCGGCGAGCTCGCGGCCCAGTCTCGCGCCATGGACTCGGCATACAGGTCGCGGCGTTCCTTGGCCGCCCACCACAGCGCGATTTCACGTTCAGGATCGGCGTGCAACGCCGCCTCGACAACGGCCTTCATCTGGGCGAAGCCGGTGCCGGCGGCGACCAGCAGCAGCGGACGCTGGCTCGTCTCGTCCAGCACACAGTCGCCGCCCGGCAGGCGCACCGTCAGGTGCTCGGCGACCACCAGCATCTGTCTGAGCTGGGCCGAGTTGGACCGCTCGGGCCAGTGTTGAATATGCAGCTCGAGGCGGCCGTCATCGGCGTGGCGGCTGGCGATGGAAAACGGCACCCAGGTGCCATCCTCCAGGCACATTTCCAGGTACTGGCCCGGCGCATGCGCCATCGCTTCCGGGCGGCCTTCGAGCACCACACGGAACACATCGGGGGTGAGGTCCTCGACCTCGATGACCTGGCAGGTCAGGGTCCTTGCCGTCATAGTGGCCTCTTGTCGACGTCGGGGAGAGGGATATCGAGTTCGTCCCAGCGTTCGCTGACTCGGGTCTTGACCGCCTCGTCCATGGTGATGGGAACCCCCCATTCGCGATCGGTCTCACCGGGCCACTTGGCGGTGGCATCGAGCCCCATCTTGGAGCCGAGCCCCGCCACCGGCGAGGCGAAGTCCAGATAGTCGATCGGAGTGTTCTCGACCAGCACGGTGTCGCGCGCGGGATCCATGCGGGTCGTGATCGCCCAGATCACGTCCTTCCAGTCACGCGCGCTCACGTCATCGTCCAGCACCACCACGAACTTGGTGTACATGAACTGGCGCAGGAAGCTCCACACACCCATCATCACGCGCTTGGCATGCCCCGGATACTGCTTCTTCATGGTCACCACCGCCATGCGGTAGGAGCAGCCCTCCGGGGGCAGGTAGAAGTCCTGGATCTCGGGGAACTGGCGCCGCAGGATCGGTACGAACACCTCGTTGAGCGCCAGGCCAAGAATCGCCGGCTCATCCGGCGGACGGCCGGTATAGGTCGAATGGTAGATGGCATTCTTGCGCATGGTCATGCGCGTCACGGTGAACACCGGGAAGGTCTCGACCTCGTTGTAGTAACCGGTGTGATCGCCGTAAGGGCCTTCCGGGGCGGTGTCGTCCGGGTACAAAAAGCCCTCGAGAATGATCTCGGCCGAGGCTGGGACCTGCAGGTCGGCGTGGCCGCACTTGACGAGCTCCGTACGCGAGCCGCGCAGCAGCCCGGCGAAGGCGTACTCGGAAAGCGAATCCGGCACTGGCGTCACGGCGCCAAGAATTGTCGCCGGATCGGCGCCTAAGGCCACCGCCACCGGGAATGGCTCGCCGGGGTTTGTGTGCTGAAATTCCTGGTAGTCCAGCGCCCCGCCGCGATGGGATAACCAACGCATGATCAGGCGATTCTTGCCCAGCTTCTGTTGACGATAGATGCCGAGATTCTGGCGACTCTTGTGCGGGCCTTTGGTGATCACCAGCGGCCAGGTCACCAGCGGCGCGGCGTCACCGGGCCAGCAGTGCTGTATCGGCAAGCGGTTAAGATCGACGTCATCGCCCTCGTAGACCAGCGCCTGTACCGGCGCAGATCGCACCGTCTTCGGCCCCATGCTCATGATCTGCTTGAAGATCGGCAGCTTCTCCCAGGCATCGCGAAAGCCCTTGGGTGGCTCCGGCTCCTTGAGAAAGGCCAGCAGCTCGCCGATCTCCCTGAGCGCTTCTACCGAGTCCTGGCCCATGCCCATGGCGACGCGTTTGGGGGTGCCGAACAGATTGCCGAGCAGCGGCATGGTGTGGCCCTTGACGTTCTCGAACAGCAGCGCCGGGCCACCGGCGCGCAGGGTCCGGTCGCAGATCTCGGTGATCTCGAGATAAGGGTCCACTTCTGCGCTCACTCGCTTGAGCTCGCCCGCCGCTTCCAGCGCCGCGATAAAGTCGCGCAAGTCATGGTACTTCATGCGATTTTCTCGCTTCCCGAAAGACGAAAGGGGCAGCATAGCATGCTGCCCCTCGGGCTTGCTCGCGGTGCTCCGGTTCCTCGTGATTGGCCCCGAACGGCACCACAAGAGCGCTTAGCGACGCTTCATGGCATCGAAGAATTCAAGGTTGGTCTTGGTGTCCTTGAGACGATCGATCAAGAACTCGGTGGCCGCGGTATCGTCCATCGGGTTCAGCAGCTTGCGCAGGATCCACATGCGCTGCATCTCTTCGTCGGAGGCCAGCAAGTCTTCGCGGCGGGTGCCGGAACGGCGAATGTTCAGCGCCGGATAGACGCGACGTTCGGCCAGCTTGCGATCAAGGTGGGCTTCCATGTTACCGGTGCCCTTGAATTCCTCGAAGATCACCTCGTCCATCTTGGAGCCGGTGTCGACCAGGGCGGTGGCGATGATGGTCAGGCTGCCGCCTTCCTCGATGTTACGCGCCGCACCGAAGAAGCGCTTGGGCTTCTCCAGGGCATGGGCATCGACACCACCGGTCAGCACCTTGCCCGACGACGGCACCACGGTGTTGTAAGCACGCGCCAGACGGGTGATGGAGTCGAGCAGGATCACCACGTCCTTCTTGTGCTCGACCAGACGCTTGGCCTTCTCGATGACCATCTCGGCCACCTGCACGTGACGCGCCGGCGGTTCATCGAAGGTCGAGGCGACCACTTCCCCGCGTACGGTGCGCGACATCTCGGTGACTTCTTCGGGGCGCTCGTCGATGAGCAGCACGATCAGCTGACACTCGGGATTGTTACGCGTGATTGAGGTCGCGATGTTCTGCAGCATCAGCGTCTTACCGGCCTTGGGCGGCGACACGATCAGGCCACGCTGGCCCTTGCCGATGGGTGCTGTCAGATCAATGATGCGGGCGGTGAGATCCTCGGTGGAGCCGTTGCCGATCTCCATGCGCAGACGCTTCTGGGGAAACAGCGGCGTGAGGTTCTCG
Source organism: Halomonas sp. V046 (assembly GCF_052645355.1). Lineage (NCBI taxonomy): Bacteria > Pseudomonadati > Pseudomonadota > Gammaproteobacteria > Oceanospirillales > Halomonadaceae > Halomonas > Halomonas sp. V046. The sequence goes on from NZ_JBQXYF010000003.1 coordinate 178,778, forward strand.
AACAGGATCTTGTGCTTGGCGTTCTCGGGCCGGTCCAGGTTGATCTGGCTGACCTTGAGCAGCGCGAAGTAGCGTTCGCCTTCCTTGGGCGGCCGGATCTTGCCGGAAATGGTATCGCCCTTGCGCAGGTTGAAACGACGAATCTGCGACGGAGACACGTAGATGTCATCGGGCCCGGCCAGATAGGAGCTGTCGGCGCTGCGCAGGAAGCCGAAGCCGTCCTGAAGGATTTCCAGCACACCATCGCCGAAGATGTCCTCACCGCTCTTGGCGTGTTTCTTGAGGATGGCGAAGATGATGTCCTGCTTGCGGGACCGGGCCAGGTTGTCGATACCCATTTCGCGTGCGGTATCGAGAAGCTCCGGCACAGGCTTTTGCTTGAGTTCAGTCAGATTCATCAGAGGTCAGAAATTACTCGTGGGAAGCCGGGCGGCAAGGCGCCGTGCAATAAAGAGGCGAAACGACGCCGCGTGAGTGCGTTCAGAGCCCGGGGGCTGCTCTCGACAGGCCGCATGAAAAAGATAGGACTTATCGGGCCGAAGACTCCCGAGGGAGATTCGAGCCATCGACTGGGCGAGGGAGCAGGTTCGTTGCGCCTGATCAGCAACGCGACGGCGTGAGCCGCGGGCGGGCTGATAATCAGTGGGCTGTCTGACGACTTGGGACGGCCTCGTCGCGGCGGCGACGCGGCCCGGAAATGCATTCGAAACAGGCGAACGCCTCGATACTAGTCAAGCCGACAAGGGAACGCAAGCCCTTGGGCGCCGGATCATTGACATCGGCAAAGGCCGGTCGCAACCTTAAGCCATTCTGAGAGAAGGACTCGCCATGACCCAGACCGTGGACACCTTAAGTGCGCTTCGCGAGTCACCCGGTGACAACGCCTCGGACCCTACCCGCCTCGCCGCCATCGATCTGGGCTCGAACAGCTTCCACCTGCTCGTCGCCAACTATCAAGATGATCGGCTACAGGTGGTCGCCCGCCAGGGCGAAAAGGTCCAACTCGCCGCCGGCCTCGACGACAACGGCCAGCTCAGCGAAGACGCCATCACCCGCGCGCTGGACTGCCTGGGACGTTTCGCGCCCTTTCTCGGCGATATCCCGCCGCGCCGCATGCGCGTGGTCGGCACCAACGCCCTGCGCGATGCCGACAATAGCCAGGAGCTGATCGAGCGTGCCGAGGCCCTGCTCGGCGCCCGCATCGAGATCATCGCCGGCCGCGAGGAGGCTCGCCTGATCTACCTTGGCGCCGCCCACGCCCTGGCCGAGAGCGGACGCCGACTGATCGTCGACATCGGCGGTGGTTCGACGGAGTTCATCATCGGCGAGCACTTCGAGCCCAAGGCGCTGGAAAGCCTGCGCATGGGCTGTGTCACTTTCACCCGCCGCTTCTTCGACAACGGCGAGATCACCGAGAAGCGCATGCGCCGGGCCGAGCTCGCGGCGCTATCGGAGCTGGCCAACATCCGCCGCCCGTACATGAGGCTCGGCTGGGACGATCCGGTGGGTTCCAGCGGTACCATCAAGGCCGCCGCCGCGGTGTTGGCCGCGACCGGTGACTCCCCGGAGGGCGTGGTGACCCGCGAAGGGCTCGCCACATTGCGCAAGCGGCTGATCAAGATCAAGCATCTGGACAAGGTCGTCATGGAGGGGCTGAAGCCCGACCGGGCTCGGGTCTTCCCCGCCGGCGTTGCCATTCTTGGTGCCGTCTTCGAGGCATTCGAGCTCGAGCAGATGCGCTTCGCCGACGGCGCCCTGCGCGAAGGCGTGCTCTACGACATGGCCGGCCGCAACAGCCCGGAGGATTCGCGACTCAAGAGCCTAGAATCCCTGGCCCGGGCCAATGGCGTCGATACCCGTCAGGCCGACAACGTCGCCGCCACCGCCAAGGCGCTATTGGCTCAGGTACGCGACACCTGGCCCATGAGCGACGACCAGGCCCGCTACCTCGACTGGGCGTGCTGGATGCACGAGATCGGCCAGGCGATCTCCCACAGCCAGTTCCACCGCCATGGCGCCTATCTGCTGGAGCATTCCGACCTCTCGGGCTTCTCGCGCCCCGAGCAGCGCCTGCTGGCGTTTCTGGTCCGCGCCCACCGGCGCAAGTTTCCGCACAAGGAATGGCAGTTGCTGCCGGACACCGAGCAGCGTGACGCCCAGCGCCTGGCCCGCCTGCTGCGCCTGGCGGTGATTCTCAATCACTCGCGCCCGGAGCACCCGCCGACGCTACCGAGGCTAGAGGCCGACGGCGAGTCCCTGCACCTGAGCTACGAAGGCGGCGACGACCCGGGCCTCTTGTGCACCGATCTCGAGCAGGAAGCGCAGTACATGGGCAATACCGATTTCGCCCTGGTGTTGCACAGCGAGACCGCCAACGCCGGGGCCTGAGGCACACCGCCGCTAGACGCCCCGCCAGCCTTCCGCCACCGCGACCCAGCGGCCCTCGACCAGTTCGAGGGCCGCTACCGTTTGATCGCCATGCCACACCACGACGGTGGTCTCCCTGCGCCAGGGCGGCACGCCGGCCTCCTGCAGCAGGCGCTTGAGATCGCGCCCGCCACGCCCGGCGAGCCGCAGCCGCTCGCCGCCCTGGCGCGGACGCAGCGACAGCAAGCCGGGCGCGGCTTCGCCAACGCCGAGCAGCCTGACGCGGCGCTCCCCCCAGGGAGTTTGCAGCGGCGTCTGGCCGTCCCATTGCCCTTCGGGCACCCCGACGCCTTCCGTACCTTCACCCCCGTCACGCCCGGCATGCCCTGCCAGCAGCCAGACCGCCGCATCCCAGCGGCGCGCCTCGGCGCCGGCCCAGCTCACACGAACCTCGGCATCGCGGCGCGCCCCAAGCTGGGAGAGCAAGGACTCGAGGCGTTTGGCGGGCGGTGTGGGCAAGCCGAGGCGAGTCGCACAGTGACGCAGCAACAGCCGCTGACGGGGCAGCGACAGCGTCACAAGCGGCGCCAGCGCAATCCGCCCCGGGTCGGCGCCACACCGGGCCAGGTCCTCCTCGGCCAGCTCCTCCAGAAGCCCCAAGGCCTCCCCGGCATGGGCGGCGGCGGCGGCAAGCCCGGCGTCGGCTCCCGGCCAACGCGCCTTGAGCCTTGGCATCACGGTGTGGCGCAGGTAGTTGCGATCGACATCGGTCTCGTCGTTGCTGGGATCGTCGCTCCAGCTCAGCGCTCGCCGGCGCGCTTCATGTTCAAGGACAGTGCGCGACACACCGAGCAGCGGACGCGCCAGCGTCGCACCGCCAAACTCGCGTAGCGCTGGCATGGCGGCAAGCCCTGCCACACCGGAGCGGCGCAGGGCCGCGAGCAGGAAGGTCTCGGCCTGATCATCACGATGCTGTGCTAGCCACAGGGTATCTCCCGGGCGAAGCCGCCGCGCGAAGGCCGCATAGCGCGCCTCGCGGGCCGCACCCTCGAGGCCAAGGCCCGACGTCAGATCAACGCAGGCACGTTCAACAAACAGCGGCACCCCAAGGCGCGAGCACAGGCGACGACAGTGGCGCTCGAAGTCGGCGGCCGCTGGCTGCAGGCCATGATCGACGTGAAGGGCATAGAGAGGACGAGGATGAAGACGGCAGGCCGCCGCCGCCAGGGTCAGCAGCAGCGACGAGTCGAGCCCACCGGACAGCGCGACCCAGACGGCGCGCCCCGGCGAGGTCATCGCCAGGGCGCAATCGATATGGGTGGAAAGAGTCATCGGGGCTCCCGGCGGCGAACGCTATGGGCGAAGGCTACCGCGCCTCCCCCCGCGGCGAAAGCCCTGTCGGCGCCCACCGCTGGCGGCGCCCCGATGCACGACCTCAGGCGGCGACCAGCACCGTCTGGTCCTTGGGCACTCGCAGCACGACGTCGCTGCCGACCTCAACATGGTGCTTGCCGATGGTATGTACCTCATCGACGGCCAGCTGGTGCCCGCTGACATCGACCCCGTAACGGATCAGGCTGCCGAGAAACTCCCGGTACACCACCCGTCCGCTGAAGGTCAGGTGCTCACCGTTTGCCTCATGGAGACCGCCGAGCGTCGTGCTCTGCGGTCGAAACACCAGGCTGCCGCGGTCGAAGATCTGAGGGTTGTCCACCGGCTGCTCGACCCCCCTGTCGGACACGAACACCTGGCCGACGACGCCGGTCTGCAGCGCCCCATCGAGGATATTGGCCGACCCCAGAAATCCCGCCACGAAGCGGTTGCACGGGCGATCATAGAGCTCCCTGGGCGCTCCGATCTGCTGGATGACGCCGTCGCTGAGCACCGCCATGCGGTCAGACGTGGTGTTGGCCTCCTCCTGATCGTGGGTGACGAAGATCGTGGTCAGGCCGAGTTCACGCTGCAGATTGAGGATATCGCGGCGCATCTGCACCCGCAGGTTAGCGTCGAGATTCGACAGTGGCTCATCGAGCAGCAGCACCCGCGGCTCGACCACGACGGTGCGGGCCAGGGCGATACGCTGCTGCTGGCCGCCAGAAAGCTCGTTGGGCTTGCGCTCGGCGAGCGCCGAAAGCCCGACCAGCTCCAACGCCTCCCCGACCCGGCGATCGATCTCGCGCTGGGGGACCTTGCGCTCCTCGAGGCCAAACGCCACGTTCTTGCGCACGCTCATGTGTGGCCACAGGGCGTAGCTCTGAAACACCATGCCCACGTTGCGCTGCCAGGGCGGCAGGCGCGTGACGTCCTGATCGCCGACCAGAATGCGCCCGGTCGGCGTCGGGCCGAAGCCGGCGATGGCGCGCAGCAGCGTCGACTTGCCGGAGCCCGAGGGGCCGAGGAAGGCGAAGAATTCACCGGGCTCGATCTCGAGATTGACGCCCTTGAGCACCTCGGTGTCGCCGAAGCTCAGGCCCACGTTCTGAATCTTGATACCTTTGGATTCGCTCTTGTTCAACATGGCAATGAGTCTCCGTCAGGATACGTTGGGTTGGCTGCGCTTGCTGCGCTCGATAAACCAGTGCGACAGGTAGGTCCCGAGACCAACGATCAGCACGGCGATGATGCCGAGTGCAGCGCCCGGGCCGCGTCCGGCCGCCGACTGCATGAAGATGTAGATGCCGTAGGCCAGCGGCGCATCCGACTCCGACGACACCAGCATGATGGTGGCCGATAGCTCCACGGCGGCGGTGGCGAAGCTGGTGATGAAGCCGGCCAGTATCCCCCCGGTCATCAGCGGCACCACGATGCGACGAATGGTGCGTCGCTTGCTCGCCCCGAGGCTCTCGGCGGCTTCCTCGAGCGACACCGAGATCTGCTGCAGTGCGGCGACGCAGGCGCGCAAGGCGTACGGCAGACGGCGCACCGCCAGCGCGATCACGATGACCCCCCAGAAGGTCGCCAGCGGCACATCGGAGAACGGCATGTCGACGCTGTAGAACATGCGCAGATAGCCGATACCGAGCACCACCCCGGGAATCGCCACCGCGCCCATGGCCACGAAGTCCAGCGCCTTGGCACCCCAGATCTTGGTGCGCCACACCACGTAAGCGATGGCGGTGCCGAGAATCACGTCGATGAGCCCGGCGAGCCCGGCGTACAGCAGGGTGTTCTTGATAAAGCCCGTGGCCCCTTCGAAGACCGTGGCGTAGTGATCCAGGGTGTAGCCGTCCGGCACCGGGCTGTAGGACCAGACCGAGGCGATGGACAGCATGAACAGCGCCATATGGGGCGCCAGCACGAAGGCCAGGATGATCAGAATGACGGCGTAACAGCCGATGCGCTCCCAGCGGCCCAGATCACGCTTGAGCAGGCCTCCGCCGCCCTTCTGGGTGGTGGCGTAGTCCTTGCCCTTCATGGCCAGAAACGACAGCCACAGCGAGAAGATCGAGAACACCACCAGGATCACCGAGATCACGTAACCGATCGGGTCGGAGATCCCCACCGAGCTGATACGCAAGTAAGCCTGAGGCGCCAGCATGTTGTTGACGTTAAGCAGTAGCGGCGTGCCCAGATCGTCGAACACCTTGAGAAACACCAGCGACGCCCCGGCCACATACCCCGGCATGCCGAGCGGGAAGACGATCCGCCGAAACAAGCGCATACCGCTGGAGCCCAGGTTCAGCGCGGCCTCCTCCATGGAGCGATCGATGTTCTTCAGACTCGCCGACAGATTGATCAGGATGAACGGAAAGAAGTGCACCGATTGCACCAGGATGACCCCATTGAGCCCCTCCATGAAGGGCACCGTGAAGCCGAAGTACTGATCGAGCAGCAGATTGATGCTGCCGTTGCCGCCGAAGAACAGCTGCATGGCCACGGCGCCGACGAAGGGCGGCATGATCAGCGGAATGATGCCAAGGGTCTGGATCAGCGCGGAACCCGCGAAGTTGAAGCGGCTGGTGAAGTAGGCCAGCGGCATGGCGATCAGGGTGGCAAACACCACCGACATGGCCGACACATAGAGCGAATTGACAAAGGACTCGCGAAACAGCGAGGCATTGAAGAAGTCGATGAAGTTGTTCAGCGTCAGGGCGCCGGTGCTGGGGTCCTGAAAGGCCACGTAGACCACCTTGGCCACCGGCAGCACCAGCACGATGAGCAGAAACAGGCCGATCAGCAGCGCCACCAGGCCTGGGCCCCACTGGGCCGACGAAAGGTCCGGCATGCGCCATGACCGCGAGCGTATCGCAGAGCTAATCATAACTACCTCGAGAAATCGGGGACGAAGAGACAGCGACCGCGTCGGCCGCTGCCTCGGGACAGGCGATCGGGCGCTTACAGCAGCGCCTTGGCCTGCTCGGCGAGCTCGACGGCTCTCTGGTAGTTACCGCGTGTCACCTCATCCCACTCGGCTTCGATCTCGGCCTGACGACCGGTCGTCGAATCTTCGGCGGTCTTGCGGCTGGTGGTGAAGGCCGCCAGGAAGTCCGGATCGGCGGCTTCGGCCTCGCTGACGGGCACTGCGGAGACCAGCTCGCGCGCCTCGCCGATCAAGGCCTCGGCCTCGCCGTTGGCGCCTCCTGCCTCGGCCAGGGCGGCCTCGGCGGCGTAGATCGCCTCGGTGGCCTCACGCAGGTCGTCCAGGCGATAGGTCACCATCACGTCGAACAGGGCATTGACCAGGTTGTAGCGGGCCTTGGACACGTCCAGATCGAACTGCAGCGAGGCGCTCAACTGCTCGTCCTCGAAGGGGTTGGGAAAGCCCGGAGGCGCCTGCTCATAGATGCTCGGATTGACCGGCAGGCGGCGGATCTTGGGATCGAGCAGCAGCTCCTGGCCGGTCTCGGAGAGCAGAAACTCGATGAACGCTTCGGCGGCTTCGCCGTTGGGAGGATTGTCGATGATGCCGATATTGGCCGGCACCAGGGCGGTGGTCGACGGGTAGACGAAGTTCACCGGGAAGCCGGCACCCATGGACGACAGGCCGAAGAAATCGATGACCACCCCGATGCCGAAGTTACCGCTGTTGACGCCATCAGGCACGCCGAAGCTTCTCTCGGTGACCGAGGCGAAGTTGCCCGACATGCGTTTGAGCACGCCCCAGCCCGGCTCCCAGCCCTCGCCCTGCAGCACCGTTTCTACCGTCAGGTGGGTCGTGCCCGAGCGCGACGGCGCCGACATCCCGACGTGGCCGAAGTACACCGGCTTTTCGAGGTCCTCCCACTCGGCGGGGGGCGGCAGGTCCTTAGCGGCCAGGTAGCGCTCGTTGTACATGATGCCGTAGCCGGAGGCGGCGAAGCCGGTATAGAAGCCATCCGGATCATGAATCGGGAAGGCGCCGATGGTCTCGGGAATGCCTTCGGCCGACGGCCGATACTCCATCAACAGCCCATCGTCCTTGAGCACCTCGAAGGCATCCGGTGCCGAGGCCCAGAACAGATCGGTGGGATTGCCCTCACGGGTCTCCTGGATAAACTTGATCGCCGCACTGGTCTTCTTGTTGAGGATCTCGACGTCGATGTCCGGGTTGGCCTGCTCGAAGGCATCGGTAAAGACGCTGGTCAGATCCGACGGAAAGGAGGTCACGATCACCAGGCGCTCTTCGGCCTGGGCGCTGCCGGCGGCGGCAATCGCCAGAGCGAGCGCGCTGGCCTTGAACAAACGCTTGGACGGCTGGATAACGGCGTGCATGGATGGCTCCTGTCATTATTATTAACATTAGAGAGTGCAATCGCCCCGCGACGCGGTGGCATTCTCTCTAGAGCAAGCGCCGTGCCAAGACATGATCATGACGTAAGCCATTGATTCAATAGTACCGCCCACCCCACCCCTCCGAATGATCTTGATACTCGGGAGTCAGAGTCGACACACGGATTCCCACCGGTCGTGTCACTAATGACACAAGCATTCACGCTGCGCTCGATCCGCACCCCGTTGCCAAGGGGCCGCGGAAGCGGGCCGGTCATACTGGCGTCACCTTTGCTGTCGGCCGCCGCCCTGCCGACCACCTTGCCTGCCGATGCGCTCACCGCCGCGACGCAAAAGTGACGGATAGCGACGGCATGCCTATGCTGAAATCGGCATCATCGCTCATTCGCCACCATCGATAGCCAGAAAGGATTCCTTATGCATACCCATCGAGTAACGCCCAGGCTAGGGCGAGGTTTATGCCTACTCGTTGCCCTCGCAGCCACAGCAACCTCCGCCCAAGCACAAGAGCAAGAAGCGCCAAACAATTCAGGCGACAACGATAAACCCAACATCCTTGTCATCATGGGTGATGATATTGGTTGGTATAACACTAGCGCCTACAACGACGGCATGATGGGCTACCGCACGCCCAACATTGACAGCATTGCCGATGAGGGCATTCGATTTACCGATGCCTATGGCCAACAGAGTTGTACCGCGGGGCGCGCCGCATTTATCACCGGTCAATCACCCAAACGCACGGGCCTTCTCAAGATAGGCATGCCGGGTGACCCGGTTGGACTTCAGCCTGAAGATCCAACGATTGCCGAGCTCCTGAAACCAATGGGCTACGCGACCGGGCAGTTTGGGAAAAACCACCTTGGTGATCGCGACGAGTTTCTTCCTACCAACCATGGCTTCGACGAGTTCTTCGGCAATCTTTACCACCTCAATGCCGAAGAAGAGCCGGAAAGCCCCGACTACCCCAAGAATCCGGAATTCAGAGAAAACTGGGGGCCGCGTGGGGTAATAAGGTCCAGCGCCGATGGCGACATCGAAGATACGGGCCCGCTGAATAGCCAGCGAATGGAAACGGTGGATGAAGAGTTTCTGGCTTCCGCTTTCGACTTTATCGAACGCAAGGAGGAGCAGGACGACCCCTGGTTCGTATGGTTCAATACCACAAGAATGCACATCTTCACTCACCTGAAGGAAGAATCAGAGGGCGCAACAGGGCTAGGCATTTACGCTGACGGCATGGTCGAACATGACAGAATGGTCGGACAGCTCCTGGACAAGCTTGATGAACTCGACATCGCCGACAACACCATCGTGATCTATACCACAGACAACGGTGCGGAAAAGTTCAGCTGGCCCGATGGAGGGACGTCTCCTTTCCGAGGAGAAAAAGCAACCACATGGGAGGGTGGCATCCGAGTACCGTTCATGATCAAGTGGCCCGGCCATATCGAGGGTAACCAAGTATCCAACGAGATATTGTCGCTCGAGGACATGTTACCGACCCTGCTTGCCGCCGCCGGGGAGCCCGACATAAAACAGGAACTACTGGATGGTTATCAAGCGGGCGACAAGACCTTCAACGTTCACCTTGACGGCTACAACCTCTTGCCACACCTAACGGGTGATGCTGGAGAAGATGCCGCCTGGCCGCGCAATGAATTCTTCGCCTGGGTCGATGACGGAACGCTTGGCGCCGTGCGCCATGGTCGATGGAAAGCCAACTTCAGCACCATGGATCACGAGGGAATCGATGCGTGGTTCCATGAGCAGACCACACGCAAGGCCCCTTTGTTTATCGACTTGCGGGCAGACCCTTTCGAATCGACCCCAGAAACATCGTCATACTACGATGATTGGGTCGTACGCCACATGTATGCCATAGGACCGACGGTCGCCATCGTCCAAGACCATATGGAGAGCTACGAGGAGTATCCCCCCAGGCAAGAAGCGGGGTCTTTCACACCGAAACAATAATCAAACCTATACTACCTGGCCGTTCTGTTGAACGGCCTTTTTACACCACGGGTGCAAACAGTCGGTAAACGAGAACCCCACATGAAATGATCGACACCCCGCATCCGTGGCTCCTGCCACACCGTCCACACTTCCGCTACCGATAACTCCCATCCGATTGATAACGCACCCCCCGATAGCTCGGTACGAAGATCCGGTGCTCTTCCTGCCAGGTGCGGGATGCATCGATCGCCTCGTTGACCTGCTCCTCTGTCATCAGTGCCGCCAGACGCTGCTTATCCTCGATGCCGGCCGTGCCCTGAAGGTCGGCATATTTATAGGCCTGAACAAGGTCAGTCTGCGTGCCGATACCCTCCTCAAAAAATGTCACCAGATGAGGAAAGGAAAAACTGTCGACGCCATATCGTGACTCCGAGGACTTCAACAACCAGTCAAAGGCCAGCGCATCATCTTTTTCAACCAGCGTGCCCTGCGAATACAGACTCGCCATGGCCCTGGCCGATTTCAAGTCGCCGGCATTTCCCGCCCGCTCTAGCCAATATATGCCTTTTTCGATATCGGGCTCGACCAACCCTTCCCACTCTTTTTTCCCCACATACGCCCTACCGAGTTCCCGCTGGGCTATAAGGAGTCCATCATCCGCAGCGGCAACCAGGTACTCCAATGCCTTATCCTCATCAACAACAACACCAAGTCCCTGGTAATAAATATCTGCCAGTATCAACCCTGCATCCGACGCAGAACCATCCCATGCTTCTTGCAGATATTCACGGGCTGCTCCATAGTCTCTATCAACCCCCCACTTCTCCCATCCATTAATATAAATTATCCCCAAAAGATACTGTGCTTTCCTAACCGAAAAATCCGACGCTCCAGCGCCAACATTGTGCAACAGCTCATTATATGAAGAATTGTGTATATCCAATGAGAAATCATTGTCGATCGGGTTGTCGTACAGGACACCTCCCCACACTGAAAATGAAGTCATCAACAACAAAAATAAACAACATATTTTTCTAGAAAAATATTCTAAAATCATCATTTGCTATACCCGTCTCAGCACCACTCGACATCAGCACAATGCTCAAGCGAGCCCCCATCCCAATATCTGAATACGAAATGGCTCTCACAATTTCGACCAAAAACCCGCCCCCTTTCTCTACTACAGACGGCAATTCTTGTAAAACTGAATCAGTAGCAGCCCTCCCAGAAACAACACGAACACTAAAGCTATCGTCGACATGTGTTCTCGAGAAATCGTATCTATAAACAGACCTCTCCTCACTCAACACCCCAGAACGTTCATCTACCCACCCCACCAACTCCACCGTCAAAGACACCCTATCCAGCTTGGGTAATGTCACCTTCAGCGAAATTTCCTTGTCCAACTGATAGTCAAGGTAATCACCACCAGGATTCTCCTGAGGATTTTCTTCCAGCTCGCCTCGAATAAAGTCGTACCTCGGTGGCGTACTGGTGTCATATTTCCACACCAGATCAACCGTGACCCCGCGGAATACCAGTTCCAGCGAGTTCATTTCCTCCGCGGCGCTAGCGAAAGGCTCTATCTGTCCTCTCAATGCCCCACCTCGGCTCCACTTGCCAAGACAGGAGCGCAGTAGCCAGGTGCGGCAGGCTCTCGGCACCAATAGCTGCATGATCGGCCCAAGAATTCCGGTCAAGAGGCTAAGCACTACCGACGAAACCGCGGCGGCGATAGGATGAAGAATCAACAGTGAGACCGCAACGCTGGCGAAACTGAACAAGGCTTCCACCAGGGGTTTACCCTGGTCTTCCAAGGGCATCCCCTGGCGCCTGGCCTTCATCGCCTCGCCGATCTTGCTGAAGGCATCCATCATCGAGATGGCATTGCCCAATTGAGTGAAAAAGACATTGGCCATCGACCAGCCCCGGTTGCCGATAGCTGGGGTCTGACCGGCAGCCCCCGGCAATGAAGCTCCTCGTACCTGGCGATAGCCCTCTGCCATCGCCATGCTGGCCACGGCCAGGTTCACCATCGCCGCCGCTAGTTTTAAGCTATCGCTATCGCCGGTCTTGTTCAGCTCTTTCAGCACCGTCTCTGTGGCATTCCACGTCACCAGGCCCGCACCTATCGACTTGTTGACCGGCGTCGCGCCAAGAATGGACGCGGCAATGGCGCGACTGCTTTGACGTACGTCGGCTTCGCGGTCGGCATCATCACCGGTATCCCAGGAGCCAATATCAATGTCCAGGCCACGCAACGTGGCGGCTACCGGGACCACGATATCCAGCGCTCCTTCACCTTTCAGCGTATCGACGAAAAAGTTCCCTCCGATCGTGTTATCGGGGGACTCGTTCAGGTACTGCAACGCCTGGTCGCCGACCGGAGTTCTGGGCCTTCCTCTTCGCAGAGTATCGAGGTGGCGTGGAATCCCCTCTAGCCATGCGTAGTAATCTCGCTTTCTCAGGCGCAGCTTTTCCAGCAATGGAAGCTTCGCGCCGTCATCTTGCATCTCCAACTGGCCCATGCACAGGAGCTGGCAGTAGCGAGTGAAAGACTGAAGTGCGCCCCTGCCAATCTTCTCGCTATCGCGCGTAGCGCCATCTGCCTTCGTCGAAGTGCCCGCGGTCACCTGCGCCGAGGCCTCCATGCTCAACAGCGCAAAATCGCTGACCGACAAGGCCGCGAGCGCGCTGCCGATGATAGAGGTCAAGGCCGCCGTGGCGAACTGAAAGCGCTTCTCCAGTTGTTCGGGTTGTACCTCTACCTGATCCCGTACCGAGGCGTACACACCAGCCCACTGGCGCAACATCAACTTATCGAAGAACTCTTTGCCGGCAACTTCTTTCCTGTCGCGCCTGGATCGACTGACGAGGCTTTGCACATTGGCAAACATTACTCGCCTGAGCAGTGAGGTCTCATTATCCAGCTCTTGGGCGAAGTCCGTCCAGATACAGGCACTCGCCGGGGAGAAGATGCCACCCGATAGGGCATTGGCGACCAGGCCACCGATACCAAGCCCGTGGCAGTAGTCGGCGTCAGCATCACTATAGCGATTGACCACGGGACGGAGATGCTCACGCAGCCAAAGGGCATAATCACTATCAAATGACGACACCAACTCTCGGGTAAGCTCGACCTTGGCGTCGTAACTCTGCCGAAATACGGCGAGAGCCTGCTCATCGTAGTAACGTGGCAATTGATCATCGAAACGTTGTCGCCGTTCCTCCACCCGCTGCCGGTTGCCGCCTGTAATCGTTTCCTGTCGTTCCCGGTCCGCCTTGGCGCGACTGCCATAGCGGTTGATGTAAGCGCTGCGCCTGGCCCGATGACGGCATACGGCCTCTTCATCACCTTGCCAGCGGGCTCGACGGATATCGGCATCAATGCTGGCCACTGTTCGATCATAGGTCTCGACATCGTATTCCAGCCGATCAGTGGCATTGGCCTGCTGTTTCTCGAGACTCTCGATGTAATGGTCCTCGAAGTGCTGGCTGAAAGCATCCACTGCCTTTAGTACCGTCAGTTTGCGCCGATTCTCAGACCCCGGCTCCCCGAGAAATCTCTCAATGATCTGCAAAGGCTCCTGACGCGCCGCGTTCAGTTCCTCGATGACGCCGAGTTCATCTTTAACTGCCAGAATAAGTCCACGCCCCTGATAGTGCTCCCATCCCCGTGTCTGCATGATGTCACGGAGATTATCACCAGTGATCCACTGGTGCTGGCCATGGCTCGGCCAAAACTCGGATTCCATGGCGTAGGCGCCATCACCGTATTCCGCCACCATATTCAGATCATCGACGCCGAAGGCATGTGGCTGGGCGTTCCCGGCAAGCCAACTGCGAAGGTCGACTTGTTGCATGACCTGGCTGCGCAGCTCTGGTGTGCTGCGCAGTCGGTCAAGGTGGGCCGCCGACCAGGGGTGTTCGATAAAAGCAAAATATAGCCGCGTCGTGGCGTCGGCGGCCCCGAGCGTGACCAGAGACGCATTCAACGCCTTGGTACGCTTCTCCTCTGCGGGGCTACCGCCACAATCGAACCCAGCGTCAGCGTGGGACGGGGGAGATTGGTGGGCATTGAACTGATAGAACATGCCATCGGAGGTAACGGCATAGGCATACCAGGTGGGCGGAGTTCGGCTGGACTCTTCCAGCATATAGAAGTATCCCGACCTCATTTTTCTCAGCACATATTTGCTAACGCTGGACTCTGTGGCAGCGCCAAGGAATTCCTTGGCCGGCGAGGACAGGCTTCTGTTTCTCAGCGTTTCACTGTACAACGTTTTATCGAGGGTGATCTCGGTGAATTCCCGGACACGATCCGGCGAGAGCGCCGTCACAGCTTCGTTCAGACGGGTACGTCGGCAGACAGCATAGCGAACCGGCAGAATCGGCAGGCCACGCCGTTCACATAAGGCACAATTTCCACTATCGAGCCCCGGAATCCCCAGTTCAAACGCTCGCTCCAGAACGTCTCCAAACGCGATATCCATCGCTATGCTCCCTGCAATTCGCCACTATCCCGGGACGATCCAATGTCCACGCGTGGTCCTTTTCGTTCTGTCGAAATCGATTCGATCCCACGCACACCCTCAGGCCAGATGCGGCGACGGAGCTATCCCATCAATGGGTAGGCGTCGCCTTTTCCGTGGGCCAATCGCATATTCAACAGAGGTGCCACGTCCCCTTCACCATGCCAAAGGCGCCTTCCTTGAGGAACGCGCATCTGACATATCTATCATTTTGGAATAGTTTGGGATGGCTGGGACTGGCTGGGAATAGTTTGAAATAGCTTGGAATAAAGAGCCCAGCAGGCGATAAAGCCGACGCGAGTATCACCTTCAGCTATTGCAGGTGCCCCGACACAGACGTGGGCAGGCCGGTCGGCCTATGCCGATCACGAGAAGTGCCGGTCGCTTTTCATGCGTGCGGCTCATCCTCCCCGCCGCTGAAGCGCATCTTGTCGATACCGTGGCGCTGCATGCGCAGGTAGAGCTTCTTGCGGGGAATGCCGAGTCTGTCGGCGGCTTCGGTCACGCGCCCCTGCGATGCCGACAGCGCCTGGCACAGCAGTTCGCGCTCGAAACGCGCCAGGCGCTCGGGCAGGCTGCCACCGTCGGCGGCGCCCTCGTCATGTCGGTCGCCGCCGACACCTTGCGCACCCGTCAGGCGCGTCGAGATGCCAAGCACGAAGCGTTCGGCTTCATGCTGCAGCTCGCGCACGTTGCCGGGCCAGTCGTGAGCCATCAGGGCCTCCAGGTGATGCGCCCCGAGCACCGGCACCGGGCGGCGAAAGCGCTCGGCGGCGGGCTTGAGAAAGTGGCCAAACAGCAGCCCGATGTCGTCGCGACGTTCGCGCAGGGACGGCAGGTCCAGGGTGGCGACGTTGAGACGATAGTAGAGATCCTCGCGGAACTCACCGAGGCGTGAGGCCTCGGCCAGGTCGCGCTTGGAGGCGGCCACCACGCGCACGTCGATGGCGATACTGGCATTACCGCCGAGACGCTCAAGCGAGCGCTCCTGGAGCACGCGCAGCAGCTTGATCTGCAGCGTCAACGGCATGCTCTCGAGCTCGTCGAGAAAGAGCGTACCACCGCTGGCGTATTCCAGCTTGCCGATGCGTTTCTTGCTGGCGCCGGTGAAGGCGCCGATCTCGTGACCAAACAGCTCGCTCTCGATCACCGACTCGGGCAAGGCGCCGCAGTTGAGCGCGACGAAGTGCCCTTCTCGCCGCGGGCTCACCTCGTGCAGGCTGCGCGCCACCAGCTCCTTGCCGGTGCCGGTCTCGCCGTTGATCAGCACGTCGACGTCGGCCTCGGCCAGGGTGGTGATCAGCTCGCGCAGTCGGATCATGACGGCGCTGTCGCCCACCACTCTGGCCTCGAGCCCCTGGCGACCCGCCAACGCCGATTTGAGGCGGCGGTTTTCGAGCACCAGGGCCCGGGTACGCTGGGCACGCCGTACCTCCTCGATCAGGCGCTCGGGGTCGGCGGGCTTTTCGATGAAGTCGTAGGCTCCCCCGCGCACGGCCTCCACCGCCATGGCGATATCGGCGTGGCCGGAAATCAGAATCACCGGCAGCTCGGCGTCGAGCCGCTGCACCCACGAGAGCAGCGCCATGCCGTCCATGCCGGGCATCTTGATGTCCGAGAGCACGATGCCGGGGTAGTCCGGCGTCAGCTCGGCCAGCGCCGGCTCGGCGCGGTCGAAGGCCTGCACCGTCATGCCGGCGAGTTCCATGGTCAGGCAGGCGGCCTCACGAACGTCGCGCTCGTCTTCGATCAGCAGAATGTGCCCATCCGTAGCGGCTGTCATCATGCGGCTTGGCTCCTTCGTAAACTCAGCTCGATTCGGGTGCCCTTCTCGGGCCGGCTCTGGACCGCCATCTCGCCGCCGAGCTCGCGCAGGATCTTGCGCGAGATCGACATCCCGAGCCCCTGTCCCGTGGCCTTGGTGGTAAAGAACGGATCAAACATCTGGGCCATGACCGACTCGGACATGCCGACGCCGTTATCGCTGACCGCGAGCACAACCTGGTCAGCCTCGAGGCGCGTCTCCAGGGTCAGCAGCGGATGCTCGCAGTCCTCCACGGCGTCCAGCGCGTTACCGATCAGGTTGACCATCACCTGCTCCAGGCGAATCGGGTCGGCGAGGACCTCGGGCAGCGCCGCCTCGGTCTGCCAGTCGAGCCGGCAATCCATCCGCGCCAGGCGCTGGGCGAACAGCGACAGGGCGCTGTCGACCACTTGTCTCAGGTCGACCGGCTCGGTGACCTCGGCCGCCTTGCGCGAGAAGACCTTCAGATGATTGATGATCTTGGCCATCTTGTCGGCCAGCTGCTCGGCGGTGACCAGGCAGGCGAGGGCCTCGTCGTGGCGCTCGAGCGCCAGCAGCTGACGCGCATTGTGGTTGCGATAGCGCAGGGCGCTGAGCGGCTGATTCAGTTCGTGGACGATGCTGGCCGAGAGCTGGCCGAGGCTTGCAAGCTTGGTCGCCTGAATCAGTTCCTGGTTGGCGCTGCGAAGCTCGGCTTCGGTCAATTGGCGCTCGGCCACCGCATCCTTGAGCCGGCGGTTGGCGCCGCGCAGGTCCCGGGTACGCTCGGCAATGCGCCGCTCCAGCAGCCGTTTGGCCTCCAGGCGCTCGGTGGCATCGGCCAGGGTCAGCAGTAGCTGACGATGGCGCCTGCGGTGGTAGACCCGCAGGCTCAGGTCCAGCGGAAAGGTACTGCCATCGCGCCGGCGCCCGGTGGTGGTCAACGGGTGCGCGGTGGCACCGCCCGCCATCAGGGCCGCGAGATCCACCCGACCACGGGCATGTTCGGCGATAAAGGCCTCGACGAAGCGAGTCCCTATCGCCTCATCGTCGGCCACCGCAAACAGCTCCCGGGCGTTGGGATTGACGAACTCGACCACGCCCTCGGCGTCGGTGCTGACGAGCCCCACCAGGGCGTTGTCGATCAGCGCTTGGGCGTTGGCATTCTCGACTTCGACGGCGGTATGTTGAAAGACCGCCAGGGCCCTGGCCATGTCGGTGATCTCGTCGTTGCCGCCAACGTCGATCTTGACCTCGAGATCGCCGCCGGCAATTGCGGCCATGTGTCCGCGCAGGCGCTTGAGCCGCCCGAGCAACCGCCGCCCGACATACCACCAGCCGATGGCAATGGCCACGGCAAGCCCCGCCAATGACATCACGATCAGCAGCAGCTTGCCGCGCTGGACGCTGGCCCTGGCCTCCGCGGCGGCGGCCTCGGCCTCGCCCTGTGAGCGCCGAATACGCGCCGCGATTTCGCCCTTGAGTTCGCTGATCAGGGCCTCGTTGTCGTTGATCAGGGTCATGTTGCGCTGGCCGAGGGCCAGTTCCCGCTGGCGCAGCGCCGGCAGGCTGGCCTCGCCTTCGGCGAAGGTCAGCATGGCATGCACCGCCTCGCGCAGGGTGATGGCGCTATCCTCATCGCGCAGGGGCACGAGGTTGTCGCGCAACCGATCGCCGACCTCGCCGAGATACTGACGGGTATGCTCGATGTCCAGGCTGTCCTGCTGGCTCGCCGCCCTCAGGGTCAGGCCCACCAGCAGGTTGGCATCGGCATTGACCTCGAGCAGACGATCGCGCACGCCGATGGTGTGCATCAGGTTGGTTCGCGAGCGGCTCTCCTCGGCGTTGGACTCGGCCCGAGCCCACTGCTCCATTTCGGTCTCGGTGTTAAACCGGCTGTCCTCGAGAATCGGCTCGATCTCATCGAGGAAGGTGACGTGAGTCCAGCGCAGCGCTTCGGAACGCTCGCGGTTGGCGCGCCCCAGCTCGAAGCCCAGGCTGACATTGGCATTGAGCGCCAGCAGATTGCGCCGGATTCGATCGATCAGGTCGGTCAGCGCCGCGTCATCGATCATCGCGCCCTCGCCCGCGCCATCGATCGTCGCGCCCGCGTCATGCGCCGCCGCCACCTGCGTGGCCAGCGAGGCCGCGCCGGAGAGCGGCCTGAGCGCTTCGAGCTGCGCCAGACGCGCCTGCAATTCGGCCCACAGACTCTCCTGCTCCCAGCTCGAGCGCGCCGTCAGCAAGCGCGGAGCGGTCGCCACCAGGTCACTGCCGATCTCGGCGAAACGCGCCGAGCGGGCGATGACCGGCAACTGACGCTCGCTAATCTCGGTCATGCGCTCGGCGACATCGCTGAAGGCCAGCCAGGCACCGAGGGCCACCAGGACGATGACCGCGATCAGGCCCGCCAGCGCCGAGGATACCTTGACCCCAAGCCGTCGCCATAGGCGGTGCAGCGCAAGCCCCCGCGGCCAGACGCTCATGGTGAGCCCGCCGCCGAGGGCCCATCGAGGCGCTTCGCCAGCGCCTCCAGCAAGGCCCGTGCCGCCGTCAGGTCGGCATCGAGACGCGCGCCCCAGGCGGCTTCTTCTTCGCGCTGCACCGCGCCCGCCATCAATCCGGGCTGATGGCGACTGAACTGCGCCACAAGATCCGCATCGGTGAGGCGCTCGGCGGCGAACGGTACGCGGGTAGCCAGCGCTCTGGCGCTGGCCAGGTCGGCGCGGTCCCCGGTCAGGGCGTCGATGTCCACTCCGCTTTGCGCTCTCGAGGCGACACGCTCCGCCAACTCGTCATATCGTGCCCAGAACTCGCGCAGGCGCTCCAGGCGGTAGGTCACCAGATGATCGAACAGGGCATTGACCAAACCATAGCGGCGACGCGATAGCTCGGCGTCGTAGGCGAGTCGCTCCTGGCCCGGTGCGAGACGCGCCAGCGGGTGGCCGGGCACACCGGCCGCCGCCGACGGATCGATGGGATAACGTCCCAGCGAGGGCGAGGCCAGGGCGCGCTGGCCGGATGACGAGGTCAGAAAGTGCAGGAAGCGACGCGCCTCGTCGAGCTCGGCGCCACCGCGCACCAGCGCGGCACACACCGGGAGAACCGTGACCGGTGAAGGATAGGCAAACCCCACGTCGGCATCGCTGGCGAGGACCGGGGCGGCGAGCGCATCCACCACCAGGCCGACACCGAAGCGCTCACGCTCGATGCCAATCGGCACACCAAAGCTGCGCGCCGTCACCGTGGCAAGCCGTCCTCCCAGCGCCATCAAGTCAGCCCAGCCCGGCTCCCAGCCGCGTGCCTGGAGCAGCGACTCGACGATGACGTGGGTGGTGCCCGAGCGCGCCGGTGACGACATCGCAACGTGGCCGGTAAACCCCGGGGCAAGCAGCGCCTCCCAGCCCCGTGGCGGACTCAGGCCATGGCGGTCGAGATAGCCCCGATGCCACATCACCCCATAGCCTGCCTGGGCGAAGGGCACGCAGTACGGCTCGAGCGATGGCTCGATGTAGGGCGACGCCTGGGCGGCCAAGGCCCCCGCCGGTACCAGAAGATCGCGTTCGGCCATCCAGCCGAAGGCATCGAGGGCACTTGCCATCACCAGGTCCGGTGTCGGCCCCAGGCCGCGCTCGAGATGATTGAGCGCGGCACTGGTCTTCTTGTGAATGAACGACAGCGAGACGCCCGGTGCCTCACGGCGATAGGCGTCGGCCAGCTCCTGGCTGACCAGCTCCGAGAACGACGTCAGCACGACCAGGCGCGGCGGGGCATCGGTGGCGTGGGCCATGGGCGCCAGACCCAGTCCTAGTCCTACTCCTAGGCTCAAGCCCAGCAGCCGCGACCGGCATCCCCGCGCCCCGCCTCGAGGTAGGGTCCGAGGTAGGGTCCGAGATAGGGTCCGAGATAGGGTCCGAGCTAGGGTCCGAAATAGGGCTCGGTCGGCCTGCCTCCGGCGCGACGACTCGCCCTTGACGGTCGGTTGCTGCCGACGCCGTAACGGTGCCTCACGTCGCTCAGTGCTCGACAGCCCCGCATTCATCCTTACCACATCCACCTCCCGATTCCAGAAAGCCCCGAGCGGTCCATCGGGCCCATGCCCCACCAGGCGCTGCGGCACACCGCCGCAACAGGGTATACCATCCGCGGGCGTCGACGGCGGTGTAGGACCAATGGCCAATGCCTCCCACCAGGCAGGCCAACCGGTGCCCACGCAAAGACCCCCGCTCGACGTTGCCGAACGGGGGTCTCTAGGCGCTAGCGTTGTCACCGGCTAGTGGGAATCGCCAACCGGGCAGCGGGCGGGATGTGTCATCGCGCCCGCCCCGCACGATGCCCACGTAGCGCGCGCTCGACAAGTGGGCTCCCGACACCCGAGCGAGCGGCGTCGCTCAGGCCGGGGCGCCGTAGCTCATCAGGCGCTCATAGCGGCGCTCGAGCAGGGTGTCGGTATCCAGGCCTTCGAGGCGATCGAGGCTATGACGAATGCCATCGCGGACCCGCTCGGCGGTGTCGACGGGGAAGCGGTGGGCGCCCCCCAGCGGCTCCTTGATCAGGGTATCGACGAAGCCCAACTCCTTGAGCCGAGAGGCGGTGATGCCCATGGCCTGGGCCGCATCGGAGGCGCGCTCGGCACTCTTCCACAGGATCGACGCACAGCCTTCCGGCGAAATCACCGCGTAGGTGGAATACTCGAGCATCATCAGCTCATCGCAGACGCCGATGGCCAGGGCCCCGCCGGAGCCCCCCTCTCCGACCACGGTGGAGATGATCGGCGTCTTGAGCCGCGACATCACCGCCAGGTTGTAGGCGATGGCCTCGCTCTGACCGCGCTCCTCGGCGTCGATGCCAGGATAGGCGCCGGGTGTGTCGATGAAGGTCAACACCGGCATCTTGAACCGCTCGGCCATCTCCATCAAACGGCAGGCCTTGCGATAGCCTTCCGGACGCGGCATGCCGAAGTTGCGGCGCACCTTCTCTTTCACGTCGCGGCCCTTCTGGTGGCCGATGATCATCACCGGGCGATCATCCAGGCGGGCCACACCGCCGACCAGGGCCGCATCATCGGCGAAGGCGCGATCGCCATGGAGCTCGTCGAAGTCGGTAAAGACGTGCTCCAGATAGTCCAGGGTGTAGGGGCGTTGGGGATGACGCGACAGCTGGGAGACCTGCCACGGCGAGAGGTCCTTGAAGATCGACTCGGTAAGCTTGCGGCTCTTCTCTTCGAGACGGGAAATCTCGTCGGCGAGGCTCACCTTGCTATCATTGCCGACCAGACGCAGCTCTTCGATCTTGGCCTGGAGCTCGGCGATGGGCTGTTCGAAATCGAGATAGTTGGGATTCATGGACTAGCGCCTTGTGATGGTCGACCGGCGAGCGCGGGGCCCAAAAGGCCGCCCGGCGCTCGCCATGGCAAAGAGTAAAGTGGCGAGCATTATCGCACCCTGACCGGGGCACGCAAGGCACCCCGCTCAGACAGTGAGCCTAGCGATACTTGAGGCGCACACCATCTCGCACCCTGACCGGGGCACGCAAGGCACCCCGCTCAGACAGTGAGCTAGCGATACTTGAGGCGCACACCATCCTGGCCCTGCACCTCACGCAGGGCAATCAACAGATCGTCCGACGGCGAGACTCGCCACTGCTCATCGAACTCGAGCCAGCCGACGGCTTCGGCATTGCGATAGCGCAGTCGCACCGGCAGGCCTTCGGCCTGACGGTGTGGCTCGAGGCTATCGCGCAGGCTCTCGATCAACTTGCCGTTGGCCTGGTTGCCGTCGACGGACACCTCCACCGCCTGGCCGAAACGCGTCCTGGCCGCGACCATGGGCGTGACATCCTTGCCGCGCAGGCGCAGGCCGCCGGAATAGTCATCGCTGGACACCTCGCCCTCGATGATCAGCACCTCGGCGTTGTCGAGCTGGTGCTTGACGGCGTCGAACATCTCGCCGAACAGTGACGCCTCGATGCGTCCGGTGCGATCGTCCAGGGTCAAAAAGGCCATGGTGTCGCCACGCTTGGACTTCATGGTGCGCATGCCCACCACCAGACCGGCGACGCGCTGGGGTTCGCGCGAGGGCTTGAGCTCGGCGATGCGCGTGGAGACGAAGCGCGCCAGCTCCTGCTCGTACTCATCGATGGGATGTCCGGTGAGGTAGAGCCCCAGGGTGTCCTTCTCCCCCGACAACCGCTCGCGATCGGTCCACTCCCGCGCGCGCAGATAGTCGGCATAGGGGTCGCCCGCCTCCTCTTCCGGTGCGGCAAAGGCGTCGCCGAACATGTCCATCATCCCGGCATTCTGGTTCTGATGGTTCTGCGCCGCGGCGCGTAGCGCGTCTTCCAGCGCCGCCGCCAGTACCGCCCGGTTCGGCCCCAGGTTATCGAGCGCGCCGGAGCGGATCAGCGCCTCCAGGGTACGCTTGTTGATGCGTTTGGGGTCGATGCGACGACAGAAATCGAACAGGTCACGGAACGGGCCGTCCTGGGCACGGGCCTCGACGATGGCGCCGATCGGCCCCTCGCCTACCCCGCGAATGGCGCCAAGGCCATAGACCACACGCGCCTGGTCATCGACGGTGAACTTGTAGCCACCGACGTTGACGTCCGGCGGTGTCACGGTCAGCTTGAGATGGCGACATTCCTCGATCAGTGGCACGACCTTGTCGAGGTTATCCATCTCGGTGGACATCACCGCGGCCATGAACGGTCCCGGGTAATGCGCCTTCAGCCAAGCGGTCTGATAAGACACCAGGGCGTAGGCCGCCGAGTGCGACTTGTTGAAGCCGTAGCCGGCGAATTTTTCCACCAGGTCGAAGATGTTGCCGGCAAGATCGGCATCGATGTCGTTGGCCGCACACCCCTCCAGGAAGCCGTCGCGCTGCTTGGCCATTTCCTCGGGTTTTTTCTTGCCCATGGCCCGGCGCAACAGGTCGGCCTGGCCCAGAGAATAACCGGCCATCACCTGGGCGATCTGCATCACCTGCTCCTGGTACAGGATGATGCCGTAGGTGGGCGAAAGCACCGGTTTCAACAGCTCGTGCTGGTAGTCCGGGTGTGGATAAGAGACCTCGGCACGACCGTGCTTACGGTTGATGAAGTCATCCACCATGCCGGACTGCAGCGGACCGGGGCGGAACAGCGCCACCAAAGCGATCATGTCTTCCAGCGAGTCCGGCAGCAGGCGCTTGATCAGCTCCTTCATGCCGCGGGATTCGAGCTGGAACACCGCCGTGGTCTCGGCCTTCTTGAGCATCTCGAAGGTCTTGCCATCGTCCAGCGGTATGCTGTCGATATTGAGCGGGCCTTGTCCCGTGGTCTCGCGCACCTTATCGACCATCTCCAGCGCCCAGTCGATGATGGTCAGGGTGCGCAGCCCCAGGAAGTCGAACTTGACCAGGCCCGCGTCCTCGATATCGTTCTTGTCGAACTGCACCACCAGGCCGTTGCCTTCCTCGTCACACAACAGCGGCGCAAAATCGGTCAGCTTGGTCGGCGCGATCACCACCCCGCCGGCGTGCTTGCCGGTGCCTCGGGTGACGCCTTCAAGCTTCAGCGCCATCTCCCAGATCTCTCCGGCGTCCTCGTCGACCTCGATGAACTCCTTGAGCTGGGCCTCTTCCTCGATGGCCTTGCCAAGGGTCATGCCCACTTCGAAGGGAATCAGCTTCGACAGCTTGTCGCCCAGCGAATAGGGCTTGCCCTGGGCACGCGCCACGTCGCGTACCACGGCCTTGGCGGCCATGGTGCCGAAGGTGACGATCTGGGACACGGCGTTGCGTCCGTAGCGCTCGGCCACGTAGTCGATGACCCGATCACGCTTTTCCATGCAGAAGTCGACATCGAAGTCGGGCATCGAGACCCGCTCGGGATTCAGGAAGCGCTCGAACAGCAGGTCGTAGCCGATCGGGTCGAGATCGGTGATCTTCTGGGCATAGGCCACCAGGGAGCCGGCACCGGAGCCTCGCCCCGGGCCGACCGGGACGTTGTTGTCCTTGGCCCACTGGATGAAGTCCATCACGATCAAGAAGTAACCAGGAAAGCCCATCTGCAGGATGACGTTGAGCTCGAAGTCCAGGCGCTCGCGATAGCGCTGCTCGATGGGGTGCCAGGCGTCATTGTCACGCGGGTGCTGGTCCACCGGGAACAGGGCCGCGAGACGCTCGGTCAAGCCATCATGGGAGATCTTGCGAAAGAACTCGTCCTGGGTCATGCCGTCCGGAATTTCGTATTCCGGCAGGAATATCTCGCCGAGGCGCACATCGACGTTACAGCGCGCCGCGATCATTAGGCTGTTGTCGATGGCCTCGGGAACATCGGCGAACAACTCGGCCATTTCCGCCGGGCTCTTCAGGTACTGCTCCTCGGTATAGCGCTGCTCGCGACGCGGATCGTCGAGCGCCTTGCCCTCGCCGATGGCGACGCGCGTCTCGTGGGCCCAGAAGTCCTCGCGCTGTAGAAAGCGCACGTCATTGGTCGCCACGACCGGCGTATCCGTGGCGATGGCCAACGCCACAGACGCATGCACGCACTCTTCTTCCAGCGCTCGCCCGGTACGCGTCAATTCGAGGTAGAAACGCTCGGGAAAGGCCTCCTTCCACTGCGCCAGCAATGTTCGCGCCTCGGCCTGGTGATCCGTCACCAGATGGCGGCCGATGTCGCCATCGCGCCCACCAGACAGCGCGATCAGCCCCTCGCTCTGCGCCAGCACCCAGGCTTTATCCAGTACCGCCCTGCCCTGGCGCTGCCCATCGGTCCAGCCGCGGGAGATCAGCTCGGTGAGGTTGCGATAGCCGACATCGTTCATCGCCAGCAGGGTCACCCGATAGGGATGATCGGCGTCGTGGGCGTTGCTGAGCCACAGGTCGGAGCCGATGATCGGCTTCATGCCCGCGCCCTGCACGCCGTTGTAGAACTTGACCAGCCCGAACAGGTTGGCCTCATCGGTCAGGGCCAGGGCGGGCATGCCGAGCGCGACGCCGGTCTTGACGTAGGGCTTGAGGCGCACGAGGCCGTCGACCAGAGAGAACTCGCTGTGGACGCGCAGGTGAATAAAGGGTGCGGACATGGGGAGTCGGGTCCTCGGGTGTGCAACCGGCCGCGTCAGGCGCGACCCGAAAAACGAAGCGAAAAACGACGCTAGAACAGCGCGAGCTGGCGCTTGACCGGGGCGAAGGAGCGACGGTGCTCTGGCAGCGCCCCGAATCGCTCGAGGGCGGCCAGGTGCTCGGGCGTCGGATAGCCCTTGTGGCGGGCGAAGCCGTAATCGGGATGGCGGGCATCGAGCGCCGCCATGGCGGCGTCGCGAGCCACCTTGGCCAGTATGGAAGCGGCCGCAATGGCGCCATGCCGGGCATCGCCCTTGACCACCGCCTGGCCGGGAACATGATGCCCGGGCAGACGATTGCCGTCCACCAGCAGGTATTCCGGCGCCGGCGCCAGGGCATCGATGGCGCGACGCATGGCCAGATGGGTCGCGTGATAGATATTGAGCGCGTCGATTTCCTCGCAGGTGGCCTCGGCCACGGCGAACGCCAGCGCGCGCTCGCGAATCAGCGCGTCCAGGGCCTCACGGCGTTTGGCCGTCAAGGCCTTGGAATCGTTGAGCCCGTCGACCGGGCGGCACGGATCCAGAATCACCGCCGCCGCGACCACCGAGCCCACCAAGGGCCCGCGACCGACTTCGTCGACGCCGGCCAGCAGGTCTCCACCGTAATCGATCACCAGGGGAGGCAGGGCCACGCGACGGTTCTGGCCACTACCGGCCACGCGACACCTCTGGGCCATCGGC
This sequence comes from Halomonas sp. V046, assembly GCF_052645355.1. NCBI lineage: Bacteria > Pseudomonadati > Pseudomonadota > Gammaproteobacteria > Oceanospirillales > Halomonadaceae > Halomonas > Halomonas sp. V046. The sequence goes on from NZ_JBQXYF010000003.1 coordinate 204,915, forward strand.
CGAGCCATCTTGCGTCGGTGGCTGGGGTGCGGCGACCCCCTCTCCGGCGGTGCCAAGGGCGTTGCCATCGGCGACCTGGCCATCGGCGACCTGGCCATCGGCGACCTGGCGGGCCAGCGCCGGCGACACGCTGGCCGGCAGCGGCTCGCCGGCGACGAGGGCATCGATGGCATCCACCGCACGCCGACTGGCATCGCGCTGAAGCCCCTTGTGCATCGTCGCAAAGCGCTCTTCCAGGACCAGGCGCGCTGGCTCGTCGTCGAGCATGGCGCCGAGTCCTTCGGCGATGGCGTCGCTCGAGGCCGCCTCCTGAATAAGCTCCGGCACCAGCGACGCCTGCGCAATCAGGTTCGGCAGCGAGATCCACTCGGTCTTGACCATGCGCTTGGCGATGAAGTGGGTCATCGGTGCCATACGGTAAGCCACCAGCATCGGACGGTGACACAGCATCGCCTCCAGCGCCGCGGTGCCGGAAGCCAGCAACACCAGGTCGCTGGCGACCATCGCCTCGCGAGCCTGGCCATCGATCAGCACGACGCTGGCGTCGAGGGTCGGGCGCGCCTGGAGCAGCGCCTCGAGCTCGCTGCGCCGCTCTGGCGTTGCCGCGGGGATGAGCACACGAAGCCCAGGGCGGGCCGCCACCAGCCGCTCGGCGGCGTCCAGAAAGACCGCCCCCATGAAGCGAATCTCGTTGCGCCGTGAGCCCGGCAACAGCGCCAGGACTTCGCCCTCCGGCGTCAGACCCAGGGCCTGACGCGCCTTACCCCGGTCGCAGTCCAGCGGCATGTCATCGGCCAGAGGGTGACCGACGAAGGCCACCGGCACGCGATGCTGGGCATAGAAGGCCGCCTCGAAGGGCAGAAAGGTGAGCATGGCATCGACGGACTTGGCGATGCCCTTGACCCGGCCCTGGCGCCAGGCCCATACCGAGGGACTGACGTAGTGAGCCGTGGTCACGCCCGCCTCGCGCAACTGCCGCTCAAGGCCCAGATTGAAGTCGGGAGCGTCGATGCCGAGCATGATATCGGGGCGCCACGCCAGGGCGTCGGCGCGCAGGGCGCGACGCACGCGAATGAGTTCCGGCAGGTGCTTTACGACCTCGACCAGCCCCATCACCGACAGGGTCTCGAGGGGATACAGCGACACGATGCCTTCGGCTTCCATGCGCGGCCCGCCGAGGCCTCGGAACTCGACTCCGGGGTGGCGCGCCTTCAATGCCCGCATCAGGCTGGCGCCGAGAATGTCGCCGGAAAGCTCACCGGCGACCAGGTAGACCCGCGCCGGAGCGGGGCAAGGCGTCGACGACGCCCCCTGGCGAGGGACATCGAGGGTGGACTCGAACATGGGCGTGTCTCCCGACCCGCGGCTAGCGGGTAATGCCTCGGGTGGATGCCTCGATGGAGGCCACGAAAGCCTCGGTCTCGGGAAGCGAGAAACGGCTGCGAATCTCGGACAGCGCCTGCTCCACGGTCAGCCCCTGGCGATAGACCAGCTTGTAGCACTCGCCGAGGGCGCGAATCGCCTCGGGAGTGAAGCCGCGGCGCTTCAGGCCAACCACGTTCAGGCCGTGGGCCTGGGCGGGGCTGCCGTTGATCATCACGAAGGATGGCGTGTCCTTGGTGATGATCGAGCCGCCGCCGGCCATGGCATGAGCACCGAAATGGCAGAACTGATGAATCGCCGAGAGACCACCGACGATGGCGAAATCGCCCATGTGCACGTGACCGGCCAGGGTCACCTGGTTGGCCAGGATGCAGTCGTCCCCGATCACGCAATCATGACCGACGTGGACGTAGGCCATGAACAGGTTGCGCGAGCCGATAGTGGTCTCGCCACGGTCCTGGACCGTGCCACGGTGCAGGGTGACGCCTTCGCGCACGACGTTGTCGTCCCCCATCACCAGGCGTGTCGGTTCGCCGTTGTACTTCTTGTCCTGGCAGGCTTCGCCGACCGAGGCAAACTGGAAGATTCGGGTTCGGCGCCCGAGCACCGTGGGGCCTTGTACCACGACGTGGGGGCCAATGACCGACCCGGCCCCGATCTCGACGTCAGGGCCGATCACGGAGAACGGCCCCACCTCGACATCGTCGGCCAGGCGTGCGCCGGGATCTACGAGGGCGGTGGGATGAATCAAGCGATCTTCCTCTCGGCACAGATGATGTCGGCTTCGCAGCACAGCTCACCGTCGACGGTGGCGCGGCAGTTGAACTTCCAGATGCCACGCTTGGTACGTTCGACCTTGGCGCTGAGCTCGAGCTTGTCGCCCGGCATCACCGGACGCTTGAAACGTACGTTATCACTGCCGACGAGGTAGTAGACATAGCCGTCGGCGGGCAGCTTGTTCACGGTCTTGAAGCCGAGAATACCGCAGGCCTGCGCCAGCGCCTCGACCACCAGCACCCCTGGCATGATCGGGTGGTGCGGGAAATGGCCGTTGAAGAACGGCTCGTTGATGCTGACATTCTTGTAGGCAACGATGGTCTCGCCCAGGGTCAGTTCCGTGACCCGGTCCACCAGCAGGAAAGGATAGCGGTGGGGCAGGTACTCGCGAATCTCGTTGATGTCCATAACCATCGTAGCGACCTCTGAAATGACAAAAGCCCTCCCCTCCCGGGGTGGGCGCTTCCGGTGGCGGCAAGACGATGCGCCGTGAGCCTGCCGCGCGGAGCTAGGCGGTGGATTATACCGACCTGGGGCGGGCCCTCAAGCCTCGTCATCACCGCGTTTTTCGAGCCGCATGACGCGACGGGCGATGTTGTCGAGTTGCTTGAAGCGGACCGCATTGCGACGCCACTGGCCGTTCTCCATGGCGCCGGTACCCGACGAGTAGACGCCGGGTTTCAGAATCGAATTGGTGACCAGGCTCATGCCGGTGACCTGAACACCGTCACAGATCGTCAGGTGGCCCGACAGGCCCACGCCGCCGCCGAGCATGCAGTGACGCCCGACGCTGGTAGAGCCGGCAATCCCGACACAGCCCGCCAGGGCGCTGTGATCGCCGATGCGCACGTTGTGGGCGATCTGGACCTGGCTATCGATCTTGACGTCGTCGCCGATGACGGTGTCCCCGAGCGCCCCGCGATCGATGCTCGAGCAACTGCCGACTTCCACATCATCGCCGAGCACCACGCCGCCGAGTTGGGCGATCTTGCGCCAGCCCGCGCCGTCATGGGCGAAGCCGAATCCATCGGCACCGATCACGCAGCCACTGTGCAAAATCGCCCGCTTGCCGATCACCACACCGTGGTAGACCGTGACATTGGCGTGCAGGAAGCTGCCCTCGGCGATCCGGGTATCGGCGCCGACCACCGAGCCCGGACCGATCACCACACCATCGCCGAGGGTCACCCCAGACTCGATCACGGCGCTGGGGCCAACACAGACGTCATCGCCCAGCACCGCGTCCTCGGCGACCACGGCCGACGGGTGAACCCCCGGGGCATGGGCATCGGCCAGGGGGTCGAGCATCCGTGACAGCTCGGCATAGCCCAGATAAGGGTTATCCAGCACCAGCGTCGCCGCGGGGCAGCTCTCGGCATGTTCGGCCGTCAGCAGCACCGCCGCTGCGCGGGTGTCCGGCAGGTCCTTGAGGTAGGCACGATTGGCGAGAAAGGCGATCTGGTCGGGCCCCGCCTCCTTGAGCGTGGCGAGGCCAGAGACTCGCCGCCCGCCATCGCCCTCTAGGCGGGCGCCCAGGCGGTCGGCGATCTCGGCGAGGGTCGGTTGCTTGCGTGAATCTGTCATGAGAGCCCGTGAATCAGATGACGGCCGAATTAGAGCGTGTTCAGGATCTGGGTGACCTCGGCGGTCACGTCAGGCAGATCGGACGCGCTATGGAGTACCCCGCCCGGATCGACCAGTACGTCGATGCCGCGGCGTTCAATGACCTGATTGACTGCCCGGTCCATTTTCGGTTCGAGGCCGCTTAAGAAACGCTGTTCGGTTTCTTGGCGAGCCTCGAGAATATCGCGCCTCAGCCCATCGAAGCGCTGCCCCTTGCGCTGAAACTCTTGCATCAGGGCGCGATGCTCGGCCTCGGGCAGGCTGTCGCCTTCGTTGGCCAGGCGTCCGGACAGACGCTCAAGCTCGCTGCCCAGTGTGTCGGCTTCGCGCTGCTGAGCACCGATACGACCGCGTAGCTGCGCGAAGGTCGCTTGGGCGGCACTGGTGTCCATCAGCGCCTTGCGCCAATCGAGCACCGCCACATCACCACCTGCCAGCGCGCTCAGCGGCGCCAACAGTGACAGGCTGGCGGCAAGCACCGCCAGCCGCCGTACCCGGTCTCGTTTCATCAGAACGTCTGGCCCAGCGAGAACTGGAACACCTGGGTATCATCATCGTCGTCGTCATTGAGCGGCTCGGCGACACTGAAGGTCAGCGGGCCCACCGGCGTCAGCCACGACACCCCGACACCCGCGCTGTAACGCAGATCGCCAAGCTCGACCCCGGAGTCACACTTCTCGCGGCCCTGATCTTCGCTCAGCACATCGTAGCACTCGGTGAGGAAGGTGTTACCGGCGTCGATGAACAGCGACGGCTGTATCGAGCGCTTGTCGTCGACAAACGGCATCGGGAAGATCAGCTCCATGCTGCCCTCGACGAGCACGTTGCCACCGAGCGTCTCGTCATCACCGTCACGTCGCTCGGTGGTCCGCTCACCCAGGGTATTGTCGGTATAGCCGCGCACGGAACCCAGGCCACCGGCCAGGAAGTTCTCATAGAACGGATACGGGTCGCTGGAATTGAGGGCATCGGCATAGCCCACCTGGCCGCTGAACTTGAGCGACCAGGTCTCTTCCTCGTTGAACGGGAAGAACTGCTTGGCCTGGGCCCTGGCCTTGTAGTACTCGGCGTCGCTACCGGGCACACCGAGCTCCAGCGACAGGCGCTGATAGTTGCCTGCCGTGGGCATCAGGCCGCGGTTTAGATCGTTACGCGTCCAGCTTGAGGTCACCGACAGTGTATTGGCGTCATCGCCTTCATCCTGGACGTAGCGCTCGATCTCCGACGGCGTGTCGTCGTAGGTGTCGATCTCCAGCGACTCGATGTTGGCGCCGAAGTTCATCCGCGTCAGCTCATTGATCGGGTAGCCGAAGTTGATGCCGGCGCCGAGCGCATTGGTCGAGTAGGTCGAGATGTCGGAGTCTTCGTAGTCCGTGGCGCGGTAGTAGAAGTTGTACCCGCGAGAGATGCCGTCCAGGGTCCAGTACGGGTCGGTGAAACCGAAGTTGACGCTGGTGTAGGTATCACTCTTTTGGGCGCCGATATTGACCCGGTTACCGCTGCCCAGGAAGTTGTTCTGGGACAGCGAGGCGCCGTAGATCACGCCGGCACTCTGGGAGAAGCCCAGGCTGGCCGAAATCGCACCCGAGGGCTGCTCCTCGACGGTATAGGTCACATCGAGTTGATCGGGCTCACTCGGCACCGGCTCGGTCTGCACTTCCACCTGCTTGAAGAACCCCAGGCGCTCGAGACGCTGGCGCGATTGGGAAATCGACTCGGTGGACGCCGGCGCCCCCTCCATCTGGATCATTTCCCGACGCAGCACCTCATCCTTGGTGGTGGTGTTGCCGACGAACTGGATACGACGCACATACGCACGCCGCCCCGGCGTGACCTGGAACGTCAGGTCGACGGTCTCGCCGTCGGAACGCACTTCGGGAATGCCGTCGACATTGGCGAAGGCGAACCCTTCGGCGCCCAGGCGCGAACGCATGGCTTCGCTCGAGGCCACCACCTTGCTGCGTGAGAACACCTCGCCGGACTCGAACTGAAGGAGCTTGCGGGCCTCGCCCTGGGCGAGCTTCAGGTCACCGACGAAGTTGATGTCGCCGACGCGGTAGCGGTCACCCTCATCGACATTGACGGTGATAAAAATACGCGACTTGTCGGGGCTGATCGACACCTGGCTCGAGGTGATCTCGAAGTTCACGTAGCCGCGGTCCAGGTACCAGGAGCGCAGCCGCTCCAGGTCACCGGCCAGTGCCTCACGGGAATACTCGTCGGCGGAGAACCAACCGAAGAACAGCCCCGGATCATCCTCGAGCTCGAAGACATCACGCAGGGTGCTGTCGGAAAAGGCCTCATTGCCGACGATGTTGATCTGGCGGATCTTCGCCACCGCCCCTTCATTGATGTCGATATCGACCTGAACACGCCCCGCGCCCACCGGCGACACCTCGGTGTCGATGCGGGCGCTGTAGCGGCCCTGGGACTGATAGAGTCCCTCGAGTTCACGCTTCATCCGCTCGATGGTAGACAGCTGCAGCACCTGGCCCTCACCGAGCCCGGCCTGCTTGAGTCCGGCGCGCAAGTCTTCGTCGCTGACCTGGGAGTTACCTTCGATGTTCAGCCGCGAAATGGTCGGGCGTTCCTCGACATCGATGATCAACACATCGCCTTCGCGGGCGAGGCTAACGTCCTCGAACAGCCCGGTGGCAAAGAGTTGCTGAGCCGCTTCGGCCAGCTGCCTGTCGTCTACCCGGTCGCGAGCGTTGACGGGGAAGGCGTTGAAGACGGACGCCGCAGAGACCCGCTGCAGGCCCTCCACGCGAATGTCCGACACGGTGAAAGGGGCCGCGTACGCCGCCTGGGCACAAGCGGTCAAGAGTGTCGCCAATCCGATGGTCTTGATTTTCATGCAGTCGATTCGCTCGCGTTGAGTCTGCGTACCTGTCCAGACAGGCACCTTATACATTTGTGCGTACTACTGACAAGCGAGGGAGCGCTCTACCAGAGCCGCATCAGATCAAAATACAGCGCCATGACCATCAGCGTGCCGACGAGAGCCAGCCCAATCTTCAAGCCCACGGCCTGGGTGCGCTCGGACACCGGGCGACCTCTGATGGCCTCGATGACGTAGTACAGCAGGTGGCCACCGTCCAGCACCGGGATAGGCAGCAAGTTGAGCACGCCGAGACTGATCGACAGGTACGCCATGAAACCGACGAAGCTCTCGAGCCCTGAGCGGGCCGTGTCACCGGCGATTCGCGCGATGGTAATGGGGCCGGACAGGTTGGTCGGCGAAATCAGGCCGACCAGCATCTTGCGCACGGCGTCGAAGGTCAAGACGGTCATTTCGGCCGTCCGGCCGACCGCCTGGCCCATGGCGTCGATCGGTCCATAGCGAATTTCGCGGCGCCACTTCTCTGGCCACTCTACCGTCGCTACGCCGGCACCGATATAGCCAATCTCGCTACCATCCTCGAGGGTATTGGCTCGCGGCGTGAGGCTCAGCTCGAGCCGCTCGCCCTCCCGCTCCACGCCAAGCGCCAGGGTCGCATTGGGGCGCTCACGCACCCGCGTGACCAACGCCGCCCAGTCGGCGACCGGCTCGCCATCCAGCGCGATGACACGGTCGCCGGCCCGCAGGCCGGCCGCCTGGGCCGGCTCGCCGTCCATCACCTGGCCGATCACGGCCGGCATTGGTGGACGCCACGGCGTCACGCCGAGCGATACCAGCGGCTGGGGCGGATCCTGGCCCACCAGCCAGTCCGTCACCGGCATGCGGTAGGTCTCGTCGCGGCTATTGCCTTCGTCTCGGGCGGCGAGCGTCAGCTCGCCGCTGACGCCGATGGCCGCGACCAGCTTGAGGTTGACCTCATCCCAGGAGCGCACCGGCTGACCCTGGACCCGAGTGATCTCGAGCCCCTCGTGCAACCCGGCTTCGGCGGCAGGCGATGCGGGCGTCACCTCCCCAATGACCGGCACCACCGTGGTGGTACCCGCCACGAACAGGGCCCAGTAGGCGACCAGGGCGAGGAGAAAGTTGGCGATCGGGCCGGCGGCAACGATGGCCATGCGCGCCCACACCGACTTGCGATTGAAGGCTTGATCCCGTTCGGCAGGATCCACATCGCCTTCGCGCTCGTCCAGCATCTTGACGTAACCGCCAAGGGGAATGGCCGCAACGGCAAATTCCGTGCCGTGGCGATCATGACGTGACCACAATGGCTTGCCGAAGCCCACCGAGAACCGCAGCACCTTGACGCCACAGCGACGGGCGACCCAGAAGTGCCCGAATTCGTGGAAGGTGATCAGCAGGCCGAGCACCACGATCACGGCAAGAATATTCTGAATCAGGCCCAAGCCACTCTCCTTTGAAACCCTGCCACTGTGTTGAAAGCATCGACATCCTTGCCGCAGGGCCCGTCACCACGTTCCCCAGATACTCGAGTGCGCGCGCGCCCTTTGCCACCACCGGTCGCAAGGCCTCGAGCCTGGCTTTCCGGCAACGCTCGAGGACAAAGGTTCCTCGTCGACGGTGGCGTCATCCTCGCCCCTCCAACCCGGCCTTCGCCAAGGCACGCGCCCCCGCGTCGGCAGCAAGCACCGCCTCGAGGCTGTCGGCGCGACGGGGCTCGGACGCGTCCCGCACTCGCTCCACCACACGGGCAATGTCGGTAAAGCCCAGTCGGCCATTGAGAAATGCCGCCACCGCGACCTCATTGGCCGCGTTGAGAACCGCCGGCGCCGTGCCACCTTCTTCCATGGCCTCCCGTGCCAGGCGCAGGCAGGGAAAGGCCGTTTCGTCCGCGGGCTCGAAGTCGAGCCTGGCCACCGCAAACAAGTCCAGAGGCTTGACCCCGGCGTCGATACGCTCGGGCCAACCCAAGCCGTAGGCGATGGGGGTACGCATGTCCGGATTGCCGAGCTGAGCAATCACCGAGCCATCGCTATAGGCGGCCATGGAATGGATCACGCTCTGGGGATGCACCACGACCTGAATCTGATCCGGGCGTGCATCGAACAGCCAGCAGGCCTCGATCAGTTCAAGCCCCTTGTTCATCAGGGTGGCACTATCCACCGAGATCTTGCGCCCCATCGACCAATTGGGATGGGCGCAGGCCTGCTCCGGCGTCACCGCGGCCAAGCGCTCAGGGTCGTAGCCGCGAAAGGGCCCGCCGGAAGCGGTCAGCAGCAGCTGGGTGACGCCGTGGCGCTCCAGACCGCCGCGATGCCGCTGGGGCAGACACTGAAAGATCGCATTGTGTTCGGAGTCGATCGGCAGCAGCGCTGCCCCGCTCTGCTCCACCGCACCCATGAACAACGCCCCGGACATCACCAGGGCCTCCTTGTTGGCGAGCAGGACCCGCTTGCCGGCTTGCACCGCGGCCAGGGTCGGCAGCAGGCCGGCGGCACCGACGATCGCCGCCATTACCACATCGGCCTCGCTGGCCCGCGCGATTTCGGCCAGCGCCTGCTCACCGTGACGCACCTCGGTGGGCAGCCCCGCCTCGGCGAGACGAGCGCCCAGCCAATCCGCATCTACGGCCGCATCCAGGACCGCGACATCGGGACGGTGTACCAGGCACTGCTGATAAAGTGATTCGCGCGAGCGATGGGCGCTCAACGCGTGCACTCGGTAACGCTCGGGGTGGCGGGCGATGACATCCAGGGTGCTGGTGCCGATCGAGCCGGTGGCCCCCAGCACTACCACACCCTGCGGTCGGCGGTCGCTCGAACCGTCCAGCGAACGCCCCGCGGTATCGGGAAAATGACCCTGGGTCATGTCATCACCAGCCAACGAAAGAAAAGGGCAAATAACGGCACCGCCGCGGTCAGGCTATCGATGCGATCGAGCACCCCGCCATGGCCCGGCAACAGCTGGCTGGAGTCCTTAATCCCGCGCTGGCGTTTTAACATGCTCTCGAGCAGGTCGCCCAGCACGGAGACCAGGGTCACGGCCAGGGTCAGTGCCACGAGCACCGCCGTCGCGCCCCCACCCAGCGACTGCCAGAGCGCAAACACCACTGCCAGTGTCGCCGTCACCGCCATGCCGCCGTAGACGCCTTCCCAGGACTTGCCGGGGCTGACGTGAGGCGCCAGCTTGCGACGCCCGACCGCACGGCCGACAAAGTAGGCGCCGATGTCCGCACCCCACACCAGCAGCAGCACGAACAGCAACCAGACGGCGCCACTATCTCTGAGCACGTTGAAACCCACCCAGGTCGGCAGCAGTACCCAGCCGCCCATGGCCAGGCGCATGGCCGACGACGACCATTGGGCCTGGCGCGCCGGGTGGCCGGTCACCCACCACAGGTTGGCCAGCCAGCCCAGCGCCCCGATCACCAGCACCCAGGCCGCCTGGGACTGACCAGCGACCCACAGGGCGGCCATGGCCACGCCAAGGGCCACGACCGGAGCGAGACGCCTGGCGCCACGCTCGAAGCCGGCGAGGTTGGCCCATTCCCACCCGGCGAGCAGCACGATCGCGGCGGTAAACAGGGCGAAGGCCCCACCGGACAGGCCGAACAGTCCGGCCAACGCCAGGGGCGCCAGCCAGGCGGCGGTGATGATGCGTTGCTTAAGCACCCTGGGCCTCGAGTTGTTCGTCGGTCATGCCGAAACGGCGCTTGCGCTGACAGAAATCCTCGAGGGCATCGTCGAAGGCATCGCCGTCGAAGTCCGGCCACAGCACTTGGGTGAAGTACAGCTCGGCGTAGGCCATCTGCCACAGCAAGAAATTCGAGATGCGGCGCTCACCGCTGGTGCGAATGCACAGGTCCACCGCGGGAGCATCGCCCAGGCACACCTCAGCGCCGAGGGACTGCTCATCGATGGTGGCGGGATCGAGATCCCCGTCGGCGACACGCTCGGCGAGACGCCGCGCGGCACAGGCGATGTCCCACTGACCGCCATAGTTGGCGGCGATGACCAGGTGCAGACCGGTGTTGTGCCGGGTCAGCGCCTCGGCATCGCGAATATGCTTCTGGATCGCCGTCGAAAACCCGGTGGAATCACCGATCACCGACAGCCGGATGTCGTGCTGGTGAAGCTTCTTCACTTCACGCTTGAGCGCCATCAGAAACAGCTCCATCAGCGCATTGACCTCGGCCACCGGACGCTTCCAGTTCTCGCTGGAAAAGGCGAACAGGGTCAGGGTCTCGATGCGCCGCTCGGCGGCGCGCCGGATAACCGCACGCACGGCCTCGACGCCGGCGTGATGGCCGCGCACGCCAGACATGCCGCGGGCACGCGCCCAGCGGTTGTTGCCATCCATGATGACGGCGACGTGGCGTGGCAGATCGGCCGCGGCCGGCAGCGGTCGAAGTTGGGGAGACGGCGGTGACGTCATGATGTCTCGCATGGCGGTTGAATCAAGGACCGGGGCCTGGGCCCCGGCGCGACACAGGGCGGCAACAATGCCGACCCGGCGTCAGACCTGCATCAGGTCATCTTCCTTCGATGCCAGCGCCTTGTCGATCTCGGCGACGAAGCGGTCGGTCAGCTTCTGTACGTCGTCTTCGCCCTGGCGCTGCTCGTCCTCGGAAATATCCTTGTCCTTGAGCAGCGACTTGAGATCGCCGTTGGCATCGCGACGCACGTTGCGCACCGCCACCCGGGCGTTCTCGGCTTCGGAACGGGCCTGCTTGATGTAGCCCTTGCGTGTTTCCTCGGTCAGCATCGGCATCGGCACGCGAATGACGTTGCCGGCGCTGGCCGGGTTGAGGCCCAGGTCGGAGGTCATGATGGCCTTCTCGACCTTCGGCACCATCGGCTGCTCCCAGGGCACCACGGTCAGGGTGCGGGCATCCTCGACGTTGACCGAGGCGACCTGGTTGAGCGGCATCATGGAGCCGTAATACTCGACCTGCACCGCATCCAGAATGCTCGGATGCGCGCGGCCGGTACGAATCTTGTTGAAGTTGTGATGCAGCGACTCGATGGTCTTTTGCATCCGTACTTCGCAGTCTTTCTTGATATCGTCGATCACTGTCTCACCCTCTATCAATCAGCGTGCCTTCCTTGCCGCCCACCACCAGGTTCAGCAGGGCGCCAGGCTTGTTCATATTGAAGACCCGAACCGGCATATCATGGTCCCGTACCAGGCAGATGGCGGTCAAATCCATTACCCCCAGCTTCTGCTCCAGCGCATCGTCGTAGGACAGCTGGTCGTACTTGACCGCATCGTCGAACTTGACCGGGTCCTTGTTGTACACGCCGTCCACCTTGGTGGCCTTGACCACCACGTCGGCATCGATCTCGATGCCACGCAGGCAGGCGGCCGAATCCGTGGTGAAGAAAGGATTACCGGTGCCGGCGGAGAACAGTACCACGTCTCCGGAGGTGAGATAGCGGATAGCGGTGCGCCGATCGTAGTGTTCGACCACGCCACTCATGGGAATCGCCGACATCACCCGCGAACGAATATTGGCACGCTCGAGCGCATCGCGCATGGCCAGCGCGTTCATCACCGTCGCCAGCATGCCCATGTGGTCGCCGGTGACTCGCTCCATACCCGCCGCGTGCAAGGCCGCGCCACGGAACAGGTTGCCGCCACCGACCACGATACCCACCTGGACCCCGATACCCACCAGCTGGCCGATTTCCAGGGCCATGCGGTCCAGCACCTTGGGGTCGATACCGAAGTCGGCATCACCGGTCAGCGCTTCGCCCGACAGCTTGAGCAGGATCCGCTTGTACTTCGAGACGTCGGCGCGGGTCTTTTCGGGTTTGGCGGAGGGGGAGGAATCGGCGCTACTCATGGCATGTCTCCGGATTGGCAAGCTCGACCGGAATCAACCGGCCGCATACACGAAGGCGTGCGCTCGCGCGCACGCCATCGACCTACTGTGGCATCACGACGGATATCACAGACTGGAACCTAAGACCTTAGCTACGCTTGGCCTGTTCCATCACTTCCTTGGCGAAGTCGACCTCTTCCTTCTCGATGCCTTCGCCCACTTCGAAGCGCGTGAAGCCAACCACTTCACCACCCGCGGCCTTGACGAACTCGCGGACGCTGACGTTCGGGTCCTTGACGAAGGGCTGCTCGGTCAGGCTGTTCTCGGCCAGGTACTTCTTGAGGCGGCCTTGAACCATCTTCTCGGCGATCTGCTCCGGCTTGCCGGCCATGTCCGGCTGCGCCAGGATGATGGCCTTCTCTTCGTCGAGCTGCGCCTGCGGCATTTCTTCGGGATGCGCCACGGCCGGATTGATGGCGGCCACGTGCATGGCGACATCCTTGGCGGCATCGGTGGTACCACCCTTGAGCTCGGTCAGCACGCCGATGCGGCCACCGTGGACGTAGGCGCCCACGAGGTTGCCCGCGGCGGCGTTGACGACGATGGCACGACGCACGCCGATGTTCTCGCCGATCTTCTGCACGAGTTGCTCGCGAGCGGTCTCGAGCTCGCCATTCATGACCGCGGCAACGTCTTCGCTCTTGGCGGCGAAGAAGGCGTCGGCGATCTTGGCGGCGAAGGCCTTGAAGTTGTCGTCACGGGCGACAAAGTCGGTCTCGGAGTTGATCTCGACCATCACGCCGACACTGCCATCGTCGGCGACGCGAGAGACGACCACGCCTTCGGCGGCGGTACGGTCGGCCTTCTTGGCGGCCTTGAGGCCAGAGTTCTTGCGCAGATCCTCGATCGCTTGATCGATGTCACCGCCGGCTTCGGTGAGTGCTTTCTTGCACTCCATCATGCCGAGCCCGGTACGCTCGCGCAGTTCCTTGACCTGGGAGGCGCTGATAGCTGCCATGGTATTCACCTCTGAATGGTTCGACCTGGGTGTCAGGTTGACCTCGGGGCATCAGACCCCGCGGCCAGAGTAGAGAAAAGGGGGCCGCGGCCCCCTTTGCGCCTGTCCGGCGTAGACCGCTTACGCGGCCGGCTGGCCCAGGCGGGCCGAAGCTTACTCGGCAGCGGCGGCGGTATCGCCTTCGCTGTCGGTCACTTCGACGAACTCATCGGGACGACCTTCCTTCGCACGACCACAAGCGTCGGCGATGGCCTTCACGTAGATCTGGATGGCACGAATGGAGTCATCGTTACCCGGGATCACGTAGTCGACACCGTCCGGATCAGAGTTGGTATCCACCACACCGATGACCGGGATGCCGAGCTTGTTGGCCTCGTTGATCGCGATGCGCTCGTGATCAACGTCGATCACGAACAGCGCGTCGGGCAGGCCGCCCATGTTCTTGATACCACCGATGGAGCGCTCGAGCTTGTCCTGCTCGCGGGTGGACATCAGGACTTCTTTCTTGGTCAGCTTCTCGAAGGTGCCATCTTCACGCATGGATTCGAGATCGCGCAGACGCTTGATCGACTGACGAATGGTCTTGAAGTTCGTCAGCATGCCGCCGAGCCAGCGATGGTTCACGAAGGGCTGACCAACGCGGTTGGCCTCTTCCTTGATGATCTTGCTCGCGCTGCGCTTGGTGCCAACAAACAGGATCTTGTTGTTGGACGCGGCCATCTTCTCGATCACATCGATCGCCTCGTTGAGCGCCGGAAGGGTATGCTCGAGGTTGATGATGTGAATCTTGTTACGAGCGCCGAAGATGAACTTGCTCATCTTCGGGTTCCAGTAACGGGTCTGGTGACCGAAGTGTGCGCCTGCCTTCAGCAGGTCACGCATATTAACGTGTGCCATGGATGACTCCTGGAAAATCGGGTTAGGCCTCCACGCACCCCATGGATCCGACCGACGGCTCTCACCGAAGGCACCCGGGACCATGTGTCGGTGCATGTGTGTTTTCAAGGCTTACGGGCACGCACTACGCGCGCCTCTATAGGGTGACACCCTCCCACCTTCGCGTGCTGGTGGACGCTGGCTCCGGCCCTTGGTCTGAAGCCTGTTCCGAGAACGTGTCCAAGAACTTGCCCAGAAACCGTGGCCGGGGAGCGAAGCGGCAACCAGGAACGGCGATTGCAGGAAAGCGCGCAGCTTTATACCATGGTTAGCCTTCGAGTTGAAGTCGTCGGACGTCTCAGGCCACCGTCAGGTGATGTCGATACCGGTAGTTCGCTGGCAAGTGCTGCCGCCCCGAGGCGCGCTTTCGCGTAAACTACCGGGCGACCCCAGGCCTTGCGCCGGGACGCCGAGCGCTGCTAACGCCCAGAGACCGCCGTCCCGGGCGAGCGTCCGGCGCGACGACCCGTCACTTCAGCTGACGCCAGCCCGCCGTCCCCGGGCGACACCACCCAGACCCGAGATTCCATGAACGTACCCATCAAGACGCCCGAAGAAATCGAGAAGATGCGTGAAGCAGGCCGCCAGGCCGCCCGCGTATTGGAGATGATCGCTCCCCACGTCGAGGTCGGCGTCAGCACCGGGCACCTCGACCGCCTGTGCCATGACTTCATCGTCAACGAGCTCGGCTCCACCCCCGCGCCGCTGAACTACCACGGCTTCCCCAAGTCGATCTGCACCTCGATCAACCATGTGGTCTGCCATGGCATTCCCGATGACGCCAAGAAACTCAAGAAAGGCGACATCATGAACATGGACATTACCGTCAAGACCGCCGAGGGCTACCACGGCGACTCCAGCGTGATGTTCGTGGTCGGCGAGAGCATCCAGGGCGAGCGCTTATGCCGCGTGACCCAGGAATGCCTGTACAAGAGCATGGCCCTGGTCCGCCCCGGCGTCCGCCTGTCGGAGCTTGCCCGGGCCATCGAAGGCCACGCCAAGGAAAACGGCTACTCGGTGGTGCAGGACTTCTGCGGCCACGGCATCGGCGCGGGGTTCCACGAGGATCCCCAGATCCTGCACTACGATGGTTACGCGCCGGAGGCGGACATCGCCCTCGCCGCCGGCATGTGCTTTACCATCGAACCGATGATCAACATCGGCGATCACCGCACCAAGGTGCTGCGTGACGGCTGGACCGCCGTGACCAAGGACAAGGGACTGACCGCCCAGTGGGAGCATACCCTGCTGGTCACCGAGACGGGGGTCGAGGTGCTGACCGCTCGCTCGGAAGAAGACCTGTCCTTCCTCCAGCGCTGAGACGTCCATGCTCCTGCACCATTATCGCTTCGCTCCCGAGTTCGAACTGTTCGACTTCGAGGAATTCCGCACCCAGCTCGACGGCCAGCGCTCTCCCATCGCCCCCTTCAAGGGCGCGCTGAGGGAAATTCAGGCCCGCCTGGACGAGCGCTTCCTCGGCGGTGCCGACATACGCGATCTGGTGCGGGGGCGCGCCTGGTGCATCGACCAGCTGCTGGCCCTGGCCTGGGAGCGCCATGCCGGCCTCGACGATGGCGCGGCGCTGCTCGCCGTCGGCGGCTACGGCCGCGGCGAGCTGCACCCGCACTCCGACATCGACCTGATGTTCCTGCTCCGGGACGACGACGACACGCCCTACCGCGAGCCGCTCACCGCCCTCATCACGTTCCTGTGGGACATCGGGCTTGAGATCGGCCACAGCGTGCGCTCGCTTCACGACTGCAGCCGCGAAGCGCAAGCCGACATCACCGTCGCCACCAACCTGCTGGAATCGCGCACCCTGGCCGGCCCAGAGCCCCTGCGCGAGGCGATGCGCGAACGCCTGTCCCAGCAGCACATGTGGCCGGCGGATCGTTTCTTCGAGGCCAAGTGGCAGGAGCAGATCGCCCGCCACTACCGCTTCAACAATTCCGAGTATCACCTCGAGCCCAACATCAAGAGCTCCCCCGGGGGCTTGCGCGATATTCAGATGATCGGCTGGGTGGCCAAGCGCCACTTCGATACCGAGAGCTACGAGGACGTGGTCGACAAGGGCTTCATGAACGATGCCGAGCACCGCATCCTGAGCCAGGGCCAGGCCTTCCTGTGGCAGGTGCGCTATGCCCTGCACATGTTGACCGGGCGGGCCGAGGATCGCCTGCTGTTCGATCACCAGAACACCATCGCCGAGCTGTTCGGCTATCGCGACACCCCGGAACGCCTGGCGGTGGAGCAGTTCATGAAGCGCTACTATCGCCACGTCACCGCCCTTGCCGGCCTCAACGACATGCTCCTGCAGCACTTCGACGAAGTCATCCTGCGGCCCAACGAGACACCGGCGGTCAGTCCTCTGAACGAACGCTTCGAGATCGCCGGCGGCTATATCCAGGCGCGCTCACGCAATGTCTTTCGCGATGAGCCCTCGGCGCTGCTCGAGCTCTTCTACCTGATGGCCGAACACCCCGAGATCGAAGGCGTACGTGCCGACACCATCCGGCTGATCCGCGATCACCGCCACCTGATCGATGACTTCTATCGCGACGATCCGCATCACCAGGCGCTGTTCATGGCCCTGCTGCGCTCCAGCGGCAACGTCGCCCGCCAGCTGCGGCGCATGAACCGCTACGGCGTACTCGGCAAGTACCTGCCCGCCTTCGGCCAGGCGGTGGGGCTCATGCAGCATGACCTGTTCCATATCTACACCGTGGACGCCCACACCCTGCGCCTGCTGAAGTGCCTGCATGGCTTTCGCAAACCCGAGGCGAAAAAGGAGTTCCCGGTCGCCGCGACCCTCATTCACCAGCTGCCGAAGATGGAGACCCTGTGGATCGCCGGCCTGTTCCACGACATCGGCAAGGGCCGCGGCGGCGATCACTCGCTGATCGGAGCCCGCGATGTCGAGGAGTTCGCGCGCCAGCACCGGGTCTCGGACCGCGATACGCGCCTCGCCAGCTGGCTGGTGGAGCACCACCTGCTGATGTCGATGATCGCCCAGAAGCGCGACATCACCGACCCCGAGGTGATTCGCGACTTCGCCGCCACGGTGGGCGACGAGACGCGCCTCGATTACCTTTACGTACTGACGGTGGCGGACATCAACGCCACCAACCCGACCCTGTGGAACGGCTGGCGAGCCTCGTTGATGCGCCAGCTCCATGCCGAGACCCGGCGCGCCCTGCGGCGCGGCCTGGAGAACCCGCTGGAGCGCGAGGATTGGATCAACGAAACCCGCCAAGAGGCCCATTCGCTGCTAGCCACCATCGGCGCCGACATGACCAAGGTCGACGCCCTGTGGCAGTCCCTTGGCGAGGACTTCTTCCTGCAGTACGCGCCGAGCGAAGTGGTGTGGCAGACCCAGGGCATGCTTGGCCACCTCGGCAACGAGCTGCCGCTGATTCTGATCAACGCCCCGACCGACGACATGGCCGAGGGCGGCACCAAGGTGTTCATTCACACCCGCTCGGTGGATGACCTGTTCGCCGCCACCGCCGCGGCCATGGAGCAGCTTGGCCTGTCGATCCACGATGCCCGCATCGCCACCTCACTAAACGACTGGACGCTGAACACCTTCATCGTGCTGGACGATCATGGTCGCGCCATCCGTGAGCCGCAGCGGCTGGAAGAGATCCGCCGCCATCTGGTCGAAGAGCTCGATGACCCCGACGACTATCCGACCATCGTCACCCGTCATACGCCGCGCCAGCTCAAGCACTTCAAGGTGCCGACCCGGGTCACCATCGAGCAGGACCCGGGCGGCGACCGTACCCTGCTGGAGCTGACCGCACCGGACCGCCCCGGCCTGCTGGCCCGGGTCGGCGGTATCTTCATGGAGCAGGGCATCGCCCTGTCCGCGGCCAAGATCGCCACCCTCGGCGAACGCGTCGAAGACGTGTTCTACATCACCGATCGCGATGGCGCTCCGCTCACCGACCCCGAGCGCCAGCAGAAACTGCGCGAGCGCCTGACCGAGGTGCTGAGCATTCAGGGCTAGGAGCGCCGCCCCTGGCACGCTAGGCCCTCCCCGAGCAGGCCACGACCGGTCCGGGTTTGAGCCCTTTCGGTGCCTTCCCTATAATCGTTGCCCGGCGCCAACCATCCGCGCTCTCGCCGATAACGGCGTAGACGGCTGGCGCCCCGTCAGCCCCTAGCACAACGCTGCCACGATAACGACGCCTAAAAAGGCGCGCCTGGACACTCATGAACCCCGACATCGATGCCCTCAAGCCCTACCCCTTCGAGCGCCTCGCCGCCCTGAAGAAGGCGCTCACCCCGCCGCCGGAGCTTGAGCCCCTGGCCCTGACCATCGGCGAGCCGCAGCACCCGCCGTACGCTGCCGCCCTCGAAACGCTGCATCGCCATCAGGCGGAGTTCGCGCGCTACCCGGCAACCACCGGCCTGCCGGAGCTACGCCGCACCATCGCCGACTGGACGACACGCCGCTTCGCCCTGGCCGGACTCGACCCCGAGACCCAGGTGCTGCCGGTCAACGGCACCCGAGAGGCCATCTTCGCCGTTGTCCAGGCGATGCTCGATCGATCGCGGCCGGCCCGGGTCGCCGTGCCCAATCCGTTCTACCAGATCTACGAAGGCGCGACGCTACTGGCCGGGGGCACACCCCTGTACCTGGACGCCGTCGCCGCCAACGGCTTCCGCCCGGATATCGACGCCGTGTCCAGCGACGACTGGCGCCAGGTGCAGATGATCTTCGTCTGCTCGCCGGGCAACCCCACCGGTGCGGTCACGCCGATCGAGGACTTCCAGCGCCTGATCGAGCTCGCCGACGAGCACGACTTCATCATCGCCTCCGACGAGTGCTACTCCGAGCTGTACCTCGATGAAGACGCGCCGCCGCCCGGCCTGCTGCAAGCCGCCGCGGCCATGGGGCGCCACGACTACCATCGCTGCCTGGTCTTTCATTCGCTGTCCAAGCGCTCCAACCTGCCTGGACTGCGTTCGGGATTCGTCGCCGGCGACGCCGACCTGATCCAGGCCTTCAAGCGCTATCGCACCTACCATGGCTGTGCCATGTCGCTGCCGATCCAGCACGCCTCCATGACCGCCTGGAGCGACGAGGCCCACGTGCGCGCCAACCGCGACGCCTATCGCGAAAAATTTGCCGCGGTCACCGAGATCCTCGCGCCGGTGATGGACTTTTCGACGCCCGAAGCCAGCTTCTACCTGTGGCCGGCGGTACCCGATGGCGACGATGAAGCCTTCACCCGACGCCTCTACGCGGAGGCCCACTTAAGCGTACTGCCGGGCAGCTACATGGGGCGCCCCGGCGCCAATGGCATCAACCCCGGCAGCGGCCGCCTGCGCCTGGCCCTGGTCGATGCCCTCGCGCCGACACGCGAGGCCGCCCAACGCCTGCGTGACCTACTCGAACGCGGCTAATCTGATACCCACGACCGCTCGCTACCGACTGGAGGCTTTCCATGCTGACGCTCTACGTGCTGAAGAGCTGTGACACCTGCCGCAAGGCGCGCAAGGCGCTCGACAGCAGCGGCCACCCGTACCAGGTCCACGAGCTGCGCGACGATGGCGTCTCGGCGGCCCTGCTCGAACATTTCCTGCTCTCGGTGCCGGTCATGACGCTGCTCAACAAGCGCAGCACCACCTGGCGCGAGCTGCCCGACAGTGCCAAGGCCGACGCGGATGCCAACAAGGCCCGCGAGCTGATGCTCGCCCATCCGACCTTGATCAAGCGCCCGCTGCTGGACACCGGTGACGACATCCTGGTCGGCTATCGCGACGGCGACTACGACACCCTTTGACCCCGACTCCTCCACCTTTCAAGGACAAGCACATGCTCAGTTTTGCACTCGGTATCGGCTCCCAAAACACCCAGGGCGACTGGCTCGAAGTCTACTACCCGGCTCCGCTGCTCAACCCCGATGCGAGCCTGACCGCGGCGGCCGCCAAGGTCCTCGACGCCCCCGCCGGCAACGCCGCCGTCAGCTTTCTGCCGGAGCACTGCGCAGCGCTTGCCGAGGCCCTGCGTGATGCCGGCCACCCGGTCCAGGCCGATCTCGCGGCGAGCCTGGCCGCCAGCCAGCGTCCGCTGGTCGCGACCTTCCTCAGCGAAGACCTGCCGCCGCAGACCGCCCCGGAGGTATATCTCAAGCTGCACCTGCTGTCCCACCGCCTGGTCAAGCCCCACGGCGTCGACCTGACCGGCATGTTCGGCCTGCTGCGCAATATCGCCTGGTCGAGCGAAGGCCCCATCGACATCGAAGAACTGCCCGCCCGCCGCCTCAAGGCTCGCCTGGAAGGCCGCCCGCTGTCGGTGGACTGCGTCGACAAGTTCCCCAAGATGACCGACTACGTGGTCCCGGGGGGCGTGCGTATCGCCGATACCGCCCGGGTGCGCCTGGGCGCTCACCTCGGCGAAGGCACCACCGTGATGCACGAGGGCTTCGTCAACTTCAACGCCGGCACCGAGGGTCCGGGCATGATCGAAGGACGCATCTCGGCAGGCGTCATGGTCGGCAAGGGCTCCGATCTCGGCGGTGGCTGCTCGACCATGGGCACCCTTTCCGGCGGCGGCAATATCGTCATCGCCGTGGGCGAAGGCTGCCTGATCGGCGCCAATGCCGGTATCGGCATCCCGCTGGGCGATCGCTGCACCGTGGAGGCAGGCCTCTACATCACCGCCGGCGCCAAGGTCGCCGTGCTCGATGACCAGGGCCAGGAAGTGCGCACCGTGGCCGCTCGGGAGCTCGCCGGGCAGCCCGACCTGCTGCTGCGCCGCAACTCCAAGAACGGCCGCATCGAATGCCTGACCAACAAGAGCGCCATCGCGCTTAATGAAGCCCTCCACGCCCACAACTGATTCGCTCGCCGGCGTAAGCCGGCGCAGCGTCTTCGAGACGCCTATGCCGACTACCGAAACACCCGCCCCCGTCGCCGCCAGCGGCGCAGCGCTCTCTCCCACCCTGGCGCTGGCCATGGACCTGATTCAGCGCCCCTCGGTGACGCCGGATGACTTAGGCTGCCAGGCGCTGATGATCGAGCGCCTCGAGCGCCTGGGGTTCGAAGTCGAGCGCCTGACCTTCGGCGATGTGGAGAACTTCTGGGCGGTGCGTGGGCATCACGGCCCGGTGCTGGCCTTCGCCGGCCACACCGACGTGGTGCCCACCGGGCCAGAGAGCCAATGGCAGACCCCTCCCTTCGCTCCGCAGATCGACGCGCAAGGCATGTTGCGCGGGCGCGGCGCGGCCGACATGAAAGGCAGCCTGGCCGCCATGATCACGGCCGCGGAGCGTTTCGTCGCGACCTGCCCCGACCACCAGGGGCGCATCGCCTTCCTGATCACCTCCGATGAGGAGGGGCCGGCGGTGGATGGCACCCGGGCCGTGGTCGAACACCTGCGCGAGCGCAACGAACGTCTCGACTACTGCATCGTCGGCGAACCGTCCTCTACCGAACGCCTCGGCGACGTGATCAAGAACGGCCGCCGCGGCTCTCTCGGTGGCGTGCTCAGGGTACGCGGCATCCAGGGCCACGTGGCTTACCCCCACCTGGCGCGCAACCCCATCCATCAAGTCGCCCCGGCGCTCGATGCTCTCGCCAACGAACACTGGGATGCGGGCAACGACTGCTTTCCTGCCACCAGCTTCCAGATCTCCAACATCCGCGCCGGCACCGGCGCCACCAACGTCATTCCCGGCGACGTGGAAATCGTGTTCAATTTCCGCTTCTCCACCGAGACCACCGACACCGAACTACGTGAGCGCACCGAAACCCTGCTGCGCGGTCACGATCTGGACTTCGAGATCGACTGGACCCTCAACGGCTCCCCCTTCCTGACCCGCGAAGGCGCGCTGGTGGACGCTACCGTGCACGGCGTGGCGGATGTCACCGGCACGACACCGGTACTGTCGACGTCAGGCGGCACCTCGGATGGCCGCTTCATCGCGACCCTCGGTACCCAGGTGGTTGAGCTGGGCCCACGCAATGCCACCATTCACAAGGTCGACGAGCGCGTACTGGCCAGCGATCTGGATGACCTGAGCGCCATCTACGAGGCTATCCTCGTTCGCCTGTTCACCGACACCACCACCACATCGGCTTGAGGTACGCATGCATCGCTATCCCGATATCGAGATCTACCTGGCCCAGGCCGATACCGAGCGCATCAGCGACTGGCTGGGCGCCGTCATGCAGGCGCCGCCGCTGACCGCCAGCGGCAAGCTCAAGTGGCGCACCGAAGGCCAGCGCGAAGGTGCCGCTGTCCCGGTGTTGCTGGTGGCCAAGGCCGCCGATGGCTTCGCCAGCCTGTGGTTCGACAGCGCCGCGACCCCCTGGCCGACGGACGTCGATTGCGCCCGGGCCGCCGCCGAGGCACTCGGCTGTGAGGTGCGCTGCTCGCTGGGCGGCTGGCAGCCGGGCGATGACCCCGACCGTTTCCTCCAGGTCACCCCCGACGGTAACGAACAGCCCATCGACTGGCCCGACTCGGGTCGCTGAGGCGCCACCCCAGGGGCTCTGCCGGGGCCTAAGCGACCTGTCGCCGCGGCCTGGGGGCGCCCCCACACAACGACGCCCCGCTCGAGGGCGGGGCGTCATCGGTCATCTCGGCACCAGACAGCAACGCGGCGCCCGGTGGTCAAGCCAGGGCCGTCAGGTGATCACGGTCACATCGTCGGCCTGAAGGCCACGGTCGTTCTCGATCACGTAATAGCGCACACGCTGGCCCTCGGCCAGGGTGCGATGGCCACGCCCGCGAATGGCGCGAAAGTGGACGAACACGTCCTCGCCGCCGTCCCGGGTGATGAACCCATAGCCCTTGTTGACGTTGAACCACTTGACCTCTCCGATCTCACGGTCATCATCTTCCACCTCGGCCAGGTTGACGAGCTGGGGCGTCAGGGCATTGACGGCCAGGGTGGCCAGCATCAACAAGGCGAACACCGCCGCCGCCGCAAAGACGTAGCCGGCCAGGATACGATCTTCCTCGATGCTCGAGGTCAGCACCTCGATCGAGACACCGGCGCCCAGGCTCGCCAGCAACGCGACCAGCAAAGGTGCCGGTGCGGCCAGCAGCAGACTGATTACACTGCAACGAAACACAACCCTTCTTTTCATGGACCTTGAATACTCTCTTGGCGTAAAAACGGATGGAATGACCATGGGACGAATACTGCGAAAGCGCAACGAATCGAAGCGCTCGGTGTCAAAGCACGAATCGGATACGTCCTTGTCATTGACGTATCCGACGCCGCTCCCGACAGCGCAAGCGTCCTGCTGCCCGGCGGGCAGGCGGGTATCACGATGAACGGTGACACACCGCAACATCAGTCTATCACGGGTGTTGACAAGGAGTCCGCCGATACAGCACAGCGCTTGGAGGCGCTGGAGAGCCGCGTGGCCTATCAAGAGCACTGGCTAGACACCCTGGATCAGGCGATTGCGCAACAGGAGCGCCGTCTGATGAAGCTTGAGCGCCTCGGCGAGTTGATGCAGACACGCCTTAAGGACATGCAAGCCAGTACCGGTCAGGGCATGACCCCTGGGCCAGACGACGAGCTTCCACCTCACTACTGAGACGGTGCCACCGAGACCTCCCGGCCCCCAGACGCCAGCACCGCCCCGATATCGCGGGCGGTGCTGGATCGCGGGCGGTGCTGGATCGCGGGCGGTGCAGGGGCCGCTCACGGCGACGGCTCAGGCCATGGGCCATGTGGCCCGGCGGCGCCCTCGGCGGCTCAGGCCAAGCCGTCGAGGTAGCGTTCCACATCCAGGGCGGCCATGCAGCCGCTGCCGGCCGAGGTGATCGCCTGGCGATAGACGTGATCCATCACATCACCGGCGGCGAACACGCCCGGCACGCTGGTGGCCGTCGCATTGCCCTCAAGCCCTGACTGCACCTTGATGTAGCCGCCGGCCATGTCGAGCTGGCCTTCGAAGATGCCGGTGTTCGGGCTATGGCCGATGGCGATGAAGACGCCGGGGGCCTTGATCTCACGGGTGGCGCCGTCGGCCACCGCTTTAAGGCGAACCCCGGTCACGCCGGAGCCATCGCCCAGCACCTCATCCAGGGTGTGGTTCCACACCAGCTCGACATTGCCGCTCTCGGCCTTGTCGAACAGCTTGTCCTGCAGGATCTTCTCGGCGCGCAGCGAATCGCGACGGTGCACCAGCGTCACCTTGGCGGCGATATTGGACAGATACAGCGCTTCTTCAACGGCGGTATTGCCGCCGCCGACCACGACCACGTCCTGGTTGCGGTAGAAGAAGCCATCGCAGGTGGCACAGGCCGACACCCCTTGCCCCATGAACTGCTGCTCCGACGGCAGCCCCAGATAACGAGCGCTGGCGCCCGTGGCGATAATCAGCGCATCGCAGGTGTAGGTACCGTTGTCACCCTTGAGGGTAAACGGGCGCTCGCCCAGCGCGACCTCGTGGATATGATCGAACAGCACCTCGGTATCGAAACGCTCGGCGTGACGCTTCATCCGCTCCATCAGCTCCGGCCCCTGGACGCCTTCGTCATCACCGGGCCAATTGTCCACATCGGTGGTGGTGGTCAGTTGACCGCCAGCCTGGATGCCGGTGATCAACAGCGGCTTCAGGTTGGCTCGAGCGGCGTACACCGCGGCGCTGTAGCCGGCAGGACCCGAGCCCAGGATGATCAGTCGTTCGTGGCGCACTTCGCTCATACAAACCTCACGCAATAAGACACAGGAGCCGCTTCTCGACCGGGAGCGACGACACAGATGTGACCGACAGAGATGTGGCGGATTCGGCGATGCCTGCGCAGGATCTGCCCCGGCATGGCCCAAGCCCCACGCGGGGTGAGATGGTCACCCCGCAGGACGTCGGATACGGGATACGACGAGAGGACGCCTGAGCGGCGTCCTGCCCTTGTCACCGAACGCCTTACAGGGCGCTGGAGTGCGCGCCCAGGTACTTGGCCACGCCTTCGGCGGTGTCTTTCATGCCTTCCTGGCCTTCGTCCCAGCCAGCCGGGCAGACTTCGCCATGCTCATTGTGGTGCTTGAGCGCCTTGACCATGCGCAGCATCTCGTCGACGTTGCGGCCCAGCGGCAGGTTGTTGACGACCTGATGCTGAACGACACCGTGCTCGTCGATCAGGAAGGAAGCGCGCATGGCAACGCCAGCGTCCGGGTGCTCGATGCCGTAGGCCTGAGTGACCTCGTGCTTGACGTCGGCCACGATCGGGAAGCCGACCTCACCGATGCCGCCGTTATCCGGGCTGGTCTTGCGCCAGGCGTGGTGGGTGAACTGAGAATCGATGGAAACCCCGATCACTTCAACGCCCAGCTCCTTGAACTGCTGGAGGCGGTTGTCGTGGGCGATGATTTCCGACGGGCACACGAACGTGAAGTCCAGCGGCCAGAAAAACAGTACGCGAAGCTTGCCGTTGCTGTCGGACAGCTTGAAGTTGTCGACGATCTCGCCGTTGCCAAGGACGGCGGCGGTGTCGAAATCAGGGGCTTGACGTCCAACCAGTACGCTCATGCGAATCTCCTTTTGAGAAGCAGGGTAAAAACTGACGGTGGAAGCCGATCTGCGGGGCTCCCGGAAAATCGTGGACCGATCACCTTAGGCCAAGGCGACGTCCGATGCCAAACGATCGTGATTATCGACCGCATAGCGAGGCGCTATTGTCTCGCCCGAACGATGAAGCCGCAATGACAGGACATGCAACGGCGCCGGTCCAGGGAAACGAGGGGATGGCGTCTAGATGACATCGTCGTCCGAACCCACCACCACCGAGACGATCTCTTCGCTGACCGGGTCGACCTCGATACGCATGTGGATCGGCGCGCAGCACTGCGGGCAATCCTCCCAGGTCTCGTGACTGCCCTGAGACACATCGACCAGCAAGTCGTAGCCGGCATCGCAATAGGGACAGTTCACGCCCCAGGTCGGTAACGTTTCTTCGTGCACGACACGCTCCTGACACCTTGGTGTCATAGCCATATGGCGACGATAGCGTCACTTTTCAAGCCGTGTCGAAGCAGGCATAGCGGCAGACAGCGGTTGAAGAGTCCATCTATGATGACCATGTACCCTATAAGAACAGGACCGTTCGACACCCACCGCATCAGGAGGACTGCAATGAGTACCGATTCCCTACCGGATACCCAGGACACACTGAAGGTCGGCAACAAGGACTACGCCATTTACAGCCTGCCCAAGGCCGCCAAGGCCTTGGGCAACATCGATCGACTGCCGATGACCCTCAAGGTGTTGCTGGAAAACCAGCTGCGTTTCGCCGACGACGAGAGCGTCTCGCACGACGATCTTCAGGCGCTGGTCGACTGGCAGAAGGAAGCTCGCTCCACCCGAGAGATCGGCTACCGCCCCGCGCGTGTGCTGATGCAGGACTTTACCGGCGTCCCCGGCGTGGTCGATCTGGCCTCGATGCGGGCTGCGGTCGAACGCCTCGGCGAGCAGCCGTCGAAGATCAACCCGCTATCGCCGGTCGACCTGGTCATCGACCACTCGGTGATGGTCGACAAGTTCGGCGACCCAAGCTCGTTCAAGGACAACGTCGCCATCGAGATGGAGCGCAACCGCGAACGCTACGAGTTCCTGCGCTGGGGTCAACAGGCCTTCGACAACTTCCGCGTGGTCCCCCCGGGCACCGGCATCTGCCACCAGGTCAACCTCGAGTACCTGGGCAAGACCGTCTGGACCAAGGAAGAGGACGGCAAGACCCTGGCCTACCCCGACACCCTGGTCGGCACCGACTCCCACACCACCATGATCAATGGCCTCGGCGTGCTCGGCTGGGGTGTGGGTGGCATCGAAGCCGAAGCCGCCATGCTGGGTCAGCCGGTGTCGATGCTGATCCCTGAGGTGATCGGCTTCAAGCTCAACGGCAAGCTGCGCGAAGGCATCACCGCCACCGACCTGGTGCTCACCGTCACCGAGATGCTGCGCAAGAAGGGCGTGGTCGGCAAGTTCGTCGAATTCTATGGCGACGGCCTGAAGGACCTGCCGCTGGCCGACCGCGCCACCATCGCCAACATGGCGCCCGAGTACGGCGCGACCTGCGGCTTCTTCCCGGTCGATGACGAGACCCTGACCTACATGCGCCTGTCCGGCCGTGACGACGAACAGGTTGCCCTGGTCGAGGCCTACTCGAAGGCGCAGGGTCTGTGGCGCGAGCCGGGCCATGAGCCAATCTTCAGCGATTCCATGGCGCTGGATATGAACGAGGTCGAAGCCAGCCTGGCCGGGCCCAAGCGTCCCCAGGACCGCGTTGCGCTGTCGAACCTGGGCGCCACCTTCGAAAAGCTGATGGCAGACGAGAGCCAATCGGCCGGCGAGTCCCGGGACGACAAGCTCGAGTCGGAGGGTGGCCAGACCGCCGTGGGGGTGGCCCGTAGCTACAAGCACGCGGCCAGCCAGCAGGTCAATTACGATGGCCAGGACTTCAGCCTCGATCCCGGCGCCGTGGTCATCGCCGCCATCACCTCCTGCACCAACACCTCCAACCCCAGCGTGATGATGGCCGCAGGGCTCTTGGCCCGCAAGGCCAAGCAGAAGGGCCTGACCACCAAGCCCTGGGTCAAGACATCACTCGCTCCCGGCTCCAAGGTGGTGACCGAGTACCTGGCCGCCGCCGACCTGCAGGATGACCTCAACGAGCTCGGCTTCAACCTGGTCGGCTACGGCTGCACCACCTGCATCGGTAACTCCGGGCCCCTGCCCGAGCCTATCGAGCAAGCGGTGAAGGACGGTGATCTGACCGTGGCCTCGGTGTTGTCGGGCAACCGCAACTTCGAGGGCCGCGTGCATCCGCTGGTCAAGACCAACTGGCTGGCCTCTCCGCCCTTGGTGGTGGCCTTCGCCCTGGCCGGGAACGTGCGCTGCGACCTCAGCACCGAACCCCTCGGCGAGGGTAGCGACGGCAAGCCGGTCTACCTCAAGGATATCTGGCCGAGCCAGGCCGAAGTCGCCGAAGCGGTCGAGAAGGTCAACACCAAGATGTTCCACAAGGAATACGCCGAGGTCTTCGACGGCGACGACGTGTGGAAAGCCATCAACGTGCCCGAAAGCGAAGTCTACGAGTGGGACGAAAACTCGACCTACATCCAGCACCCGCCGTTCTTCGAAGGCATGGGCAAGGAGCCGGCCAAGATCGAGGACGTCAAGGACGCCAATATCCTGGCCATGCTGGGCGACTCGGTGACCACCGACCACATCTCGCCGGCCGGCGCCATCAAGCCCGACAGTCCCGCCGGCCGCTACCTGCAGGAGAACGGCGTCAAGCCGGTTGATTTCAACTCCTACGGCTCCCGGCGCGGCAACCACGAGGTGATGATGCGCGGCACCTTCGCCAACGTGCGCATTCAAAACGAGATGCTGGACGGGGTCATCGGCGGCGAGACTCGCCACGTGCCAAGCGGCGAGCAGATGGCGATCTACGATGCCGCCATGCAGTATCAGCAGGACGGCACCCCGCTGGTGGTCGTAGCCGGCAAGGAGTACGGCACCGGCTCCTCTCGGGATTGGGCGGCCAAGGGCACCCTGCTGCTCGGCGTGCGTGCCGTATTGGCTGAGTCCTATGAGCGTATCCACCGCTCCAACCTGATCGGCATGGGCGTGGTTCCGCTGCAGTTCCCCGAGGGCGAAGACCGCAAGTCGCTCGGCATGACCGGCGACGAGACGGTATCCATCGAGGGCCTGGCCGAGCTGAGCCCCGGCGGCAAGGTCAAGGTGACCATCAAGGGCGACAAGGGCGAGAAGACCCTCGACGCCCTGTGCCGCATCGACACCGCCAACGAGCTCGAGTACTACCGCCACGGCGGCATCCTGCACTACGTGCTGCGCAAGATGATCGGCGCCGCCTGATAAGAAGGCGGGCTCGCCCCTCTTCCGCTTGCCCCTCTTCCGCTCGCCCCTCTTCCGAGAGGGGTTCTCGAGTGAGGGGCTCTTGAGTGAGGGGCTCTCGCGAGCGGCTCAAACGCAGCAAAAAGGCCCAGCCGGCTGACCGGTTGGGCCATTCTTTATCAATACGGGCTATCGATACGGGCTATCGATACGGGCCATCCCGTACACCGCGACAGCGAGGCACGCCCGCATCGGTGCCGACGAGGCGCGACGCCCCGCACACGAACTAGAACGCCCGACGACGATAGTCGCGGTAATTTGGCGTCCAGCAGCTCTTCTCGATATCACGACGCAGCTTCACGCCGTCGCTCTTGAGTGCCACGCCTTCATGCTGAGCCTGGGCGGCGACATCGAAGGCGATGGCCTTGGAGATCTCGCGAATACGGGCCAGCGACGGCAGCATGGCACCTTCACCGGTCTTGACGATGGGCGCTTCCCTGGCCAGTGCCCGAGACGCCGCCATCAGCATGGCATCGGTGACCCGACGCGCCCCGCTGGCGACGATGCCAAGACCGATGCCCGGGAAGATATAGGCATTGTTGCACTGGGCGATCGGAATGCTGCGACCATTGATCTCGACCGGTGCGAAGGGACTGCCCGTCGCCACCAGGGCAGCGCCATTGGTCCAGGCGAGCACGTCGGAGGGCAGCGCCTCGGCCCGCGACGTGGGGTTGGAGAGCGGCATGATCAGCGGCATCTCGCACTTGGCGTGCATGGCCTTGACCACGTCCTCGGTGAAAATACCGCGCTGGCCGCAGACGCCGAGCAACACCGTAGGCTCCACCTGCCGGACGACTTCGAGCAGGGACTGACCATCCCAATGCTCGACGAGCGTCGTGGGGTGTGCCAGACGCTGTTGAAAATCCCGCAGCCAGGCCTGGTCATCGGTCACCAAGCCTTCGCGATCGACCATGAACACCCGCGCTCGGGCCTGGGCTTCCGTGAGCCCCTCGGCCATCATCGCCACCACCACCATTTCGGCGATGCCACAGCCGGCCGAACCGGCACCGACGAAGACCACGCGCTGCTGAGCCATGCCCTCGCCGCGCGCCTGGCAGGCCGCCATCAGGGTGCCGACACAAACCGCGGCGGTGCCCTGGACATCGTCATTGAAGCAGCACAGCTCGTCACGGTAGCGCTCGAGCAGCGGCATCGCATTGGCCTGGGCGAAATCCTCGAACTGCAGCAGAACACGCGGCCAGCGACGCTTCACGGCGGCGATGAAGGTCGCCATGAACGCGTCGTATTCTTCCTGACCAACCCGAGGATGGCGCCACCCCATGTAACGCGGGTCGTCGAGCAGCGTCGGGTTGTTGGTCCCCACATCGAGGGTGATCGGCAGGGTATTGGCCGGACTGATACCGCCACAGGCGGTATACAGCGACAGCTTGCCGATAGGAATCCCCATGCCGCCGATGCCTTGGTCGCCGAGACCGAGGATACGTTCGCCGTCGGTGACCACGATGACCTTGACGTTGTCCTTGGTCGCACTACGCAGGATGTCATCCATGTGCTCGCGATCGGCATAGGAGATGAACAGCCCGCGGTGGTTGCGATAGATGTTGGAAAACTCCTCGCAGGCCTGGCCGACCGTCGGGGTATAGATGATCGGCAGCATTTCTTCGAGATGCTCGGACACGAGACGGAAGAACAGCGTCTCGTTGTCGTCCTGGATGGCACGCAGATAGATGTGTCGATCCAGGTCGCTGTGACACTGCTGATACTGGTGATAAGCGCGCTCGACCTGCTCGTCGATGGTCTCGACATTCTGGGGCAGCAGACCAATCAGGTTGAACTGAAGACGCTCGCGCTCGGTGAAGGCGCTACCCTTGTTCAGCAGCGGCATTTCCAGCAGCGCGGGGCCAGCGTAGGGAATATAGAGGGGACGCTTGATTTCAGTGCTCATCTCTCGTCTCGTTCGGTGACTGGGTCCGGGCCGTGGGCGCTCTCGCGACGCCTTTCAGGCCACTCTAGCACGCCGCCGCTCTCGCATAGGGAATCGCGGCGACATCCTGTGCAGAATGCTCAATTTGGGTCAAACGAAACGGCCAAGCCCCGCCGCTACGCGAACGCGATCCATCAACGGAGCGGCTTCTTCACGGGCCCGCTCGGCACCGCGCTGGAGCACCGCTTCAATGTGCCCGGGATCCTCGAGCAACGCCTGATACCGCTCGCGTGGTTC
The DNA here is from genome assembly GCF_052645355.1 of Halomonas sp. V046. NCBI lineage: Bacteria > Pseudomonadati > Pseudomonadota > Gammaproteobacteria > Oceanospirillales > Halomonadaceae > Halomonas > Halomonas sp. V046. Next base: position 236,407 of record NZ_JBQXYF010000003.1, read on the forward strand.
GCGCAGCTGCTCGTTGAGATACTCGAAGACGCGGTTCTTGGCATCCCCCCAGCCAATGCCGGCCAGATAGTCGTCACGCATCGCCTGGGCCTCATCGGCGCTCGCGAAGGCCGAATAGATCTGGAACAAGGTACAGGTGTCCGGATCCTTGGGCTCGCCCGGTTCCAGCGAGTTGGTCTTGATCTTGCGGACCAGCTTCTGCAGCTTCTTCTCCGACGAGAACAGCGCAATGGTGTTGTTGTAGCTCTTGGACATCTTGCGTCCATCGAGCCCCCCCAGGACCTGGACGCGATCGTCGACTACCGCCTCCGGCAGGGTGAAGAAATCGCCCTTGAACAGATGATTGAAGCGCCCGCCCATGTCCCGAGCCATCTCGATGTGCTGGATCTGGTCACGCCCCACGGGCACCTTGTTGGCATTGAACATCAGGATGTCGGCGGCCATCAGCACCGGATAGCCGAACAGGCCCATGGTGATGCCCTTGTCGGGATCCTGGTTACCCGCCTCGTCATTCTCGGCCACCGCCGCCTTGTAGGCATGGGCACGGTTCATCAGCCCCTTGGCGCAGACGCAAGACAGCATCCAGGTCAGCTCGGGAATCTCGGGGATATCCGACTGACGATAGAAGATGGCATTGTCGGTATCGAGGCCGAGTGCCAACCAGGTGGCGGCAATTTCACGTCGCGATTCCTCTACCCGCTTCGGGTCCTGGCACTTGATCAGCGCATGCAGGTCGGCGAGGAAGTAGTAGGACTGCACGCTCGGATCGAGGCTGGCTTCGATGGCCGGCTTGATCGCCCCGACGTAGTTGCCAAGGTGCGGCGTACCGGTGGTGGTGATCCCGGTGAGAACTCGGGTGGTCTTTCGTGCGGGGGTACCTGAAGGTGCTGACGGCGTTGCGCTCATGGACGGGACTCTGCTGACTCGTAAATGCCCGCTATACTAACGCGCCGCCCCGATCAAGGCGAACGGGGCGGCGCGAGTCTGCCGCCATGACGTGCTGCGACAATGCCTGGCCTAGCCGAGCAGCGACTCGGTGGCAACATGCGCAAGGCCAAAGGCCTCCGCCACGGCGGCGTAGGTCACCTGGCCATCGTGGACATTAAGCCCCGCGGCAAAGTGTGAATCTTCCCTCAACGCCCGCTGCCAGCCCTTGTCGGCCAGTGCCACCACGAACGGCTGGGTCGCATTGGTCAACGCCTGGGTCGACGTACGAGCCACGGCACCCGGCATATTGGCCACGCAGTAGTGCACCACGCCGTCGATCACATAGGTCGGTTCGGCGTGGGTCGTCGCACGGCTGGTCTCGAAGCACCCCCCCTGATCGATGGCCACGTCCACCAGCACGGCGCCTGGCTTCATGTCGGCGAGCATGGCCCGGGTGATCAGTTTGGGGGCGGCGGCGCCAGGCACCAACACCGCCCCGATGATCAGGTCCGACTCGCGCACCGCCTCCTCCAGCGCATCGGCGCAGGAGAACACCGTCTTCATGCGTCCCTGATAGCGGTCATCGAGGGTTTCCAGGCGCGCAATCGACTTGTCCAACACCGTGACATCGGCCCCGAGCCCCAGCGCCATGCGGGCGGCATTCTCGCCGACCACGCCGCCACCGATCACGGTAACGCGCGCCGGCGCCACCCCCGGCACCCCAGGCAGCAGAACTCCGGCGCCGCCCTGGGCCTTCTCGAGGCTATGGGCGCCGGCCTGAACGGCCATGCGACCGGCCACGGTGCTCATCGGCGCCAACAAGGGCAACCCGCCCTGGGGCGCGGTAATGGTTTCGTAGGCAATGCAGGTCGCCCGGCTCTCGATCAGCCCCCGGGTCAGCGACTCCTCGGCGGCCAGGTGAAGGTAGGTGAATAGCGTCTGGTCGGCCTTGAGTCGAGCGACCTCCTCGGCCTGGGGCTCCTTGACCTTGAGAATCAGCTCGGCGGCTCCCCACAGCGCATCGACGTCTGCCTCGATGACGGCACCGGCGGCCACGAAGTCGGCGTCAGGAAAGCCCGCTCCCTCACCCGCGGATGCCTGCACAACAACCTGATGGCCACGGCTGGTCAGCTCCCGCGCGCCACTCGGGGTCAAGGCGACACGGTACTCGTGATTCTTGATTTCCTTGGGTACGGCAATGCGCATGGTGTCTTCCCCTGCGTTGAAAAGCGGTGATCCGATGATCTCCACCCAATTACAGCACAGGGATGTTTTACTGCGCAGAGGCCAACCAAAAAACGGAAAAATCGCGAGAAAGCTGTTTTTATGGCGAAAAATTGCTCTTTTTGCGAGCCTGATGGCAGAAAGAGCTCCTGAGGATGGCTGAAAGCCAACGGCGGAAAAGCCCCCTGGAAGCAGGAGCCCCTCAGGGCACCGGCCTGACCGCCGCCCTGGCGCGAGATGGCCCGCAGTGCTTGCGCTCGGGGCTGGCCTTGCGTAGAGCCCCCTGTGTCACGCGTATGGCTCGCCGAAGGCGGTGCTTCACGCCTCCACGCGGCGGTGAAGTCGGTGCTCATCATCGATGACTCGAACCATCGAAGGGGCTCGTTTCGTCCATCGCCAAAACACCATATTGATATCGCGCTGCGTGGCTCCCTGCGCTTGCGATGGAACACGGATTCCGAAAAAGCCCATCGCTATAAGGCGATTAGCGATACCCCAGGCGATGACCGGCTGCCCCAGAAGCGCCTTTTCCAACCAGGCTTCGTGCAGCCAATCTTCCGGGTCAGGATGGACTTGCTGCCGAATCGCCGGATCGCACAGATCCAGCATCGGGCCGCAGTCCACCCGGTACGTGCATAGCGTCAGGGGCTGGGTCTTGAAGGGAAACCCTTGCTGCGCTTCTAGCCAGGCCGTCTCGAAGCGCTGGCTGGTGCACAGAGCAGACAAGCCTGGAGGGTTCCAGCGCCCCCCACAACGAACCGCGCCTGCCCCCGACTCGGGAGCGTGCTGCCAGCGGGGATTGTGTCCGCGATACACCAGCCCCTGATGCCGAAAGCCAAGCGCCAAGAGGCTCACGCATAGCCTCCCTCGGCGATATGGGATAGATAGGCCCGAACATCATCGGCCCGACCACGCGTCACGAGCTCTTCGGCAGTAAAGTCGCCTAATGGGGCAATGGGGTACGTCCGGAACCACGACCAGGCGGAGTGGATCGAACCGGCCCATGGCTCCACACGCTTGAGTATCTCCACTGCCTGACGAAGACGCTGCTGAGTCGATACCGAGTGAAGCCGTTCACGGCGAGTAATGGCGGAATACTTCAGTCCTACGGCATGGGCAAATTCGCGCTTGGTGATATGCAGCTCGCCGACCAGGTCATCTGCGTCAATATAGCCCTGCATATCGTAGGTGACTCGATACTCGGCAATCATGGCCGTCACCTCATATGACATATATCTATGTCAGATTAGCTGCCACCCTACGAGCCGTCAAAGACGCCGACCCACGTCCAGCGATGCTCAAGAACGCCGTCCGAGAGGATAGATCAACGGGGCACACCGGAGTCAGGTCTGGGGCTAGCCGTCGTTCCCGCGTCCTGCTTCAAGCCTCGACAACCAACGCCCCTCCATAGCCGTCCACGAACTCCTGCGGCAAACGCCGGGGACGGCCGCTGGACAAGGCGATGCAGGCGTAGCGGGTGCGGGCGCGTAGCAAGGTCACGTTGTCTTCCAGGCGCTTGAGCTCGAAGCGGCGAGTCAGGGTGAGACGGCCATCACAGGCGACGATCCAGGTCGCCATGGCCAAACGCTCGCCCGCGAAGGACGGCGCCAGGTAGTCGAGTTCATGGCGGTGCACCGCCATGGCCCTGTCCAGTTCGCGATAGCGCGCCAGCGTCAGGCCAAGATGGCCGGAATGCTCCCAGCTGGCGCGCTCCACCCAGCGTAGGTACTCGGCATTGTTGACGTGACCGTAGTGGTCGATGGCGCTCTCGCCTACGAGAATCTCGATGACGAAAGGATGCGGCAGATCCCAGTCGCCGGGGCTGGCGAGAAGCCCATCACCTGGGCTGTTGCAACGCCCATCACCTGGGCTGTCACCGCTGCGCTCAGCGGGTCTGTCAACAGGTCTATCAGCGGATCTATCAGCGGCACTGTCGCTGGTGTTCTCACTGGTGCTGTCCGTGTCCATCTTGATCTCCCTAGCTAGCCGCCCCGGGGCCGCAATCGCCTAACGCCCCTGCAGGCCTTGGCCGCGCGCAGTTCCAGCACGTATCGAAAGCGCCATCGAGGTGCTCGCCGCACCCGGCGCAGACCCAGTCGGGCACGCCCTGCGCCGGATCGAGGGCCGATTGAATCAGCGCTTCGGCACGCTGCTGGTTATGCGCCGCGACCCACACCTGGGGCTCGCACTCCAGCGGCGGCAGCTCGCCGGTCGCACCGCCGAGCGTCATGTTACGCAACTCGCAGGGCATGCCAGCGGCGGCCAGGACATTGCGCACGTGGCTGGCCAACATGGCATTCCCGTGGCTGAACACTCGTACCCATGCCACTTGTTCCATTGTCTCTCCTCGCCGCCCCCGGCTCGGTGTCCCTGGCTCAACGTCCTCAGCTCGACGTCCTCGGCTAGGCACCCCCGACCAGGCATCGGATGTGGCTTGCCCATAGGCCGCCTTCACGCACCCTCACGCAAAGCCGCCCTATGGCTTAGCGTATCGCGAAAGCCCGAGTCGCGGAAAATTCTCGTAGCAGATAACCTGGCGCCCGCGCCCCGGGCCGCAGCCTCCTAGTCGCGGAAAACTCGCACGCCCAACGCCTTCAGGTAAGAGGTTTCGGGGATCGCCGGGTGCACCGGGTGATCCGGCCCCTGGTGGCCCTGGAACAGGATCTGTCCCTGACGATCCTGGTGGCGCACGGCACCACGCACGACCTCGGTCAGGCGCTCCGGCGCCAGGTGCATCGAGCAGGAGGCCGACAGCAGTAGACCGTCACGCCCGAGCAAGCGCATCGCTTCGCGATTGAGCTTGCCATAGGCGCGCTCGCCGTTAGGAATGTCCTTGCGCCGCTTGATGAACGCCGGCGGATCGAGAATGATCACATCGAACTGTTCGTCGTCTGCCTTGAGCGCCGCGAGCACCTCGAAGGCATCGCCCTGGCCGACCGCGACCTGCTCATGCAGCCCATTGAGTGCGGCATTCTCGGCGACACGATCGAGGGCCGTGGCCGACGAATCCACGCACAGCACTTCACTGGCACCGTGGGCCGCGGCCTGAACGCCCCAGCCCCCGACATAGCTGAACAGGTCCAGCACGCGCTTGCCGGCCACTCGCTCATTGAGCCAGGCACGGTTGACGCGGTGATCGTAGAACCAGCCAGTCTTCTGCCCGTCGAGCACCGCCGCGGCGAAAGACACGCCGTTTTCCTTGAGCAGCACCTGTTCCGGAAGCTCCCCCTTGACCACCTCGACGATCTCTTCGAGGCCTTCCTGGCGGCGACCGCTGGTGTCGTTTCTGAGCACGATGCAGGACGGCTTGATGACCTTGTCGAGGGCATCCAGCAGCGCCTCCTTCACCGCCTCCATGCCGGCGGTATTGATCTGGACCACGACCACGTCGCCGAAACGATCGATGACCAGGCCCGGCAGCAGGTCGGCCTCACCGTGAACCAGACGGTAGTACGGCTCCGCGAACAGTTGCTGGCGCAGGGACAGCGCCTGATTCAAGCGATGCACGAGCAGCGAACGATCCAGCTGCATGCTCGGATCGCGGGATACCATGCGCGCGCAGATCAGTGAATGCGGATTGACGTAGGCCACGCCCATGGGCCGGCCGTTGGCCGCCTCGACGATGGCCTGGGTGCCCGGGACGATATCCTTGAGCGGCGTCACGCCGATATCGATCTCGTTGGAGTACAGCCACAGGTGGCCGGCCTTGAGGCGGCGATCGGCGTGTTTCTTCAGACGCAAGGTGGGGGTCGTGGTCATATCAAAGCTCATGGGAAAGGGCGAAAAGTGGTGGGCCAGCGGGTGACGTGATGGCCAAGAAAACCGGCCTTGCTCGACTCAATGCTGGCAGTGCGGGCAGAAGACGCTGGCGCGCTGGCCCAGGATGACGCGCCGAAGTTCGGCACCGCAGCGCTGGCAGGGCTGGCCATCGCGTCCATAGACATTCAGGCGCTGGGCGAAATAGCCAGGCTCCCCGGTACCGCTGACGAAATCACGCAGGGTGGTGCCGCCCTGGGTGATGGCCGCGGCCAGCACCTCGCGAGCGGCGCTGGCAAGACGCTCATAGCGCTCCAGCGAGATCCGCCCGGCCGCCCGGCGTGGGTCGATGCCGGCCAGAAACAGTGCCTCGCTGGCATAGATGTTCCCGACCCCAACCACCACGGCGTTATCCATCAGAAACGGCTTGACCGCCATGCGCCGCCCCCGCGACAGGGTGAACAGGCGCTGGCCGTCGAAGGCATCGGACAGCGGCTCGGGACCCAGCCGGGAAAGGCGTGAGTCCTGGGCCTCGTCCCCGCGCAGCCAGTCGACGAAGCCGAACCGTCGCGGGTCGTGGTAGCGCAGGATGGCGCCGCCCTCGAGCACCACGTCGACATGGTCGTGCTTCTTCGGCAACTCGCCCAGGCGCGCGATGCGCAGACTGCCCGACATGCCCAGGTGCCACAGCAGCGTCGAGGGCGGCCCGTCGCCGCCCTCGATCGGCACCATCAGGTACTTGGCGCGCCGCCTGAGCGGGGCAATGGTCGCGCCCACCAGGCGATCGACCAGATCCTCCGGCACCGGCACGCGCAACCGCGCCTGGCGCACGATGACTTCGCGAATCTCGCGGCCCTCGACGTGCGGCGCGATACCACGGCGGGTCGTCTCGACTTCGGGCAACTCGGGCATGGACGTCTTATCCTTGCTGGCATTGGTCGCTACACGGAGCGGTAAAGGCACCGATACATCAACCGATCCACCGACCGCACCTCGACCGGCCCCATACGCAAGAACCCGACCTCGAGGCCGGGTTCTGCTGACAGGCGACTCGCCTGCGGCTGAAGCCATCAAGGGTTACTTGATCTTGGCTTCCTTGTACATCACGTGCTTGCGTACGACCGGATCAAACTTCTTCATTTCCAGCTTGTCGGGCGTATTACGCTTGTTCTTGTCGGTGGTGTAGAAGTGGCCGGTACCGGCACTGGACACCATACGAATCTTGTCACGCATGAGAAATCTCCCAGAGTTACGCGCTTGGTGAGCGAGCTATTGAGCTGTCTTAGACGGCTTCGCCACGCTTACGGATATCGCTGAGCACCTCTTCGATGCCCTTCTTGTCGATGATACGCATGCCCTTGGTCGAGACGCGCAGAGACACGAAACGCTTTTCGGACTCCACCCAGAAACGATGGGAATGCAGGTTCGGCAAGAAACGACGACGGGTCTTGCGCTGGGAGTGTGAAACGTTATTACCAGTCACCGGGCGCTTGCCGGTAACCTGACATACTTTGGACATGAGAGCCTCCAACCGCGTGGCGAGTTGTTCAAAACCTGTCGGGCAAACCGGGAAGGGCGAGCGATGCTGCGTGTCTCGGTCCAACCAATGACCAGAGACCGGCGCGGCGTCACGTCGAGCCCATGGCATAAGCCCCGTGCTTTTGACCCAAGGGAATTCAAAGGGTGCACTTTATACCAGAGCCTCGCCCAACGGGCAAGGAAAACGCCAAAATTTGCCGTAAGGCAGTACGCCATCCCACCATGGCGGAATGACAGAAAGCGGGCGCTACTGGGCAAGTCGAGTCCCCATCGACAAAAACGCGTGGCGTTTATCGCTGTTGTCTCGAACGCTGCGCGGCATTATACCCAACCTCGCTCCGCAAAGGACACCACTTCTGCATCTCCGACGACAAAATGATCCAGCACGCGGATATCGAACAGCCCCAGGGCCTCCCGCAGGCGCTCGGTGATACGCCGATCGGCATCGCTCGGCTCGGCCACTCCGGAGGGATGGTTGTGCGACAGGATCAGGGCGCCGGCGCCGAGCGCCAGGGCCCGCTTGGCGACCTCGCGCGGATAGACCGAGGCGCTGTCCAGGGTGCCGTGAAACAGCACGTCGAAGCGAATGACCCGATGCTGGCTATCGAGAAATAGCGCGGCGAACACCTCGTGATCCAGATGACGCAGCTGCGCGGTCAGATAGGACCGCACCAGCGCCGGCGAGGTCATCGCCTGGCCTTTTTGCAGGCGACAGGCAAGATGTCGCCGCGAGATCTCGAGAGCCGCCTGCAGCTGAACATAGGTGGCACTGCCAAGACCGCGCTGGGCACAGAGCTCCTCGCAGTCGGCCTCGAGCAAGGGCCGCAGCCCACCGAAAGCCCCCAGCACGTCGCGCGCCAGGTCCACCGCCGAGCGACCGGCGATGCCGACCCGCAGCATGATGGCCAGAAGCTCCGCATCCGACAGCACGCCCGGGCCTAGGCTCAATAGCTTCTCCCGGGGGCGCTCGCCCTCGGGCCAGTGTCGTATCGACATCCTTGTCTCCTGTGTCTCCTGCTGCTGGCGCGACGGCTGGTGCCTCAGGCTGAAGCCCCGACGGTTGCTGCTCCAGCCGCTACTGCCCCAGCCGCTATTTCTCCAGACGTTGGTGCTCCAGCCGCTATTGCTCCAGACGTTGGTGCCCCAGCCGCTACTGCCCCAGCCGCTATTTCTCCAGACGTTGGTGCTCCAGACGTTGGTGCTCCAGACGTTGGTGCTCCAGCCGGCATCCCTCCGACCGTCGATGCTCCGGCTGCCGCTCCGGCGCTGGCCGCTTCGCCTGCGGTCGCCCGGCAGCCCCAGTCGTGCCAAAGACCGCCACCGCGTGAGGCCACGGCGCCTGTCGGTAAGCGCCGACATACCCGGTGAGTTTAGTCAGACCTGACATGACCTTCGCCGTCATGCTCGGCTACGCATGCTCTCGGACCGGTGGTAAGGTATGAACTGAATGTCTGTGCGGAATTTTCCATGCCCTCACCCACATCCCCCGCCTTGGCCGTTCGGCCGGGCCAACGCATCCTGCTCGGCATCAGCGCCGGCATTGCGGCCTACAAGAGTGCGCTGCTGGCGCGCCTGCTGGTCCAGGCCGGCTGTGACGTTCAGGTGGTGATGACCGACGGTGCCCAGGCCTTCATTACGCCGCTGACGCTGCAGGCGCTGACCGGTCGCGCCGTGCGCACCTCGCTGCTGGACCCCGACGCGGAGCTCGGCATGGGGCATATCGAGCTTGCGCGCTGGGCCGAGCGCATCGTCATCGCCCCGGCCACCGCCGACGTGATGGCGCGCCTCGTCCATGGCATGGCCAATGACCTGCTCACGACCCTGTGCCTGGCAAGCGGTGCCGACAAGATCATCGCCCCGGCCATGAATCAGGCCATGTGGCGTCACCCGGCCACCCAGCGCAATGCCGCACAGCTGCGCCAGGATGGCTGGACGCTGCTGGGCCCCGACCAGGGCGACCAGGCCTGTGGCGACGTCGGCCCCGGGCGCATGATGGAGCCCGAGCAGATCGCCAACGCCCTGCTCGGCGCATCGCCCGGTGCATCACCCGGCGCATCGCCCGGGGCATCGCCGAACGCATCGCCCGGGGCATCGCCCAGCACTATTTGCAACACTATGCATAACACTATGCACAACGCTTCACCGGCCTTTACTCCGGCGCCAGGCAGTCGCCATGTGGTCATCACGGCGGGACCGACCCGGGAGCCACTGGACCCGGTGCGCTACCTGTCCAACCACAGCTCCGGCAAGATGGGCTTCGCCCTCGCCGAGGCGGCCGTGGCGAGCGGCGCCCGGGTCACCCTGATCGCGGGCCCCGTCGCGCTGGCAACGCCCGCGGGCGTCGAGCGAGTCGATGTCGAGACCGCCGAGCAGATGCACGCCGAAGCCCAGCGCCTGGCCGGGGCCTGCGATGTCTTCATCGGCTGCGCCGCCGTGGCGGACTATCGCGCCGAGACCCTGGCCGAGCACAAGATCAAGAAGACAGACGCCGACGAAGGCCTGGTCCTGCGCCTGGTGAAGAACCCCGATATCATCGCCGCCGTGGCCGCTCGCGCCGACCGCCCCCTGGTCGTCGGCTTCGCCGCCGAGACCCAGGACGTATCGCGCTACGCCCACGACAAGCTCGCGCGCAAGGGCCTGGACATGATCGTCGCCAACGATGTGTCCCAGGCAGGACTCGGTTTCGGCAGCGACGACAACGCCGCGACCCTCCTGTGGCGCAGCGTCGATGGCCTGCAGTCGGTGGATGAGCCGCCGCAAAGCAAGGCCCGCCTCGCCGCCACCGTGATCGAGCGTGCCCTGGGCTTGATCGGCCAGCGCCCAGCGCTTACCGACACACCGCCCCCTACCTCTTGTTCCTGACGGCAGATACGCCGTCGGTCGCCTCCGTTTGCCTCAAGGATCGTCATGTCCCAACCCACTTCTCCCCACCGCCCTCGTCTCGCGGTCAAGCTCCTCGATGAGCGCCTGCGCGATCGCATGCCCCGCTACGCCACCGACGGCTCCGCCGGCATGGACCTGCACGCCCTGCTCGACGAGCCGCTGACGCTTGACCCCGGCGACTGCCAACTGGTGCGCACCGGTCTCGCCATTCATATCGCCGACCCAGGCCTTGCCGGCATGATCCTGCCGCGCTCGGGGCTCGGCCATAAGCACGGCATCGTGCTTGGCAACCTGGTCGGGCTGATCGACTCCGACTACCAGGGCGAACTCATGGTCTCGGTCTGGAACCGTGGCCAAACGCGCTTCACTCTGGAGCCCTTCGAGCGCATGGCGCAGTATGTGCTGGTGCCCGTCGTCCAGGCCGAGCTCGCTATCGTCGATGACTTCGACGCCAGCTTGCGTGCCGACGGCGGCTTCGGCAGCTCCGGGCGGCACTGACGCCAAATTTTCTTCGCCAATCACAGGACGGCACTCATGACCCAGGTACCCGCAACGATCTTTCGCGCCTATGACATTCGTGGCGTCGTCGACGACACCCTGACTGAAGATGGCGTCGTGGCCATCGGCCAGGCGATCGGCAGTGAAGCCAAGGCTCGCGGCGAGCACCGCGTGGTCGTCGCCCGCGATGGCCGCCTCTCTGGCCCTCGGCTGCTCGCCGCCCTGACTCGCGGCTTGACGGCGAGCGGCTGCGACGTCATCGATATCGGGATGGTGCCGACCCCGGTGCTGTACTTCGCCACCAACGTCATCGAAGGCACCGCCTCCGGCGTCATGCTCACCGGCAGCCACAACCCACCGGATTACAACGGCCTGAAGATGGTCCTCGGCGGCGAGACGCTGTCGGGCGACGCCATCACCGCCCTCTACCAGCGCCTTCAGAACAACGATCTCAGCGAAGGCCAGGGCCAGGTCAGCGAACAGGACCTGCGCGAGGCGTACTTGAAGCGCATCCTGGGTGACGTCAAGCTCGACCGCCCGCTCAAGGCGGTGGTGGACTGCGGCAACGGCGTCGCCGGTGAGCTGGGGCCGCGTCTGGTCGAGGCCCTCGGCGCCGAAACCATTCCGCTGTTCGCCGAGATCGACGGCACCTTCCCCAACCATCACCCCGACCCCGGCAAGCCCGAGAACCTGAAGGACCTGATCAAGGCGGTCGCAGAGCACCAGGCCGACATTGGCCTGGCCTTCGACGGCGACGGCGACCGCCTCGGCGTGATCACCCCCAAGGGGCACCTGATCTACCCCGACCATCTGCTGATGGCCTTCGCCGAGGACATGCTCTCGCGCAACCCCGGCGCTCGGGTGATCTTCGACGTCAAATGCACCGGCAAGCTGATCGACGTCATCGACGGCGCCGGCGGCACCCCGGAAATGTGGCGCACCGGTCACTCCCTGATCAAGGCACGGATGAAGGAAACCGGCGCTCTGCTCGCCGGCGAGATGAGCGGCCACATCTTCTTCAAGGAGCGCTGGTACGGCTTCGACGACGGCCTCTATGGCGCCGCTCGACTGCTCGAGGTGCTGTCGCACTATGATGGCGATGCCGATGCCTTCTTCGAGCGCTACCCGCAGAACGTCAGCACACCGGAAATCAACATCGAGGTCACCGACGAAACCAAGTTTGACCTGGTCGGGCGCCTGGCCAAGGAAGGAGACTTCGGTGACGACGGCATCAAGACGACTCTGGACGGTATCCGCGTCGACTACGCCGAGGGCTGGGGCCTGTGCCGCGCCTCCAATACCACACCGATGCTGGTGCTGCGCTTCGAGGGCAACGACGCCGCCGCCCTGGACCGCATTCGCACGCGCTTCGCCAAGGCACTGGCCGACATCGCCCCCGAACTGAGCCTGCCCCAGTAACGGCACCACAGACCCGACAGGAGACACAACGCCCATGAGCGAACAGGCCCGCGATCCGCGCCTGGTGGTGGAGGTCCTCTCCGAGGCCCTCCCCTATATCCAGCGCTTCTCCGGCAAGACGGTGGTGGTCAAGTACGGCGGCAACGCCATGACCGAGGATGCCCTGATCGATTCCTTCGCCCGCGACATGGTGCTGATGAAGGAAGTCGGCATCAATCCGGTGGTCGTCCACGGCGGCGGCCCGCAGATCGGCGAGCTGCTGGCCAAGCTCAATATCGAGTCACGCTTCGTCGGCGGCATGCGTGTCACCGATGCCGAGACCATGGACGTGGTCGAGATGGTGCTCGGCGGCCTGGTCAACAAGGACATCGTCAACCAGATCAACCAGTGCGGTGGCAAGGCCATCGGCCTGACCGGCAAGGACGGCGCCCAGATTCGCGCGCGTCAGCTCAAGGTCGAGCACCAGAGCCCGGAGATGACCGCCCCGGAGATCATCGATATCGGCCACGTCGGCGAGGTCGAGCATGTCTCCACCGACCTGATCGAAATGCTCGCCGAGCGCGACTTCATCCCGGTGATCGCACCGATTGGCGTCGACGGCGCCGGGCGCAGCTACAATATCAATGCCGACCTCGTCGCCGGCAAGGTCGCCGAGGCGCTGGACGCCGAGAAGCTGATGCTGTTGACCAACGTCGCCGGGCTGATGAACCGCGACGGCGAGGTGATGACCGGCCTGACCACGACCCAGGTCGATGAATTGATCGAAGACGGCACCATTCACGGCGGCATGCTGCCGAAGATTCGCTGCGCCCTCGACGCCGTCAAGGGCGGCGTCGTCAGCGCGCATATCGTCGATGGCAGAGTGCCCCACGCCACGCTGCTGGAGATCTTCACCAACGCAGGCGTCGGCACCTTGATCACCAATTCGCACCAGGAGACAGACAGCTAAGGAAGCTCGGCCCGGCGCAGCCCGGGTGGCAACAACGCAAGGGAACCCGACCACCGGAACCCACCGGTGGCGTCACCAAACGATAAAGAACAGACATCATGACGCAGGAAACCACGACGCCCAGCCGCCGGGACCAGATTCTGCAGGCCCTGGCCCTGATGCTGGAAGAAGACAGCGGCAAGCGCATCACCATCGCGGCCTTGGCCCGACAGGTCGGTGTGTCCGAAGCCGCGCTCTATCGCCATTTTCCGAGCAAGGCACGGATGTATGAAGGGTTGATCAGCTTTATCGAGGAGACGCTGTTCGAGCGCATCAACCGCATCCTCGACGACCAGCCGGAGGCGCTGGCCCGCTGCCACCAGATCATGACCCTGATCCTGGCCTTCGCCGAGAAGAACCCGGGGCTGTCACGGCTGCTCGGCGGCGACGTCCTGACCGGCGAGACCGCGCGGCTCAGGCTGCGTATCCATCAGCTGTTTGAACGCCTGGAGACGCAGTTCAAGCAGGTGTTGAGGGAGGCCGAGCTGCGCGAGGGACGCCGCCCGTTGCTGCCGGCCCCGGCCGGCGCCAACCTGCTGACCGCCCAGCTCGAAGGACGCATTTCCCAGTACGTCAGAAGCGACTACCGCCGCCGTCCGACCGAGTTCTGGGACGACCAGTGGAGCGCCCTGTCATCGCGGCTGTTGCGCGATGCCGCCATACCGGCCTGACCAGCGGCAGGGGCCCACGGGCCCTGCCCCTGATCGACCAGACGACGCGCCAGATCACGCAGATCAAAAAAGATCACGCAGACCAAAAGATCACGCAGACTCACAAAAACGCCCGGGCCTGAAAAGGCCCGGGCGTTTTTTTGCGCTTTTACGCTCTTCGATGCGACCCACGCTCGCCGGTTCGGCGACCCGTCACGCCACCAGCGCGTCGCCGATGCGTTCGCGGATCTTCTTCATGGCGTTCTTCTCGAGCTGACGAATGCGCTCGGCGGAGACCCCATAGATATCGGCCAGCTCATGCAGCGTCGACTTGTTCTCGGCCAGCCAGCGCTGGGTCAGGATGTCCCGCGAGCGATCGTCCAGATCAGACAAGGCGCCCTGCAGGCGACGAGTAGAATCCTGCTCCCAGTCGCTGTCTTCGAGCTGTGTGGCCGGATCGAGCGTGGCGTCGTCCAGGTAATGCGCCGGCGCCTGATAGGCGGACTCTTCGTCGTCGTTCGGCCCGGCATCGAAGCCGGCGTCGTGGGACGACAGGCGCCCTTCCATCTCGCGCACGACCTCGGGCTTGACGTCCAGATCCTTGGCGATGGCATTGACCTCGTCGCTGTTCAGCCAGGCCAGGCGCTTCTTGGCGCTGCGCAGATTGAAGAACAGCTTGCGCTGCGCCTTGGTGGTCGCCACCTTGACGATGCGCCAGTTGCGCAGCACGAACTCGTGAATCTCGGCCTTGATCCAATGCACGGCGAACGAGACCAGACGCACCCCCTGATTGGGGTCGAAGCGTTTGACCGCCTTCATCAGGCCGACGTTGCCTTCCTGGATGAGGTCGGCCTGGGGCAGGCCGTAGCCGGAATAGCTGCGTGCGATGTGCACGACAAACCGCAGGTGTGACATGACGAGGCGACGCGCGGCCTCGAGATCGCCATCATCATAGAGGCGATAGGCCAGCTCACGTTCTTCCTCCACCGTCAGCATCGGGATGCCGTTGACGGCCTGGATATAACCGTTGAGGTCGTGCCCCGGTGACAGATGACCCACCGGCAGAAGACTAGTGCTCATATGCAGGGTGTCTCCCCTTGAAGACCAACAGGGTGATCGAATGCCCGATTAGAGGGAGTAACGAGATGAAAGTTCCCCTTTCGGCGTAGGCCCTCGAACGCCCTGAACGCAATGACGTTAATGACTGTGATGATGCCCTTCCTAGCGGGGACGGATGCCGGCCAGATGACGGCTCACGGCGATCCAGGCTCCTAACCAGCCCAATAGTGTACTACAGGATAGCAACAGTGTAGAGCCGGCGAGCCCCAGCGTCGGCAGACTGTAGGCGGCCCCGTAACTCGCCGCCAACGCCGCCACCGGTGCCGCCAGCCAGTCGCCGCCGAGGGTCAACAGGCCCCAGGCGAGCAAGCCTCCTCCCAGGCCATACCAGGCGCCGCTGTAGAGGAACGGACGGCGCACGAAGGCATGCGTGGCCCCGACCAGCGTCACCACCTCGATCTCCTGGCGGCGGTTCTCCACCGCCAGGCGAATGGTGTTGCCCACCACCAGCAGCACGCCCAGACCAAACAGTACGCCAAGCGCCAGGGTCACCCGGCGCCCCAGCTCGGCCAGCTGACGCAAGCGCTCGATCCAGGCAAGGTCCAGGCGTACCTCGTCGATGCCGGGCATGGCATCCAGGCGCTCGGCCATCTGGCCCATGGCCTCGGGGTCGGGCCGCACCGGGGTGATCACCACCGCGGCGGGCAGCGGATTGCCCTCGAGCCGCGCCAGGGCATCGTCCAGGCCAAGCGAGCGCTGAAACTCTGCCATGCCCTCGTCGGCGCTGATGAAGCGTGTCGAGGCGATATCGGCCTGGGCCGACAGCGCCTCGAGGATGCGCCCCGATTCGCCCTCGCCAACCCCGGGCTCGAGATAGGCCGTCAGGGTGGCGCTGGCATCGAGCTCGGCGTTTACCAGCTTGGCGCTATCGAGCGTCAGCCACAGCGCGCTTGGCAGTACCAGGGCAATGGCGATGGCCAGCATGGTCAGAAGACTTCCCACCGGCTGGCGCAGCAGGCGCGCGGCGCTATCGCCACACATCGCCCGGTGGTGGCGCAGCCAGGCTCGCCACTGCCCCTGGGAGGCGCGCCGCTGCCCCGTGCCCCGTGCCGAGGCCTTGGTGGTGGCTGCCGGGGCGCCGGCGCCTTTCCCCGCGCTCTTGTGGGCCGTTGCCTTGGGCTGAGCGGTGGCGTGTCGGGTCGCCCCCTGACGGCTTGCCCCGTGCCGAGTCGTGTCCTGCGGGGTTGCTCCGCGCCGGCTCATACGCCCCCCTCGTCCGCGACCAGGCGACCGTCACTCAGGCGCAGAGTGCGGTGGCGTAGCCGCGCGATCAGCGCCAGATCGTGGCTGGCGATCATCACCGTGGTGCCGATGCGGTTGAAGTCCTCGAACAGCGCCATGATATCGGCAGACAGCTGAGGGTCCAGATTACCGGTCGGTTCATCGGCGAGCAGCAGGGCCGGCTTGTTGACCACCGCACGAGCGATGCCGACCCGCTGCTGTTCACCGCCTGAGAGCTCGATGGGCAAGGCCTTCTCACGATGCAAGAGTCCAACCTTGTCGAGCGCGGCCCGCACCCGGCGAGCGGTATCCCGCGGCGGCAGGCCGCGGATCTCCAGCGGCAGGGCGACGTTGTGAAAGATCGAGCGGTCGAACAGCAACTGGTGGTCCTGAAAGACCACCCCGATCTGACGGCGGTAAAACGGCAACTGGCTGGCGTGCAGGCGATCGATGTCGTGGCCGGCGACCACTACCCGCCCCCGGCTCGGCCGTTCCAGGCGCATGATCAAGCGCAACAGCGAGCTCTTGCCCGCCCCCGAATGGCCGGTCAGGAACACCATCTCGCCGCGACTGACGCGAAAGTCGATGTTGGCCAAGGCCTCGAAACGGCCGCCATAGCGCTTGCCGACGTGCTCGAACGCGATCATTGATCGCCGTCACCCGCGCGTCGATCGAACAGCGCATCGACGAATTCCCGAGCCACGAAAGGTCTCAGGTCATCCAGCGTCTCACCGACGCCGATGAAGCGAATCGGCGTCTTCAACTGCTTGGCCAGGGCGAAGATGATGCCGCCCTTGGCGGTGCCGTCGAGCTTGGTCAGGGTGATGCCGGTGACCGGCACCGCCTCGTTGAAGGTCGCCGCCTGGGACAAGGCGTTCTGACCGGTGCCGGCGTCGAGGACCAGCATCACCTCGTGGGGAGCCGTGCCATCGAGCTTGCCCATCACCCGATGGACCTTCTTCAGCTCTTCCATCAGGTGGCCCTTGTTGTGCAGGCGACCGGCGGTGTCGGCGATCAGGATATCGACGCCCCGGGCCTTGGCCGCGGACACCGCATCGAAGATCACCGAGGCGCTGTCGGCACCGGTGTGCTGGGCGACCACGGGGACGCTGTTACGCTCGCCCCAGACCCTGAGCTGTTCCACCGCCGCGGCGCGGAAGGTGTCCCCCGCGGCCAGCATCACGCTGCGCCCTTCGCGCTGGAAGCGCTGGGTGAGCTTGCCGATGGTAGTGGTCTTGCCGACGCCATTGACGCCAACCACGAGGATGACGAAGGGCCCTTCGCCCTTGGGCGGCAGCGCCAGCGGTGTGGCGACGCCCGCGAGCATGGTGGCAAGCTCTTCCTGCAGCGCCCGATACAAGGCGCCGGAGTCGTCCAGTTCATTGCGCGAGACCCGCGCGGTGAGCTTTTCGATGATCTCGGAGGTGGCTTCGATGCCCACGTCCGCCATCAGCAGCTGGGTCTCGAGCTCCTCGATCAGGTCATCATCGATCTGCTTGCTGCCGAGGAACAGATCGGCCAGGCCGTCGCTCAAGTTGGCGCGGGTCTTGCCGAGCCCCTCGCGCATCCTGGCGAACCAGCCCTTCTTGTCGGCGCCCTTGTCGGCCGCCCCGGGCGAGCCTTGAGCGGCGGCTACGGGCTTTTGCTGCAGCGCCGGGCCATCGCGGCGACCGCTGGGCTCGATGATGCTGGCCCGCTCACGCTCGGGCTGGGCCGGCTCCGGCTCCGAACGGGACTCGGGCGGCGGCTCGACATCCCCCCCAGGCCCTTGCGTCGCCTCCGGCTCGCCGGGCGTCTTCGTGACGACCGGTGTCTCGGCGACCGGGGGATCGGGCTCCAGGGGCTCTTCTACCGGGCTCTCTTCTACCGGACTATCTTGTGCCGGACTATCTTGTGCCGGACGCTCTGCTACCGGGTTCTCTGTTACCGAGCTCTCCGCTGCCCGGCTCTCTGCTACCGGGTTCTCTGTTACCGAGCTCTCCGCTGCCCGGCTCTCTGTTACCGGGCTTTCTGTTACCGGGCTGTGCGGCGCCGGCGGAGCCACGGGCTCCGGCACCTCGGCCTCCGACGCCGACGCGATATCTCGCTCGGCAGGCGTGTCGAGGGCATCGCCCGACGCCACGGCCTCGGCCCGATCGCCAGTGTCACCAGACGCCGTGCGCTTGCCGCCCTCCGGGGTGTCGCCGGGCTGCGCTGACGGCGCCTCGTCGGCGGACTCGACCGGCGCCTGCGGGGTCGGCTCCTCTTCGTGATCCTGGTGTTTCTTCTTGCGCTTTAAAAAACCGAACATGGATGACCAACGCCTCAGCCGGTGAACGAACCGTCACATCCTACCATCGCGCCCCATGACTGTGGACACGGCGCCGGGTAGAATCGCCTGCCATGACACCAAGACGCTCCTCTTCTGCCCGCCCGCGGCGCCCTGCCAAGGGCAAAGGTGGCGCCCTGCGCCAGGGTAAACTGCGCATCATCGGCGGTGACCATCGACGCCGGCTACTGCCGGTACTCGACAAGCCCGGCCTGCGCCCCACCCCCGACCGGGTGCGCGAGACGCTGTTCAACTGGCTCACCGGCGAGCTCCACGGCGCCCGCGTGCTGGACCTGTTCGCCGGCACCGGCGCCCTCGGCCTGGAAGCTATGTCGCGCGGTGCCCTTCGCGCCACCTTCGTCGAGCGCGATAGCGACGTCGCCACGGCCCTGACGGAGAACCTGGCGACCCTCGGCATCGACGAGGCGACCGTGGTCACCCACGATGCGACCGCCTGGCTCAAGGGCCAGGCCGAAGCGCATGAGCTGGTGTTTCTCGACCCGCCGTTTCGCCTCGGCCTGGCCGATGCCTGCTGCGAGGCACTGGAGGCCGGGGGGTGGCTCGCCGATAGCGCCTGGATCTATCTCGAAACCGAAGCCGAACTGACACCGATGGTGCCCGACACCTGGCAGCTGCGGCGCGACGTGCGCGCCGGTGACAGTCACGGTCGACTCTACCGACGTCAAGACTAGATCAGAAGTTTCGGCGTCGCCTCACGGCGACGCTTGTCGCCTGGCCCCGGCGGCGTTACGCTCGACTCCACCAGGAGCGCCGTCGGCGCTCGACCTGCATACCACGCCAGGAGACGAGGATGAGCACGGAACTCTTCAACCAGCTCGAACAGAA
The DNA here is from genome assembly GCF_052645355.1 of Halomonas sp. V046. Classification (NCBI taxonomy): domain Bacteria; kingdom Pseudomonadati; phylum Pseudomonadota; class Gammaproteobacteria; order Oceanospirillales; family Halomonadaceae; genus Halomonas; species Halomonas sp. V046. The sequence goes on from NZ_JBQXYF010000003.1 coordinate 255,785, forward strand.
AGTCACCAGTGCCGTCGAGGCGCTGGAGTTGCTGAAAATGGAAGCCGAGGAGCTGCGCGAGGACAACGCTCGCCTGAAGCAGGAGCGCGAGGAATGGGAGCGCCGCTTAAGCGCACTGCTGGGCAAGTTCGACGACCTGGACGACGGCTCCGACAGCACCCCGGCGCCGGCTCACCAGCAGGCTCACAGCGTCTGAGGCAATCGCCGCCGCGTCAGCGACGATACGAAAACGCTATGTGACAACGAAAACGGCTCCCCTCGGGGAGCCGTTTTTCGTTATGCGTCTCTTTCAAGACCTTCGAGACCTTCAAGACCTACGAGAGCTTCGGCACCGGCGATGCCTGCGCCGGCGGCCATAACGGCGGGCTCGCGACGGCTCGGCACGGGGTTTATGCCAGCGAAGGCGTCGCTGCTTAGCGAAGGCCGAGCGACATCAGGCAGGCGTCTTCACGGGGCTGCCCCGGCTCGGCGGCGGGATAGTAGCCGCGGCGCACCCCATCGAGGGCGAGGCCCGCGGCCTGGTAGAGGCCAATGGCCGCTGCGTTGCTGGCGCGCACCTCGAGCAGCAGCCGCTCGGCACCGGCGTCCCGCGCGCTCTCGATCACCGCTTGCAATAACGCCTTGGCAACGCCCGTGCCCCTGGCCTGGGGCGCGACCAGAATGGCCTCGAGTTCAGCGTCGAAGCTCGCCAGCGCCACCAGGGCATAGCCCAGCAAGACATCGCCCAGCAAGACATCGCCCGGCTCGACATCGCCCGGCAAGGGCGCGGCCTTGGCGCCGGGACATCGCCCATCCGCGGCAAGGACGCCATCGCCCGGTGTGCGCTCGCCGGCGCCATTCCCACCCGCAAAGATCCCCAGCACCACGCGATCGCCCCCGCCGAGCGCGCCTTCCAGCTCATCTGGCGAGGACAGCCGGGCACCACCACGCTCCTCAAGCGCCAGCAGCGCCTCGAGGTGGCCTGGGCCAAGACGCTGCGTGGGGGTCATTCCTGTCCCCAGGCCTCGCGCCAGCGCCGCAGCGTCGGCCACAGCCGGCGCTTGGCCTCGGCGCCCTCGAGCAGGGCGTCGAGGCTCGGCATCTGCCACAGGGGAAGCGCCAGGGTCTGGCTGGCACCGTCCTGGACATCGAGCACCTCGCCGAGGGCCGCGTCCTCGCCAAACACCAGCACGCGTTCAGGACTCCAGCCGCGACGCCGGCGCCCGGCGATGAAGGCGGCAAGCCCCTGGCGCGCCTCGTCCTGGGGCTGGCGCACCGCCAGGCCCTCGTCGAGCGGCCAACGCAAGGCCTCGAAACTCGGCCGCTGTTCGGGCGCCACACCGCCGGCCCTCAACAGGTTGACCAGCAGGCGCTGGTGAGCGCTCGCCAGGGGCGCGGACTGCGCGACAAGCATCAGCCAACGACCGTCGAGACACCCCACCTGGCACTCGAAGCGCAACGCTTGCTGAGCCGCCGCAGAGGCCGACGCCGTTGCCGGCACGTCCGGGGCACCGCTGGCCGGTGGCGCGGGGCTTGAAGGCTCGTCGATGGGTGTGCCGTCCGGCGCGCTGTCCAGTGCGAAATCGCCCAGCAGGGCCCGCGCCTTGCGCTGCCCCTGGGGGGCCCTCGGCGCCGACTCGGCCTTCTGGGCGCTGGGCGGACCGGCTTCACCGGGCACCTCTGCCGTCAGTGCCGTCGCTGCCTCGTTGTCGCTGAGTAACGCATGCAGGCTATCGGCGCCGACGCGGCGAGGGGCTTCAGGCTCCGCCTGGGGCCACTCACAGGCCTCGCTCTCGCGGGCATTGGGCAACTGGTAGCGGGCCACCCAGGCGGTGAGCCCCATGGCATCCAGATAGGCCAGCCGCGCCGGTTCGGCTGTCACGAGCGTCCGCCACCCAGGCAATTGGGCGAGTTGGGGCGAGCCGCGCCGCGCAGGTTCCACTCCTGCGGCGTGTACAGGTGCAAGGCCAGGGCATGCACCGGACCCGACAGCTCATCGGCCAGCAGCGCATAGATCTGCTGGTGACGTTTGACCGGCATCAGCCCTTCGAAGCGCTCGGAGACCAGCGTCACCTTGAAGTGGGTCTCCGAGTTCGGCGGCACGCTGTGCATATGGCTCTCGTTCTCGACCACCAACTCGGTGGGCTCGAGGGCCTTGAGTTTGTCTTCGATGGTCGTCTGAATGCTCATGGTCGCTTCTCGCGTAGGAAAGAATGGAAAATCATGCCTGTGCCATTGTACGCCTTCAGGGCATTCGCGACGATGCCCGCTCGGCTCGAGCCTGACGATGAGCACGACTGGCCCGGCCGATCCGCGCCAGGCTGATCATCAGCGCCAGGAGCGTCGTCGCGGCCCCCAGCCACAGCGACTGCTGTACACCGGCGCCGGCGGCGAGGCTCAGGCCGACCAAGGCCACCCCGAGCGACTGCCCAACCGTGCGGGTGGTGCTCATCACCCCAGAGGCATTGGCGCTGCGGGCCTTGGGGACGCTGGTCATCAGCTCGCGGTTGTTCGGCGGCTGAAACAACCCGAAGCCGGCACCACATAGCGCCGTACGCCACAGGCTGTCGATCGCTGCCGCGTCAGACGATAGCCCCGCCAGGCTGACCAGGCCGATGAGCAGCAGCACCAGGCCAAGGCTCGCCACCACGCTCGGATTGAAGCGATCGGCCAGCCGCCCGGCCAGCGGCCCCACCAGCATGATGGTCAGCGGCCAAGGCGTGAACAACCAGGCGGTGTGCAGCGCCGAATAGCCCATCTCCTGCTGGTACAGAAACGACAGCGCGACGAAGGTCAGCCCCTGGCCGATGAAGGCGGTGCCCTGGGCGCCCACTGCCAGCGAGAAGCGCGCCTCACTGAACAATGACAGCGGCAGCAGCGGATGCGGCGCACGGCGCTGGCGAAGCACGAACGCCGTGCCGGCTCCGAGGCACAGCGCCAGCCAGCCCAGCACCTCGGTGATGGCGGCGCGATGGCCGATCGCATCCATGGCCATGAATAGCCCTGCCAGCATGGCCATGCTGGCGAGCGCGCCATAACCATCGAAGCTGCCCTCGCGGCGCGCCTCCCGGGGCAGAGCCCGCCAGGCCATGATCGCCGCGGCAATGCCCAGCGGCAGATTCAGTGCGAACAGCCACGGCCAGCTGGCCACCGACAGCACCAAGCCGCCGATGGATGGCCCCGCCGCGTAGCCCCCGGCCACCACCAGCGACGACAGCCCCAGCGCGCTGCCCAGCAGCCGCGACGGAAAGATCGACCGGTACAGCGAGGGGCCAATCGACAGCGTGGCCGCCGCCCCCACGCCCTGCAGCGCCCGAAACACCAGCAGGGTCTCGAAGTTGGGTGCCAGGGCACTGCCGAGCGCGGCCACCACGAACAGGCCAAGGCCTGCGACGTATACCTTGCGCCGGCTCAGCAGTTCGCTGGCCGCGGCGAACACCAGCAGCATGGCCGCGCAGACCACCTGAAACAGGTTGGTGATCCACACCGCCCGGGACGCCGATACCTCGAGATCACGCGCCATGGTCGGCAAGGCGATATTGATCATGGTGGTATCCATCACCGCCAACAGCGTGCCGAGCACCAGGGCGATGACCGCCAACCGCCGTTCGGGGCCGGGGAGTCCATCGTCGCCGTCACGGGTCGAGAAGAGTCGACTCATTACGCATTCCACCACACGGGAGCCTGGCTCCTTCGATACAAAAAAGACCGGCCTGGGCCGGTCTTGGGACTCTTTACGACGCGCTTGTAAAAGCCCTTGCGACGCGCTTGCAGAGGCCCGGCGACGCGCTTGCTAAGCCGCCGAGACGCGCTTGCAGAGGCCCGGCGACGCGCTGCCAGGCCCCTGAGAACCGCCACAGCGCTACCGGGACAGCCCGGCAGGCGATGCGTCAGTCCTGTTCCAGATCGCCCACCAGCTCATCGTCGACCTCGGAAATCTCGAGCGCCGTCTCGTTGTCGAGATCGATGGCCAGGTAGCTGTGCTCGACCTGCAAGAAGCGCTGAAACAGCGCCCAATCCAGGGTCTCGGGCCACTGGCGCTGGTCTTCTTCCCAGGCCCGCAGCTCGGTCTCAAGCACATCGAGATAGCGCTCACGTACGAAGGTTTCCAGCGCCTCGGGCGTATCCATCTCGGGAATCAGATAGATCGTACTTTCCCGTTCGACGTCGGCCAGGGTCAGGTCGTCATCGCCCATGGTCGGCTCGAGCGCATTGATCCAGTCAACGAAGTGCTGGGTCGGTCTGACGCTCAGGGCGGAGCGGTTGAGCAGTTTCATCACAGTCTCCTCGACGTCGAAACGCAGCCATTATGGGCGCTGTCGGTTTCCCTTGCCAGCGCCAGCATGCCAGATCCTGGCGGGGCAACGATATTGCCCCGCCAGCGGCCTGCCGCGGCACTGTCTGACCGGGCCGATGGGCGACCCGGCCCGGTGTCACGGCACAGCGTCGCCGGCGTGGATCATTCCACGACTTCGGGACGCATCGCCGGGAACAGCAGCACATCGCGAATCGAGGGGCTGTCGGTGAACAGCATCACCAAGCGGTCGATACCGATGCCCTCGCCCGCGGTGGGCGGCAGACCCACCTCGAGGGCACGCACGTAGTCGGCGTCGTAGTACATCGCCTCCAGGTCGCCCGCATCCTTCTCGGCGGCCTGGGCACGGAAGCGCTCGGCCTGATCCTCGGCGTCGTTCAGCTCCGAGAAGCCGTTGGCGATCTCGCGGCCGCCGACGAAGAACTCGAAGCGCTCGGTGACGAAGGGATCGGCGTCCATGCGCCGCGCCAGCGGGCTGACCTCGGCCGGGTATTCGGTGATGAAGGTCGGCTGGTCGAGCTTGGCCTCGGCGACCTCCTCGAAGATCTCGGTCTGCAGCTTGCCGAGCCCCCAGCCATCCTTGACCTTGATGCCCAGGCGCGCGGCCAGTGCACGCGCCGCCTCCAGCTCGTCGATATCGGCAGCCGAGACGCCGTCCGCGTGGGCCAGGATCGCCTCGCGCAGGGTCATGCGCACGAACGGCTGGCCCAGCTCGTAGATCGCGCCCTGGTAGGTCAATGTGGTGGTACCGAGCACCTTCTCGGCGATCTGACGCAGCATCGCCTCGGTCAGGTCCATCAGCTCCCGGTAGTCGGCATAGGCCCAGTAGAACTCGACCATGGTGAACTCGGGGTTATGCCGCGTCGACAGGCCCTCGTTGCGGAAGTTGCGGTTGATCTCGAAGACCCGCTCGAAGCCGCCCACCACCAGACGCTTGAGGTACAGCTCCGGGGCGATGCGCAGGTACATGTCGATATCGAGCGCGTTGTGGTGGGTGACGAAGGGCCGGGCCGAGGCGCCGCCAGGAATCTGCTGCAGCATCGGCGTCTCGACTTCCATGAAGCCGCGATCCTCGAAGAAGCGGCGCATGGCGCTGATGATGCCGGCACGCGTCTCGAACACCCGGCGCGAGTCCGGGTTCATGATCAAGTCGACGTAGCGCTGACGATAACGCGATTCCATGTCGGTCAGGCCGTGGAACTTGTCGGGCAGCGGGCGCAGGCTCTTGGTCAGCAGACGCGCCTCGCGCATCATCACGTACAAGTCGCCCTTGCCGGACTTGTGCACGGGCCCCGCGCCGGCAACGATGTCGCCGATGTCCCAGCCCTTGATCTCCTCAAGGGTCTCGGCCGGCAACCCCTTCTTGTCGACGTAGACCTGGATCTGGCCGCTGACGTCCTGGAGCACCACGAAGGGGCCACGCTTGCGCATCACCCGGCCGGCCACGGCGGCCTCGCGGCCAAGGCCTTCCAGGGCCTCCTTGTCGTGCTCGCCGAGCTCTTCGATCAGCTCGGCCGCCAGGCTGTCGCGACGAAAATCGTTGGGAAAGACGCTGCCCCCGTGCTCGGCGACGTGCTCACGACGGGCCGCCAGCTTGGCGCGACGCTCGGCGATCAAGCGGTTCTCTTCTTGCGCTACATCGACGGGGGAGGGATTGTCCTGGTTGGCCATGGCTACCTGTCTCGAATCGATCCGGGGGGCCTTCGTCGCCGCGGCGACGAAGGCCTCCCATGCGGCCCCGTCACGACGGGACGAATAAATGATGTGGGTCGCCGCCACGGAGCGTGGCGACGACACCAGAGAGCTGAGTTCCCAAGCGCGTTCTCGCCCTCGGATCAGAGCCCCTGCTTGAGGCTAGCGACGATGAACTGGTCGAGGTCACCGTCGAGCACCTTCTCGCAATTGCTCGACTGCACGCTGGTGCGCAGGTCCTTGATGCGCTGGTCATCCAGCACATAGGAGCGAATCTGGCTGCCCCAGCCGATATCGGCCTTGGCATCCTCGGCTTCCTGCTTGGCGGCATTGCGCTTTTGCATTTCCACCTCCCACAGCTTCGCCTTCAACTGTTTCATGGCGAAGTCGCGGTTGGCATGCTGGCTGCGCTGGTTCTGACACGACACCACCACGCCCGACGGCTCGTGGGTGATACGCACCGCGGAATCCGTGGTGTTGACGTGCTGGCCCCCGGCGCCACTGGAGCGGTAGGTGTCGACGCGCAGGTCCGACGGATTGATCTCGACCTCGAAGCTGTCGTCGATCTCCGGCGACAGAAACACCGAGGCAAACGAGGTGTGACGGCGACCGCCGGAGTCGAACGGACTCTTGCGCACCAGGCGGTGCACACCGGTCTCGGTGCGCAGCCAGCCGAAGGCGTAGTCGCCCTGGACGTGAATCGTCGCCGACTTGATCCCCGCCACATCACCGGCCGAGAGCTCGATGATCTCGGCCTTGAAGCCGTGACTCTCGGCCCAGCGCAGGTACATGCGCAGCAAGATGTTGGCCCAGTCCTGGGCCTCGGTGCCACCGGACCCGGACTGGATATCGAGATAGGCGTTATTGGCGTCCATCTCGCCGGAGAACATGCGCCGAAACTCGAGCTTCTCGAGCCCCGCCTGAAGCGAGGCAAGCTCAGCCTGAACTTCGCCGACGGTATCCTCGTCGTCTTCCATCTCGGCAAGCTCAAGCAGGTCACGGCTATCGCCGAGGCCTTGATCCAGCTCGTCGATGGTCGCGACCACCAGCTCCAGCGAGGCCCGCTCCTTGCCCAGTTTCTGGGCATAGTCCGGATCATTCCAGACGTTCGGGTCCTCGAGCTCGCGGGTGACTTCCTCTAGCCGATCTTTCTTTTCGGCATAGTCAAAGATACCCCCTCAGGACGTCTGTCCGTTCAGACAGGTCCTTGATGAGGTTGTGAATCGGATTGGTTTCCAACATGGGCGTCGCCTTTCCACATCCGCCGCCGTGCCCGTGCGTCACTGGTCCATCGAGCCGACTTGTCGGGCGAAGCCGCTAAGTCATGCCCGCTAGAAGCCGCGCGCGTCAGGGGGACGCGGATCAAAGGGAAAAAAACGGCCAACCGGGCCGCCATAAAGGGGAAGCATTGTAGCCAAAACGTCGTACGTCGTCATCCCGTGAACCACGACTCGACGCCACCCGCCGGGGGTCATCCACGAAATGAAAGACGCTATGAAAATTTTCACATGGACATGGCAGGCGCCAGCCGTGATGGTCTAAAGAAGGCCGGAGCGCTAAGCGAAATTAGCCCAATGTGCGCGTCCTGCCACAACAACAACCCACGCAAGGAACTCATCATGACCTCGATTCGTCCATCCTGGGCGCGCCTGGCGCTCGCCTCCGGGCTGTCCCTGTCGGCCCTCGCCATGGCGCCCACCGCCGCCCTCGCCGCTACCCTCGACCTTGGCGTGACCGGGGAGCTGGCCTCCTTTGACACCTCTCAGGTCTCCGGCGGTGTCTGGGAGTCCCAGGTGCTGATGGATGTCTACGAGGGCCTGGTCAAGAAGTCCCCCAGCGGCGAGATCCTGCCCGGCATGGCCAGTGACTGGGAGGTCTCGGAAGACGGCAAGACCTACACGTTCCACCTGCGCGAGGACGCCCGCTGGTCCGACGGCGAGCCGGTCACCGCCGCCGACTTCGTGTTCGGCTGGCAGCACCTGCTCGACCCGGCCAACGCTTCCAAGTACGCCTACATGCTGTACCCGGTGCAGGGCGCCGAGGCGGTCAATACCGGCGACAAGCCGCTTGAGGCGCTGGGCGTCGAGGCCCCGGACGCGAGCACCTTCGTCGTTCACCTCAAGGCACCGACCCCCTACTTCGTTCAGCTGCTGACCCACTACACGGCCTATCCCGCGCCGAAGCACACCTACGACGAATTCGGTCGCGAGTTCGTTGACCTGGACAATATCGTCACCAACGGCGCCTTCACGCCCCAGGAGTGGATCTCCCAGTCGCGCATCACGGTGAGCAAGAACCCCGAATACTACGATGCCGACGAGGTGGCCCTCGATGGCATCCGCTATCACACCATCGAAGACCGCAACGCCGGCGTCTCGCGCTTTCGCGCCGGCGAGCTCGACATCATGACCGAGTATTCCTCCAGCATGTACCCGCTGCTGAAAGAAGAAGTGCCCGAGGCCACCCACATGGCCACCTATCTCGGCAGCTACTACTACGTCTTCAACCACCGTGAAGGCCATCCCACCACCGACCCCAAGGTGCGTGAGGCGCTGAACATGGCGGTGCGCCGCAATGTGCTGTCACAGCAGATCATGGGCGGCACCTTCCAGCCGGCGCTGTCCTTCGTGCCCGACGGTATCAACAACTATGACGTGCAGACCGTCACCTTCACCGACGCCGACGGCAACGACATCACCGGCGACATGGATGCGCGCATGGCCCGGGCCAAGGCACTGCTGGAAGAAGCGGGCTACAGCTCCGACAACCCCCTCACCCTGCGCCTGCGCTACAACACCACCGACGAGCACAAGAAGATCGCCATCGCGGTGTCATCCATGTGGCGCCCGCTGGGAGTCGAGGTGGAACTCGTCAACGCCGAGGCCACGGTGCACTACCAGACCATCGCCGAGGGTGACTTCGACGTGGCCCGCGCCGGCTGGATCGCCGACTACAACGACGCCGAAAACTACCTGGCGCTGCTCCAGGCAGGGGCCGGAAACAACTACGGCGCCTATGCCAACGAGGAGTTCGACACCCTCTACGACGAGGCCGCCCAGACCCTGGATAGCGATGCGCGCAAGGCCCTTCTCGAGCAGGCCGAGGCACTGGCACTGAACGACAATGCCCTGGTGCCGATGCTGTACTACGTCTCGCGCAACCTGGTGAACCCGGCGATCTCCGGCTGGGAAGACAACATCGATGACGACCACCCCTCTCGCTGGATCTCGTTTGACGAGTAAGGCCGCTGGCACCTAGCACGATAAACCAGTGACGGCGGCCAGCCCTTGGCCGCCTTCGCCGGGATCCAGAGCCCGACAGACGAAAGGCCCGGCAGACGAAAGGCCCGGCTGACGAGAAGCCCGGCTAACGAGAGGATGACAGCATGCTGCCAAGACACCTGTTTCAGGGCCTGCGCCCTTTTGCTGCCAGGTCTGCTGCCAGGTCTGGCGCCGTGCGTGGCATGACGGCATCCGCCTTGGCGGCGATCGCCCTGCTGGGCGCCACCGAAAGCGCCCAGGCCGCCACCCTGCAGGTCGGCAACGGCGCCGAACCCGGCACCCTGGATCCGCAGCAGGTCAGCGGCAACTGGGAAAGCCGCATCACCCGAGAGCTGTTCGATCGCCTGATCGACTATGGCGCCGATGGCAGCCTGGTCCCGGGACTCGCCAGTTCCTGGGAGCTGTCAGACGACGGCACCACCTATACCTTTCACCTGCGCGAGGCCGAGTGGTCAGACGGCGAGCCGCTCACCGCCGACGACGCCGTGTATGGCTTTCGCCGGCTGCTGATGCCGGAGACCGCCAACCATAACGCCAACCTCTACTACCCCATCGTCAATGCCCGGGCGATCAATACCGGCCAGGCGCCGCCCGAGACGCTGGGCGTCGAGGCCCTGGACGATCAGACCCTGGTCATCCGCCTGTCCGAGCCCACCGCGTACTTCCTGCAGGCCCTGGCGATGACCGAGGCCGCCCCCCTGCCGCGCCACCTGATCGAAGGGGGCCCCGATGAATGGACTCGGCCCGGGGTCATGGTCTCGAGCGGCGCCTTCGTGCTCGCCGACTGGCGACCCCAGGATCGCATCGAGGTAGAGCGCAACCCCCGCTACTACGCCGCCGACGAGGTGGCGCTGGACGGCGTGGTCTTCCATGCCATCGAAGACCCTAGCGCCGCGCTTAATCGCTTCCGCGCCGGTGACCTGGATATCTCCTACTCCGGCGTGCCGTCCTCCCGCTTCTCCTGGGTGCAGGACAACCTGCCGGACGCCCTGAAGGTCGGGCCGCTGACCGGCAGCTACTTCTATATGGCCAATGTGCGCGGCGGCCAGCCGCTTAGCGATGCTCGCATTCGCGAAGCGCTGAACCTGGCCCTGCGCCGCGAGGTGATCACCGAACGCCTGATCGGCATGGGCCAGACGCCTTCCTACTGGTACGTGCCGCGTTCGGTGAGCGGCTCTTCCCAGGGCCGGCTCGGCCTCGGCGACGAGCCCCTGGCCGCGGCCGATATGCCAGCGCGCCTTGCACGGGCCCGGCAACTGCTCGAGCAAGCCGGCTACGGCCCGGAGCGACCGCTACGCCTGACGCTCTCCTACAACACTCTGGAAGATCACAAGAAGATCGCCGTGGCCATCGCCGCCATGTGGAAACCGCTCGGCGTCGAGCTAGAACTGATCAACCGCGAGGCCGCCGTACACTTCGCCACCCTGCGCCAGGGCGACTTCGAGCTTGCCCGCTATGGCATGATCGCCACCGTCGACGATCCGTTTGATTTCCTGAATGCCTATGCCACCGGCGGCTCGGCGGCCACCAGTACCGGATTCGATGATCCCGACTACGACGAACTGGTGCGCCGTAGCACCCTGGAACTCGATCCCGCCAAGCGCGCCGCACTCATGACCGAGGCCGAGCAGCGCCTGCTCGACGCCAACGTGCTGCTGCCGATCTATGACTACATCAGCGCCCATCTCGTGTCGCCGCGGGTGCAGGGCTGGCAGTCCACCGCCCTGGACGTGCACCCGCTGCGCTACGTGTCCAAGCCCGTATCCAAACCCGCGACCGAGGACGATGGCGGCCGCGGCGATGACGGCGACGATGACGGCGACGATGACGGCGGCAAACGCCAGGAGACCCAACCATGACGCGCCCTCAGCCCGTCACTTCACCCTTCACTTCACTCTTCCTTTCACCCCAGGAGCCCCGGCGATGCTGATGTATACCTTGAAGCGCCTCGCCCAGGCGATTCCGACGATGCTGATCGTCATCACCATCGCCTTCTTCCTGATGCGGGTCGCCCCCGGCGGCCCCTTCGACGGCGAACGCGCGCTGCCCCCGGAGATCGAGGCCAACCTGATGGCGGCCTATCACCTGGACGAACCCCTGTGGCAGCAGTACATCCGCTACCTGGGAAATATTGTCCAAGGCGATTTCGGCCCCTCGTTCAAGTACAAGGACTTCAGCGTCAGCGAGCTGATCGCCCAGGGCTTTCCGGTCAGCCTCGAGATCGGCGGCCTGGCGATTCTGCTCGCCCTGCTCATCGGCCTGCCACTCGGCATCATCGCCGCGCTCAAACGCAACACCGCCATCGACTACACGGTGATGGGCACCGCGCTCGCCGGTATCGCGGTGCCCAACTTCGTCGTCGCGCCCCTGCTCGCCCTGGTGTTCGGGGTACTGCTCGGTTGGCTACCGGCGGGAGGCTGGAACGACGGCGCCCTGCCCAACCTGGTGCTGCCGGTGATCGCGCTGTCGATCCAGCAGATCGCCTACATCGCGCGGATGATGCGGGCCAGCATGATCGAGGTGATGGGCAGCCACTACATTCGCACCGCCCGGGCCAAGGGGCTGACCGAGACCGAGGTGGTCTGGCGCCATGCCCTGCGACCGGCGCTGCTGCCGGTCACGTCATATCTCGGCCCGGCCATCGCCGGCATCATCACCGGCTCCGTGGTCATCGAACAGATCTTCGGTATCCCCGGCATCGGCCGCTATTTCGTCCAGGGCGCGCTCAACCGCGACTACACCCTGGTGATGGGCACCGTGGTGTTCTATGGCGCCTTGATCGTACTCATGAACCTGATTGTCGACCTGATCTACTCGGCCCTCGATCCGCAGATTCGCTATGACGACTGACGTAACGAATTCCCCGCGCCACCCGTGCTGGAGACCCCTGCCATGACCGCATCGACCCTCGAGGCGAGCCCCGCCGTCGCCGGCGAGAGCCTCGGTAAAGACGCCTGGCGGCGCCTGTCACAGAACCGCGCCGCCATGGTCAGCCTGGCCCTTCTAGGCCTGGTCACCCTGGCCTGCATCGTCGGGCCCTGGCTGACCCCCTGGGGGCTCGCCGACGTCGACTGGAACGCCTTCGACACCGGCCCGACCCTGGAAGGCGGCCACTGGCTCGGCACCGACGCCAACGGCCGCGACCTGCTTACCCGCACCCTGTATGGCGGTCGCGTGTCGCTGTCCGTGGCTCTGGTCGCGACCTTCGTAAGCCTGGTGATAGGCGTACTCTACGGCGCCATCTCCGGCTACGTCGGCGGACGGCTCGACAACCTGATGATGCGCTTCGTCGACATCATGTACTCGCTGCCGTTCATGTTCCTGGTGATCCTGCTGATGGTGGTGTTCGGGCGCAACATCTTCCTGATCTATGCCGCCATCGGCGCCGTCGAGTGGCTCGACATGGCGCGTATCGTGCGCGGCCAGACCCTGGCGCTGAAGCAGCGCGAGTTCATCGAGGCCGCCCACGCCCTCGGCGTCAAGGACGGCAAGATCGTCACCCGCCATCTGATCCCCAACGCCATCGGCCCGGTCATCGTCTACGTCACCCTGACCGTGCCCAAGGTCATCCTGCTCGAGAGCTTTCTGTCGTTTCTCGGCCTCGGCGTTCAGGAACCGCTGACCAGCTGGGGGGTGCTGATCTCGGAGGGTACAGACATGATGCAGACCTCGCCGTGGATGCTGCTGGTGCCCTCGGTCTTCTTGGCCCTGACCCTGTTCTGCCTGAACTTCCTCGGCGACGGCCTGCGCGATGCCCTCGACCCCAAGACGCGCTAACTCAGCCCAGCAATGGAGATCGCCATGAGCGACACATCAACGCACGACACCAGCGAAGGGCCGGTAACGCCCCTGCTCGAGGTCGATGGGCTGTCGGTGGACTTCGACCTGCCCCACGGCGCCGTGCCCGCGGTGAAGAGCGTCAGCTTCACCATCGCACCCGGCGAGACCCTGGCCCTGGTCGGCGAGTCCGGCTCCGGCAAGTCGGTGACCTCGACCGCCGCCATGCGCCTGCTGCCGGACCTGGCCCGGACCCGCGGTGCGATTCGCTTCAAGGGCGAGGACCTGCTTGCCGCCACGTCCAAGCGCATGCGCCGGATTCGCGGCGGCAACATCGCCATGATCTTTCAAGAACCGATGACCTCGCTCAATCCGTTGCACCGCATCGGCGACCAGATCAAGGAGGTACTCGACCGCCACCAGAAGCTCAAGGGCCGCGCCGCCACTGCCAAGGCCATCGACCTGCTCAACCAGGTCGGCATCCCCGAGCCCGAGCGGCGCGCCCGGAGCCTGCCCCATGAGCTTTCCGGCGGCCAACGCCAGCGCGTGATGATCGCGATGGCACTGGCCGGTGAGCCCGAGCTATTGATCGCCGACGAGCCCACCACGGCGCTGGACGTCACCGTTCAGGCCCAGATTCTGGAACTGCTCAAGGATCTGCAGCGCCGCTACGGCATGGCAATTCTATTTATCACCCACGACCTGACCATCGTGCGTCACTTCGCCGACCGGGTGTGCGTCATGCGCCGGGGCGAGCTCGTCGAGAGCGGCGAGACCCAGGCACTGTTTCGCGACCCACGCCATGAGTACACCCGCATGCTGATCGACGCCGAGCCGCGCGGGCGCAAGGCCATGGTGGCCGACACCGAGCCCATGCTGATGCAAGCGAGTGACCTGCGGGTGCGCTTCGCGCTGAAAAAACGCCTGTTTGGGCCGAGCGACTACTTCGAGGCCGTGCGCGGCATCAGCCTGTCGATTCGGCGCGGCCAGACCGTGGGCATCGTCGGCGAATCCGGCTCAGGCAAGTCGACTCTGGGGCGTGCCCTACTGCGCCTACTGAAGAGCAAGGGCGAGATTCACTTCGGCGACACGCGCATCGACACCCTCGACAAGAACGCCATGCGACCGCTGCGCTCGCGCCTCCAGGTGGTCTTTCAGGACCCCTACGGCTCGCTCTCGCCGCGCCTGACGGTGGGCGAAGTGATCGGCGAAGGGCTCAAGGTCCACGCCCCGCACCTGACCCGCGCCCAGCGTGACCGCGAGGTCATGGCGGCACTAGAGGAAGTCTCACTCGACCCGTCCATGCGCAACCGCTACCCCCACGAGTTCTCCGGTGGCCAGCGTCAGCGCATCGCCATTGCCCGCGCCCTGGTGCTAAAGCCCGAGTTCCTGCTGCTGGACGAGCCGACCTCGGCGCTGGACCGTTCGGTGCAGGTCACGGTGATCGACCTGCTGCGCGATCTACAGCACAAGCACGGCCTGACGTACCTGTTCATCAGCCACGACCTGGCCGTGGTCCGCGCGCTATCGGATACCGTGCTGGTCATGAAGGACGGCGAAGTGGTGGAACAGGGCAGCGCCGAAGCGCTGTTCGCCAACCCGAAGACCGAGTACACCCAGCGCCTGCTGGCCGCCGCCATGCTCGATGACGTGGCCTGATCGAGGCTCGTCGGCCGAAGGGCCGACGAGCACTCGCTCGAAGGTAAAAAAACTCAACGCTGAACGCTCAAATCCTTGAAGGCTTGACGGCCGCGACGACAGAACGCCGCCCCGGCGATGTTGGCCGATGAACACGGCTGTCTCTTTGCACAGAACTGTGTGTAAAACATCATAAAGACCCGACCTGTGAAACGCCACGCGAGTATTGCCACCGGCCACCCGTCGGCTCCAACGCCTAAGTGCGAGCAGAGGCCGTGCACCATTCGGTTAACACCCCTATTCGCTAGGGTCGTGAATAAGGCGGGTGGAATGCGCAAAAATCGGTGGCAAAAGAATACCTGACCACTACATCCGAACCAGCCGCCGTACCGTCGGTGATACCGGTATTAGCCCATTTCCCACGGGTTGATCGTCTCGACGCTGAAGGTCTCGAAATCCTTTATATTGCGTGTCGCCAATTCCGCTCCATACTGGATGCAGATGGCCGCAATCTGGGCATCGGCCATGTGAACCTGCCTTCCAGCACTCTCACTGGCAGCGACTTGCTCTGCGTAGTGAATCGCAGCCCCGCTATCGAACGATAGAATGCGTCCTGAGAAATCTTCCTCGAACATTGCCGCCGCCTTGGCCGCAAAGCTACGCTTGCGCCTACCGTCTGGCAGGCGCTCGATGCCATAGAGAATTTCTGCAATTGTAATAGCGGAAATGGTAACGGAATTAGCGTCCTGCCTATCCAGCCAGTCGATAACCCGAGCGTCCGGCTTGGGCCGCATCAGTTCGGATAGCACATTGGTATCAAGAACTATCATGCGCCGAAGCCCGAATCACGAGGCGTATCAGACCTTGGCGGCACGTCCAGTTCGATACCTTCCGCATCTGCGAATCGCTCACGTATGCGAGTCCCTAGCCCCTTTGCCTTAGGCTGATTCAGGGCACGACGCAAAATGATACGGACCTCTTCCTCCATGGAATGGCCATGCCTGGCCGCCTCCATGCGAAGCTGGGCCTTCAACTCTTCATCCAAATTGCGAATCGTGATCGATGCCATGCCAACCTCATCATATGATTGCATTGATATCAATGATAGCGCAGAGCAAACGCGTGCGCCTATGCATGGCAACAGATGTCATGCTGGCTGATTCATGAGGACAGCCTGAAAACAAGGATAGCGAATGGTATTCTCGTGAAAAATCAGAACGTTCCGACAAGAACCTCATTCCAGAGGACCACTCGCCACCGTCGTTTCTATACACGCCCGGTGACGTAAGGCGGATCGAAGGTTTGACGGCCTCGACGACAGAACGCCGCCTCGGCGAAGGCGGTAACGCCACCGAAAGTGGCCGGCAACCGGGGTCGACAACACCGCCTCACCCCAGGCCATGCACCCCACCGGCTGCGGAGATCAGCGTCGCCCCACAGGCGGTGTGGCAGCCATGAAAGGCCACGCTCTTGCCGTTGATGGTTATCGTCGGATGCCCCTCGATAATGCTGCACACCCCATGCCCCTTCTGCGGGCACGCGACCATATCCCCCACCACCGCCACCGCCGTCCCGTTCAGCAGATAATTGGATTGCGCGGAAATGACCTTCCCGCCATGGGAAGTGGCATCGCCCAACACGATGACACCGTCTCCAGAACCAAACATGGCAAACACTCCTTGTTGATGTGTCGCGCAGTAGCCAGCCGAAAGTCGACCACATGGACGACGTTTAGTCTAATTGTCGGATCCCGACTAGTTAATGACTCACCTGTGAAAAAGCCCAGGGCGTTTTTGGCCAGTTTTCATCGTCCCATAGAGCCTAGGGATTGAGCTTATTCATCATATTGACCATGACAGCCAGCGCGTCGCTGAACACCCCGGTGCTCTGCGCCGGCTTGACCAGAAAAATCGTTCTTGGCTCGGCGTTTAAACCAATAACTCCTGCACCAAGAAGGTGAGCCCAACTCCCAGCACACCAAGTCCTACAAAAAAGCAGATCAGCGGCCAACCGAATTCCCAGAAGTCGTACTTTCCATTATCACGCCAATCCTTCTGATAGGGGTCGTCAGGATCAATTGGGCAGGCAGCCTCTATCTCTTCCGGCCAACGCGGGACCTTGCACGTGCACATGGCAAACCAGCGTCCAAGAATGGTTAAGGCGGCTATGGGCGACACAAGTAACTGGACAAATGGATGATTAGCAGTTGAGGCAAAAACACGGACCACCCCAAACGAAAAACCTTCCCTTCGGCCATCTATGGGAAGTAACATTCCGACGCCGTCTTGAACTTTCTCTAAACCGTCAGGATCCTCCATATAGATCCTGACATACTCCCAAAATTGCAACGCGTCATTCGCGCCCCCAAGACAAGGGCATCCAAGTGTAAAGGTCTCTTTAACAACTTCCCCGCTCTCATCTAACACATGAGCACGAATATCAAATGAAACCTGACCTATAGTCAATTTATTCTTTACTCTACACAGAAAAAGACTATCCCAATCTGCTCGAATCACCGACCCGTCTGGCCGGTACGCATACACCTTTCTATCTTTCCTGTTCAGCCGAACAGGATAGTGCGTCATCCGAAACGCATCCATGCTAACAACCCAGGCAAATAAACAAGCGCACAATGAAAACAAAACAACAATAAATGACCCAGCAACCCACACGTCCAACTCGTTCTTCTCAAACATCAACAATACAACGGTAACAATGGAAAACAAAAGGGGAGCAAAAAAAATAATACCAAGCCACGAAGAAAAACCTTTCCATGGATACCAACGGTCCACCAACTCCATATACGTACTATTTAACTTTATCGTAGACAACCAATCAAAAGGATCAAGTTCTTCTGACCGGTTCGTGTCCAAACTCTCAACCCGCTCCTCGTCACTCAGCGGCCGATTAATCTTATACGCATTAAATCTATTAAGACCGGTAAAATCCATCTAATTAACAGCCCTGCAGGGAGGTCCCTGCTGTCGCAACACTAGAAACTTTCTCACCGGACTTACCCCCGATATTTTTCATTGCCAGCTCGGATTTCTCCGTTTCATCTACATCGGCCAGCAGGGAGACGAGCGCTAGTCGCAACGGAAAAGAGACTGGACACTTAACAATCGAACCCCTGAAGGCTTGAAGTCCGCGACGACAGGCGTCTAAACCATTAGTGTCGACGTCACCTGACCGATGCTCCGGGTGAAGTTGCTTCACCATTTCTGCCCACACACTGGTGCTAGCAGGTCCCTGAATCCGTGGTGCCGGTGTCGACACCACGGATTCAGGATAAGGCTTTGGATAGCGGCAAGAGGTTTATCGAAAGCTACCGTCTGCCTGGTGCTCAAGATTGTAATAGCTTGGTACAAATATATTATGTTCCTCTTGCCATTCACGAGATTGGCGTATAGCTTCACTGATCTGTTCACTAGTCATTTCTTCGGCCAAACGAGCTTTATCATCTGCGCCAGAAGGGTCAATAAGGTCATAGTATTTATATGCCTGCACAAGGTCTTTTTCAGTCCCTAGCCCCCTCTCATAAAAACGCGCAAGCCACTCGAATGCATTTACATCTACACCATAGCGAGACTCTGACCATTTGTATGCCCAGGCACGAGCCGCTTCAAAATCTCTATCCACCAACTCACCTTGTGCGTATACACTTGCTAAAGACATAGCCGACTTTATGTCTCCTGAATTTGCAGCCATCTCAAGCCAAAACAATCCCTTTTCTACATTCATCTCAAGGAGACTTGACCATTGTTCACTGCCCCCTAAACAAGCTCGCCCCAGCGCTCGCTGAGATAGTAGAAGTCCCATTTCAGCAGACTTCCTGAGATACATAAGTGATTTACCATGATTCACTTCAACACCAACACCCTTTAAATAAATGCTGGCCAATGTATAACCGGCATCAGCCGCTCCATCCTCCCAAGCATCAAGAAGATAACCTCTTCCTCTGTTAAAGTCCCGACGCACTCCCCATTTTTCATCGCCATTAATAAAAATAATCCCTAACAGATAGTTAGCTTTAACGCTCTGCTCGCCACCACTCTGATCACTAGCCTCAAACAACAGTTCTTCAAGTGAAGAATCCTTTAAGTCTTGGCCATACTCATTCTCGACAGGGTTACTGTAAATCACCTCACTAAAAGCGCTAGGCGTCCCAAAAGAAAAAAGGCACAATAAAAAAGCAACCTTATAGAAGCATCGTGAATCTAGCAATTTTTCTACCATGTCCTAATCCATAATCCCGAAAAACAACAACCAGGCTGACATTCTTCCCTAAATGATCGTCTTCGTAGTTAGCCGTTATCGATACACAACACCCACCTTCGCCGCTACCAGTAATAACTGGCGGATTCGACTTGTCATTTTTCGGTTCTTCTCCACTTCATGTGGATTTAACCTGTCAGGCAGACGTCCCTCCGGGCTGCCAATCAGATAGTTCATGGCGATGAAGCTGGCCTCGTTCCGATAACCACGTGCGTGTGAACGCGCGGCCTGGAAAAAACGATTCATACCCTCCAGGCGCGCGTTGGTCAGGCCGGAGGTCCGACGCCTCACCACTTGCTCTGAACGTCGTGCTAGGGTGGCCAGTGCCTTCGCCATTTCAGCCCAGACACTGGTACTGGCTGGCCCCTAGGTCCGTGGTGCCGGCATCGGCACCACAGATTCAGGAATCTAGTCGTATGGGTTCGGATATGGATTTGGATATGGATATGGAAAGCTACCTATCGAAAGCTACCTATCGAAAACTACCTATCGAAAACTACCGTCTTCCTGATATTCGAGATTATAGTAGCTTGGCACAAACGTATTATGCTCTTCCTGCCAGGCTCGGGACTGCCGAATCGCCTCAGCGATCTGCTCATCGGTCATTTCTTCCGCTAGGCGGGCCTTACCATCTGCTCCTGCCGGGTCCATCAAATCATAAAATTTGTAAGCTTGAACCAAATCCCTTCCAACACCTAACCCTTGTTCATAGAAGCGCGCTAGCCAAGAAAATGCATTCGGGTCGGTACCATACTGGGATTCGGCCCACTTATATGTCCATTCGCGCGCCGCTACAAAATCCTTCTCGACTAGCTCTCCTTTAGCATAAATACTTGCAAGGGACATTGCAGATTTCAAATCACCCGAGTTAGCCGCACGCTCCAATAAAGCCAGGCCACAAGATACATCTTGTCCAACTTGGTCTTCCCAATCCTCTTCCTCACCTATATAAGCCCGACCGAGTTCTCTCAAGGAAAGAAGAAATCCCATGTTAGAAGATTCTCGCAAATACTCGAGCGCCAGCTCCGAATCTCTCGTCACACCAAGGCCTTGCAAATAAATATGTGCCAATGTATACCCTGCATCAGCGGCACCATTCTTCCATGCACTCTGAAGGAGTGTCAGGCCCTGATCAAGATCACGTTCAACCCCCCACCGCTCATATCCTTTTGTATATAACAACCCAATAATATACTGTGCTTTTACGGCGGCTTCTGTCACGGGAATCTGAGATGACGCCCTCTCGAAGTCTTGAAGCGTCCCCTCTCTTAAATCTTCACCATACTCTCGGCCATCTGGATTTTCGTAGATAATATCAGAAACTGCCATCTGCGAAAAAAGAAAGAAAATGAGAACAATTGAAAAACGAAAAGTGCATCTCAAACAAGGCTTGCTTCTGTCCACTTCTCGCCTCCCCAAAAAAGAGAACATGTAGTCGAACACCTTCTCCAATGGATAGACTGACGAAGGAGGCTTCTGCAGTAATCAAAGCATAGCCCCTCTTCGTCAACTGGACATTCGAGACCCTACAGCCAGCTTGACCAAAAAAATCGGTCATGCTTCGGCGTTTAAGCCAATAACTCTCGCACCAGGAAGGTGAGCCCTACTCCCAACACACCAAGCCCTACAAAAAAGCAGATCAATGGCCAACCTAATTCCCGGAAGTCGTACTTTCCATTGTCACGCCAATCCTTCTGATAGGGGTCGTCAGGATCAACTGGGCAGGCAGCCTCTATCTCTTCCGGCCAACGCGGGACCTTGCACGTGCACATGGCAAACCAGCGTCCAAGAACCTCTAATGCCGCCATTGGGGAGATCAACATCTGCACAAAAAGATGATTGGCAGTAGTCGCAAAGACACGGACGACTCCAAATATAAAACCTTCCTTTCGACCATCTATAGGAGGGCAAATTTTTGTCACCTTATAGCACCCCTCAACATTATCATTTGCCATATAGCGTCGAATATACTCCCACAACATCAGCAACGACTCCCTATCGCCATGGTCAGGATATGCCAACGTAAATGTATCTTCGATAGTTTTTCGATCTTCTCCTAGCACATGGACCCTAATATCATAAGACACTTGCCCCATCGTCAACTGATTCTTTACTTCAAAAATAAAAAGGTCCTCCCATTTGGCCTGAATAATAGTGCCATTCGGCCGGAAAGCATACACATCCCTAGTCTTTCTATTGAGACGAATGGGATAATGAGTTTGGCGGAACGCATCCATACTAATCCCCCAGGCCGCAACCCACACACATAACGAGAAAATGGCGATAACTAAAGCCCCGCCCAGCCACATTGACAAACTATTCTTTTCGATCATTAGCCATAAAAATGCAAAAATCGTCACCAAAAATGGCACAAAAAACAGCATCCCCAACCATGTAGAGAATCCTTTGCGAGCATACCAGCGATCAACAACCTCTAAATACGTATCATTGATCTTTATTACTGAAATCCAATCAACAATTTCCTCGCTGACCGAACTATACTTATCGAGCTCTACCGACATCTCGTCATAACTTATAGCCCGACCAACTTTATACGCATTAAATTTATTTAGCCCTGTAAAATCCACTCCCCCCCCCCCCCTAAAGACAAGCATGGCAATGTCTCACGCCTATCTCCATTATTGGCTTCGACACTCATCTCTTTCGTAGCTACCGATCCCGAGTGATTAATGACTCGTCTGTGAAAAATATCAGAGCACTTTTCAATCAGTACATCATCGCCGTTATCGGTGGCTGGTGGTGTAGCGCTTTCTGCTGGGTGCAGTAAATGCAGATTCAACAGCAACGCTTGGACGTTTTCTCAAGATCCTCCCTTGATTCGCACCGACGGTGACCAGTACAGCGCTGATGCCGCCATTGAAGCGTTCTACCATCCCTTTAGGCTGGGGGTATCCCGGACGGATGAGCCAATATTCCACGTGATGCTGTTGAAGAGATTTTCCGAAGAAATATAGCCCTATTGACTTGCGTCTATCGTCCGATGGCCAGGGACGTCCTCGATCTCAGTACGAATTTTGAGTACTGTCTTCCCTGGCTTACACAAGCTTAGTATCCATCTCAATGCTTCTGGGCGAACTGACGAAGGAGGCTTCTGCAGCAATCAAAGGATAGCCCCTCTTCGTCAATTGGACACTCGAAACCCTACAGCCAGACTGACCAGAAAAATCAGTCTTGGCTCGGCGTTTAAGCCAATAACTCTCGCGCCAAGAAAGTGAGCCCAACTCCCAGCACACCAAGCCCTACAAAAAAGCAGATCAGCGGCCAACCGAATTCCCGAAAGTCGTACTTTCCATTGTCACGCCAATCCTTCTCGTAGGGGTCGTCGGGATCAATCTGACAAGCAGCTTCTATTTCTTCCGGCCAGCGCGGCACTTTGCTTGTATACATGGCAAACCAGCGACCTAAAACATTCAGCGAAAGCAGCCATGAGAATAACAACTGACCTATAAAAGGCCACTTCGCCGCCACTGAAAAAGACGAAAAAATCCCGAACGCCATTCCTTCTCTATTTTCGTATACGGGCAAACAAAGCTCCACATTCCGATAACCCTCTTTTACACCATCGCCCGCCTCCATATAAGCACGAATAAACTCCCACAAATTCAGAAGCCCATCCTTATCTCCAAGGTGAGGATAACCGAGGGTAAAAGTATCTACTACGGTCACACCATCATCAGCGAGAACGTGCGCTCGGATATCATTAACCTCCAACGCCATTGACGACTCACTAGAAACCGAGCATATAAAAAGATCATCCCAGCATGCATGAATAACAGTTCCATCAGGGCGAAAGGCATAAACCCTTCTTGACTTTCTATTCAAGCGAATCGGGTAGTGCGTGTAGCGAAAGGCATCCAATCTAATCGTGCAAACGGAAAGAAGAAAAAAAAATAGACAAAGCGCTATTATTACTCCAGCAAAAAACCAACCGGCTGTCTCGTTTCGCTGCAAGGCGGCCAAAAAAATCCCTATTGCTAATCCCGAGGAAATAAGAAGGACCATGCCCCCAAGCCAAACCGAGAACCCTTTCCAAACATACCATCGATCCACAAGGTCTAAATATGTACTATTAATCCTGATAACCGACATCCAGTTCAAGGGATGGCTACTAGCACATCGACCTTGGTCCAAACGTCCTTTTTTCTCATCCTCTTTTAAGCAACGATTTACCTTATAAGAAGAAAATCTTCCCAAACCCGTATAATCCATCTCTCACCCCGCATGCGGAATAGATTCTGCTGTCGAATTTCGGGATGAACTATTCACACATCTGACTCCAAGTTCCTTCATTGAAAACTCAAGCTGTTTCATTTCTTCCTCTATGTTTTTGTCTTTCTCGCCAGACGATTTTCAAAAAATACAGAGTTACATCCAGTCGTGAAGCGAATCATCTTTAATAAAGTCTATACATACCGAAAAACCTATCGCAAAACCACCAAGACAATACCAACCCCGGCAGATGACAAAACCATCCCAATAACTAGAGAACTTCCCCAAAAACTCGACCTAGAAAAAATTGACTCTTCGTCAATTGAACATTCGAGACCCTACAGCCAGACTGACCAAAAAAATCGGCCGTGGCTCGGCGTTTAAGCCAATAACTCCCGCACCATGAAGGTGAGCCCAACTCCCAGCACACCAAGTCCTACAAAAAAGCAGATCAGCGGCCAACCGAATTCCCAGAAGTCGTACTTGCCATTATCACGCCAATCCTTTTGATAGGGGTCGTCGGGATCAATCGGGCAAGCAGCTTCTATTTCTTCCGGCCAGTGCGGCACTTTGCTTGTATACATGGCAACCCATCGACCGATCGTCGTCATCGACCAAATCGGAGAAAATAAAAACTGTCCGAAAAAAGGCCATTTGACCATCGAAGAAAAGGTGCGAATCAATCCGAATCTCACTCCCTCTCGACGTCCATCAATGGGCATACAAATCTCGGCAATATCAGAGCAAATCTTGACGCCCTCCGGGTCTTCCATATATCGGCGGATATACTCCCAAAGCTTCATAGCCCCAGCATCATCGCCAAGAAATGGATACCCGATTGCGAAGGTGTCAGTTACCGTTTGACCATCCTCCCCTAACACATGAGCTCGAATATCACTGGAATTAAACACGGAGGAAGAATCGGGCACTAAAAATATAAAAAGACGATCCCAGTCCACACAAAAAACACTCCCATCATGACGAAAAACATAGACTTTTCGTGTCTTTCTATTCAGCCTGACGGGATAATGAGTCAGACGTAGGATATCATGGCGCATCAACCACCACCCGACCAATGAAAACAAAAACAAGACCAGAGAAAATAACACTCCGGTCACTAACATAACCCCCTCCTCCTTAAAAGAAGAGAATAAAAATAAAAGCGAAAAAACTAAAGGCGGAATTCCTATCACACCTCCCATCCATGCCGAAAACCCTCTGATACAGTACCAGCGATCCACAACTTCAACATAAGAACTATTTATTTTTATCACGGAAAGCCAGTCTATTAAATCATCACTTGCTGACTCTTTTTGATTTAACCACCCTTTTTTCTCCGCATCGGTTATCGGCCTACCAACTTTGTAGGCTGTGAAGCGATTCAACCCGGTGAAATCCATTAGCAGCCTTCCCTTGTCAAAACCCCGACGTCAGCACTGGCGCCACTTTCACTTACCTTAGTAACACCCAACTCATTCATAGCCAACTTGGACCTTTCTATCTCCTGGTCAAAATACTCGCAGCGCCTTTTATCGGACAACAGGCCGACGAGCGCTAGCCACGATGGTCAAGAAGTTACACACTGAGAGATAAAAACCTTGGGGGCTTGAAGGCCGCGACGACAGAGAGTTGTCTCGGCGAGGGCAGTAAAGATACTGTCAATGGCCAAGCAACAGGTGCCTAACACCTGACGCTGTTGAAGAGATTTTCCGAAGAAATACAGCCCTGTTGACTTGCGTCTATCATCCGATGGCCAGGAACGTCCTCGATCTCAGTACGAATTTTGAGTATTGTCTTCGCTGGCTTACACAAGCTCGATATCCATCTCGATGCTTCTGGACGAACTGACGAAGGAGGCTTCCTCAGTAATCAAAGCATAGCCCCTCTTCGTCAATTGGACATTCGAGACCCTACAGCCAGCTTGACCAGAAAAATCGGTCATGTTTCGGCGTTTAAGCCAATAACTCTCGCACCAGGAAAGTGAGCCCAACTCCCAGCACACCAAGCCCTACAAAAAAGCAGATCAGCGGCCAACCGAATTCCCAGAAGTCGTACTTTCCATTATCACGCCAGTCCTTTTGATAGGGGTCGTCGGGATCAATCTGACAAGCAGCTTCTATTTCATCCGGCCAGCGCGGCACTTTGCACGTGTACATGGCAAACCAGCGTCCAAGAATTTCCAGTGCTGCTATTGGCGATACTAACAACTGCACAACAAAGTGGTGCGCAGTACCCGCAAAGATACGAACCACACCGAACGCCAAGCCTTCCCGACGGCCATCGACGGGAGGACATAACTCAGTGATGGCATAACAATCCTTGACGCCCTCCGGGTCTTCCATATACTGTCGGACGTACTCCCATAGCATCATTAGCGACTCTCTATCACCATAATCTGGATAACAGAGTGTGAAGACGTCCTTAATAGTTACGCCATCGTCATACAAAACATACGCCCTAACATCGTAAGAAGTTCTTCCCATGGTTAGTTTGTTTTTTATTTCACAAAAAACCAATTCATCCCAATCGGCTCGAATCACAGTTCCATCAGGTCTAAAAGCATAGACCAACCTATCCCGACGACTGAGCCGCACAGGATAGTGTGTTTGGCGAAAAGAATCTAATCGCAAAACATATAACCCTCCCCAAAAAAATGGAATAGAGAGAATAAAAGCAACTGCAAAAAAAACCCATGTAGCAAGATCATTCTTCTCTAACGAAACGACCAAAATCCCACCAATCATAGCGAACAAAGTGACAATAACCGCGCAACCCAGCCACGCTGCTGCACCTTTGCCTGCATACCAGCGATCGACAAGATCCAGATAAGAGCTATTTATTCTGACAACAGAAATCCAATCCATAGCCCTATCTGTCACCGACTTTTTACTATCCAGCCTTCCTTTATATTCAACATCACTCAACGGGCGACCGACTTCGTATGCAGACAACTTTCCAAGTCCAGTAAAATCCATTCACTACCCCCCTAAAACCAAACATGGCGATGTCTCAATCTGTCCTCTATTACTGGCATCGACACCCATCTCTTTCATAGCCATCTCAAACTGCGAAAGCTCTATACCGAGCTCTCCATAACGTTCATTTTTCAACTTTCCAAAGGCACACCTGTTCATCCACTCTTGGATCGCATCATTTTCAAGAAACCCTATCAAGAGCGCAATTCCAATGCCAACAAGAACCAGAACAACACCAATACCTGTCGCCGAAAGAAAAATACCAAAGGTCGTAAAACCCGCTCCCAAATATCCACCTAAAAGCAAAGCGGCCCCGACACCCGAGAAAGCGGACGTAAGATAGAGCCCCGCCATCCCAACATTACCGCTACGCAACTCTCTGACAGTATGATAGACATCAAAGGCCGACATGATAACTGCTGCCCCAAAACCAAGTGCGCGCGAGAACCCTCCAAACCGTTTCACCCACGATTTATTCGCCAACTCTGCTAGCCTTCTATAGCCAGATCCTGCTCCCTTCTCAATCCCATCATGCATTATGTTCCCAACCCCAGCTACAACCGCCCCCCAGCTAGAAAAATTACGCCAGTTATTCTCAGTGCGCTTATGATCCATACTGTCATCCAGCTTCTTAGTTAACTGGTAGGAAGAAAACACCTGAAAAATCAAACCGACCACTGCGAGCCTGGCATTGGTATCGAAGATTGCCTTATATCGCGCCACTTGATTGGTCGGCCACTCGTCCATTTCCAGCAGTGCATTGGCTGCCCGGTTTATCGACTGGCGGTCGCCGAGTTCTCCTTCAATATCTATCAAGGCGAGGCGGTCGACTCGCATCCTCACCTGTTGCACCGGCTGGCCCTGCGAGTTACGCCCTAATGCCACTTCTCGACGTTGGCCACGTGAGCGTATCTCCAACCGCCGCTTCAGTAATTGGGCGTCAACGTCCCCTAGCGCCTCGGGGTTGAGCTTCTTCATCATGTTGACCATGGCATCCAGAGCGTCGCTGACCGTCCCGGTATGCCGCACCATCTTGATCGGCGAGCCGCCGATGACGCCGAGAAATACAACCAGCCTCTCGAGTCCGGTATCGATCACCTTGTTGAGGATCAGCATGATCGGCCCGCCTACTGCAACGACCAACTGGGCTACAAGGTTCTTGCCATCTGATTCCAGGTGTTTAAGGGAGCTGTTGTACAGGCCGATCAGCGAGGCCCATTTGTCATAGGGGATATCCGGAGAGGATGTATCGACCCCCGTAAAGGCATCGAGCACGGACTGTTGGTTATGAACGAGAGCACGTTGCAGCAAGTTGGTGCCATCGGCAGTACTCGCCTCCAACCAGGCTTGATAGTTGTCGAAGCATATCTGGTTTTCCTGGGTATCCTGTATACACAGCAACAATGCTTGGATGTAGCCCACCCCCGATTCGGCGTCCGCATCGTCATGGTTGCAAGCAAACGACCGGAACATCGCTTCGCCGCGTAGCCAAGCCTGGTGAGCCCGTGCCAGAGGTACCAGATGGTTCTGATCATATTCGGCCAGCGCTCTCTGATAGACGTTTTCACGCCACTGCCTCGGCTGACCGTCTTCCAACTTGCTTTCGTACTTTTCCCAAGCATCGTCCGCGGCCGTATCCAGGTCCTCTCCACTCAAACCGTCAACGGCTTCCTGCTTGGCATCTTTCAACCGCTGCTCCCAGCGGCGTCGGTAATCGTTATTGTTCTCGAGTTGTCTCGCATGATGATTGCGCAGGTCGAGCCCACCATCCCTTGCGAGCATCCCATGGCCGGGTGTTACTCGATCCACGGCTTTCTGTTGCTCGGCGCGAATCGTCGAGACCTCGGCTTGATTGCGAATCGCTTCCTGGAGCGAGTCAATCAAGGCCGAGATCGCCAGCGGTCGCTGCCAATCGTCCTGATTCATGAACTCCTGAAGCCGCACTCTCATCAAGTCTGCCAGGTCGGCAGCCACCCCTACCGGATCATCCACGGCGATCATCATGGCCGGCGCGGAAAGGGGCTCGACCTGCTCGTCGGCCCACTGCATGAGCCCTCCGGTATGCCCCAGGAGACCATTTAGGTCTACTCGACTATGCCCAAACGGAGATGAGGGAGCAATCTCGCCCTCCGCTGCTCCAGATACCGAACACTGACTGAGGGGAGACCACTGGTAGTGGCTTTCCGCCACACGGCTCTCCAGCTCAGACATCGCCGCTGCGTGGTCGGCACTCCCGCCACGCCACTCGGCAAGCGATACTTTCCGCATATGATCGCGCCGACGTATCTCCGTCCCCTCGATTGGCACATTGGTAGCGTGCTCATGCCACACCCGCTTGGTCCAGGCGGTATCGGAGAAGGCCAGATAGATGTTGTCGGCCTGGTCGGCATCGGGAATCGTGATACAGCGCCCTGGGTAGTGATGATCAGGGTTCGAGGCGCATGAAAACTCGGTCTCGTTGGCAGGCGGCTGCAACAAGGCATCAATGCCTTCCTGCACATTGTTCGGGTCGATCCTTGCCAGGACACTCTGTTTGACTTCCGTGACGTAGGGAAACAGAAAACCTCGCTCTGTCACCACGTAACCTGACCAACTACCTCGTACTTCATTGAAGACATAGAGGTAGCCACCCCGCGCCAACCTCAATGTATAGGCTTGCCCTTCTGGCAGAGCGATATCCGCTACGCCAGCGCCAAAGGGTGCGCTCAACGCGGGCCCTTGGGGAGCCGAGCTGCCACTATCGGTTCTCGTCACTGCATAACGCAGAGGCAGGATGGGTAATCCCCCCTTCTGGCAGAAGGGACAGTCCCCGATAGATTTGTTCGGTTCTTCGCTCATGGAGCCTCCTTGCTATCGGTTCGGTCATCCAACTCACCGGCCAGACGTTCCATCGTGGCCTCATCAAGATCAGCGCAGACCTCGATATAGCTGTGACCCTGTTGACGGACTTGATCGAGCCGTGACCGCAGTGCGGGATGAGCATGGATGTTCGGATGGAAGCAGACGGCTTGCTCCACATAGAGTTTACAACCGTCATCATCCTTCACCGATGCTTGCCTCGCCTGTTCCAGCAGGGCATCGGTCCATTGCCAGAGCACCTGATTTTGCTCTCGCTCGGGGGCAGACATCATCAAGGTGACCAGGGTGCTGTTCAGCAACGCCAGTCTATCGATTTGCGACCACTGTCGCCCGGATAACAGTAAATGATGAAACTGCTGAGGCTCGCTGGATTGGTGGCCGCGGCGGTGCCACTGCCCGCGATCATTCGGCCAGCACCATGCATTGATGGGCCCAAGCAATCGATCCATTTGTCCATCGTCCCACTGCCAGCAGAGGTGACGAAATACGTGGGGATCGTAATACCTCAGCCACCACCGCCTTTGGTCGCCTGGACGACGCTGCACCAGGTGCTGTTTTAAGTGCTCCACGACGTGACCGGCAGGGGCGGGACTGTCGAGAAGAGCACAAAAGTAGGCAACGCCACGGCGCCGATAGCGCTCGATTCGCTCGGAAAGAGCCGCCCGCTCGCCGGCATCTATATCCTCCAAGAGAACCAAATGGGGTTGCAGGTGTGGCCGAACCTTGGCCAAGGGGTTCGCCAGCGGCTCGCTGGGGAGGTCCGCCCACGCATCCGCTTCCACCGTCAACGGGTTCAACAAGGCGTAACGATAGGTCTTCAGCCAGCTAGCCATCGGCTCATCTGCCAACACCGGGTTCTCGGACATGGGCCTCTAACTCCCTAGCGGGGTGGCGCCCGCTCGCTGCTGATCGGCACCCATCATTTGGGTTTCACACCCCCCTTCCGGCAGCTCTTGCAACTGACTGTTAAGACTCGCAGGACCCGCAAAGCTGTGCTGGGCGCCCTTGACGTCGATCTTGCCGGGGCCGTGGATCTCGATATTGCCGCCTTTCAAGCGGATATAGCCGCCGCCGCTGGACAGCAGGATCTCTTCCTTGGCGTCGATGTGCACGCGGTTTTCCGTCGAGGTAACAGTCACATCCTTCTCGGCGGTCAGCTCCAGGTTGTCGCTTTGCGCCTGGACCTCGACCTTGCCTTGGGCCGCAAACAACTTGATGCCAGCGCGCTGGACGAATAACGACAACCGCTGTGACAGCGACGCAATCAGGCTCTTGCCGGTGGCCAGGTTGATGTCTTCGCCGCTGGTGATGCTCAGGGACTTCCCCTGGGCGAGGTGGGTCGATTGCGGGGTGCTCATGGCGATACCGGCAGGAGAAGCAAGGTGCAGCCAGGGGCGCTTGAAGTGATCGGCCTCCCCCCTGCCGCCCTGGCTTGCCCCTCTGGCGGTGCTCTGGTCCAGGTCGCGGCTGGCGTCGGCGACGCCATAGGTGCCTTGGGCGTCGTCGCTGGCCTGCTTGATATCATCACGCGCGTCGAGGGCTTCGGCGTTATGACCGGTGGCACTGTCGCTAAGCGATTCTGCCAACCGGTATGCACTCGACAACTGCTGATACGCGGGTGACAGCGCAAGCTGTTCTCCGCCGGCCCCGATCTGGCCCCAACTGGTCAGCAGCAGGCCTTCGTTGGCGCGAACGGCGCCGTAGGCATCTGTGCGCAGCTCGAAGCCGGTACCGCGAAAGGCGCCGCGGGTATTGCCGTTCTGGTGGATCAGGTAGCCGAGGTTAAGCTGGCTCTTGGCGTGCTCGGAATTGAGCCGCACCCGCTCCTGGTCGGTGGCATCATCGAACACCAGTTCGTTGTACTTGCCGCCGCGATAGGTCTTGGTCTTGAAGCCCGACAGCAGGCCGTTGGAATGCCACTGGGGCGTCTGGTCACCGTTGTAGACGCGTCCGGTGATCAGGGGCCGGTCGGGGTCGCCCTCGAGAAATTCGATCATGGCCTCCTGCCCGACTCGCGGCACGAATACCCCGCCCCAGCCTTGACCCGCATTGGGCTGGGAGACCCGTAGCCAGCAGCTCGATTGATCATTGCCCTGGCCGGATGTTGCCTGCCGGTCCCAGTGAAACCGGACCTTGACCCGGTTGAGGTGGTCGGTGTGGATCTCTTCGCCCTCCGGGCCGACCACGATGGCGGTCTGGGGGCCGCCGACGGTCGGGCGCGGGTGGTCGAGGGTGCTGCGGTAGGGCTGGCTTAGTCGCTGTGTCTCGAAGTCGACCAGATAATGACCGGTGCCGGCGCGCTGGTAGTCATCGTGGTGGAGGCTATCGTCTTCTAACCCATGGGCACGGCGGGCGTCATCGAGCGGCGCCTGCAGACTGCCCGGCAGGGTATTGAGATGAGCCGAGACCGGCAGGGCGTTCTCGGCATGAATGGTAAGGCCCAGCACCAGGAATTCGCGCTCGTCACTGCCGCCACCGTCGTGGCGGGCGTGCTGGCTGAGCTCGAACCAGCGCCCCACTTCGAGCTGGCGGGCGCCGCCGGCGCCATGAAAGCGCTTGGCCTTGGATTCCAGCGCCTCCAGGCGATTAAGCGTCAGGCGCTCGCCGCGAAAGTGATCGTCGAAGTAGTACTCCCCGGGGGTGTCGTAGACCTCTTGCTCGGGCAGGTTGCCCTGGTCGCGAACGGTGTCCTGCAGGCTGCGCTTTTCAAGCCGAGGCTGCTTGTAGTCGAAGGTACCCAGGCTAACCCGGGTGGGTTGCTGCTGGCGCCGTCCGCCCCATTGGGTGATGGCGTCCTCACGCTCGGTTGAATCCTGGCGATGAAAGCGGATTCTCTGGGGCGTGACCGGCTGGCAGGTCTGTGGATCGTCGGTGAAGACGATGCGGTGGCCTATAAAGTCACCGCGCCCTTCGCCAGCCGCGCCGCGCTCTTTACCGTCCACGCCCTGGTCACCGTCCACGTCCTGGCGGCTACCGGCGTGCTCGGCGTACCACCAGATGCCCTCAGTCTCACAGAGCCGGCTAATAAAGTGATAGTCGCTTTCTCGGTACTGCACGCAGTAGCTGCGCGCAGGGTACTCGCGGCGCAGATCGAAGCGCCACTGGCACTGACTCGGGCCCAGGGAAGCGGCCTGCTGCTCGAACACCGCCTCAAGCACCTCCACGGCGCTCTTGTCCTGGAAGATGCGGCTGTCGCGGCCGAGCTTGAGCATCGCGATCCAAGGCACGAGCCGTAACTGGTAGTAGAACACTCCGCCATCTTCACCGAGAAGCGCGGCCGACTCGACCAGTCCTGACAGCCGCCGGTACTGGCCGCTGGCCTGGCGGATGGACAATTCGGCGGGCTGAGCCATTAGCGTCTTGAGCTCGATGTCGCCGCGCTGAGAGATGCAGTCAAGGGTATAGGCGAAGGGCCGGGAGACGCGCTCTTCACCCACCAGGCGATGGGGAATCAGCTCCGCTCCCCGACCTGCCTCCAGATCGAGCTTGAGCAGGCGTTCGTCCTGGGTCAGCGAGATCTCGAACGACGCCAAAAGGCTATTCAGTCCGTTATTTAGCCCGTCAGTTAGCCCGTCATTTAGCCCGTCAGTTAGCCCCGATGAATCTGCCATGATCAGCTCCCTATCCTTGTGTCCGCCGATGCGGCGACGGCCGCTTCCTGGCTTGAGCTATCCGTGCCGCTCGTGCTGTGCAATACCATGGCTCGGCTACGTTCTTCCTCGGCTACGTTGAGCATCAACGCATCCTGTTCTGGCATCTTGGCCAGTGACGCCACGGCCAGCACCAGCTGCAGCGCGGTCAGTGCTTCACCCGGCCAGCCACACCACTCCTCGACGCTAATGCCGTCATCGATGATATCCAGGCTCACTCCACGCTCGAGTAGCGCGCGACTTACCTCGGTGGCGCGCCCGGGGCGCCTCAGCGAATCGCTGATCAAGACATCCGGCGTTGTATCGGCCAAGGCTGAGGCCAGAAGCTCAACCAGGTTAGCGTGCCGGGTCCGCTGGTGAAGGTCATCGCGCTTGGGGTGTGACTTGACGCTGGCTTCATCGAGCCACCATCCCGTAGCCGGATTCGGAGTATCCTCGGCGACTCGCTGCAGCAGCAGCGCGGCGCAGGCTTCGCCTACCTTCATGCCATTGGGGGTGGAGGGCCCGGCGAGCAAAGCATGTTGCTGCAAGCGTCCGACATCGGCTCGGTTGATCAGCGAGTCGGCGCTGATCCACACCACATAGGGCCTGCCGCCGGTGTCCGGCACCGACAGGTGGCGATGCATGTCCCAGCCGTTCTCGGTGTGACGTAGGCTGCCAAGGCCCTGCCCGTAAGGAGAAGCTTGAATCATTTTTCGCAGCGGCTCGATGATGGTGTTCCAGGCCGTGGCCGAACGCAGTGGCGCACTTAGCACGATATCGAACCCGACCTCGGCCGGCCTTGGTTCGGCGTTGTCGAGCATCATCATCGCCTCCAATGCAACCGCCTCGATGAGTTGATGCACTCGCTGCGCCTTGGCCTCCGGGTCCATCGGATCCGGCGCCTGCTGCCCCACCCCCTCCACAATGGGGTGGATCAGCAGGCGGGAACCGCCCGCCCCTTCCAATGTCGGGGATACTTCGGGCGCAGCCTGCGGAGGAATTTCACGGGCATTCACCAACCCCGCAGGCGTCAGGGCGACGCCGTCGATCACCCGCAGGCGGTCGCGGCGAAAGTCGCTGCGCTCGGTGCTGACCTTTGGCGTTTCGACGGGCGCCGGGGGGCGACGCTGAAGACGGTCGTATATCGATGCCTTGGACATGGCCTAGTTCTCGTCTCGGCGCTGGGTCCCCAGCGTCTCGCGAATGCCGTCGATGACGTTGTCTTCGCGGATGACATCGCGCAGCCAGTCTTCCAGCGGCATGCGCCCCCAGCGTACCGCGCGCTCGACCAGGTACGGCACCGGGCTGTGAGGTTCGCTGCCCTTGAAGAACTGGGCAACGCCGTTGAGCATATCGAAGGCTTCTTCGCGGCTTCTGGGCGTGGTGCGCAGTGCAGCACCCTCGCTGATCGTCGCCGTTGAGCCGCCTGGCTTGGCGCCTTGGGGCGTGGCCAAGCCGTCTTCGTCGGCCACGGGATCGGCGCCGTCACCTTGGGCGTCCTTGTCGAGGCTGACGCCGCGCTCGCCGAGCAGGCGCTCGAGCAGGCGCGTGCACTCCGCCAGCACCTCGGTGAGCTGCGAAAAGGTCGGTGCCTGCTCCTCCAGTCGCTCGACCAGGGTCTGCTCCAGCGTCGCCAGGGCCGTCAGGCACTCGCTGATGTGGTGGTGGCGCTCGATCATGGCGTCGGATTCGGTCAGCACCACGGCGCGCTGGAAGATCTCCGCGTTGATCTTGCCCTCGCCTAGCGCCGCGTCCATGGACTCGATGCCGTTGCGCGCCTGGTTCTCGACCTGGCGCGATTCTTCGTAGCGCGCCAGCCCATAGTCCTGGCCATCCAGCAGCGGGATGCTGCCGACCATCACCGCCAGGGTGCTGTCCAGCCAGATCAGGCGCGCCAGGCGCTCTTCCTCGCCATCTTCCAGGGTCGGATACAGCGGCTCCCAGTAGCGCTGGCACAGCTCGGTGACAAGCCCCAGGCCATAGGCCATGCCGGTAAAGTGGTCGCGGTGGGACAAGCCCTCGCAGAGCCAGCCAGCCAGCATCAAGTCCTTGCTCTGGTCGCCCAGGGCCTGGGCACACAGCGTGACGACCTCGTTCCAGTCCGAGCGTTTGAGGTCGGCCTGCCAGTCGCCCTGGGCGAGATAGGCCGGGTCGGCCCGACGTGCCTCCTTGATCTGGTCGATGAGCAGCGAAAAGCTGATATCTTCCCCGGTACCGTGCTCGCCAATCGGTGCGAGCAGCGCTTCGCGATCCCATTCATCGACCATTGTGATTCCTCTCGATTGCCGCTTTAGTTCGATTACCGCTTGAGCAACGTGGCTGAAGCCTCAGCGTTGAAACGCTGCGTCGATGGGTCACCACTGACGTAGCGATGTTGTTGTGACGCCTGGCTCAAGGTTCCCTGGTCAGCTCCCTCGACGGCCGGTGATCTCACGGAGACCGACAATGCTCGAAGAGGCTGGCCAGGAAGCACGGCCATGGGGCTTCCCCCATGGCCGTGAACTACATGACGCACATGAACTACATGACGTACACGAAGATCAGGAGTAAACGCGGTTGCGAGTACGATCCCAGCCGCCGGCGATGTTACCGCCACCCTGGCCGTCCTGACGCTTCTGCTGGGTATAGGTGACCTTGATACGCGAGTAGTTAAACTTGATCTCCTCGGAAGGCAGATCGTGACGCGAATCATGCACCGAGTCGGTGCCGCCACCGTTTCCGGTCTGCGAGAAGCTCGCCATGCCTTCCATTTCGGTGGAAGACACGATGACCTCTTCGAGCCTCACTTCGGCGTAGCGCACCTGCTCACCGCCAGCACGGTGAACCTGCAGTACCACCTCCTTGATGTGCTGGCCACGACAGCATGCCTCGAACAGCTTCGGCGATGACTTGTCGATGAACTTCTTGATCGCGAACTCGCTCAGGTTGACGCGCTCGGCAGAGGCGCCACCGGCGGAGCTCGCGGTTGCTGAGGTGGCTTGGCTGGCGCCGAACTCGAAGCTCAGCAGCTCAATCCAGTCCGTGTGGTTGGCGTCCAGACTCTCACCCGGAATGCCGTCGACTTTGAGATATGCATCGAATGCCATGGTTAACACTTCCCTAGTTTGCGATGGTTGAACTACCGACCCGATGGAGAGCCAAACGCAGTCATGCTCCCTTCGGGCCTTTCTTGCAGGCACGCTACCGCCCGGAGCCTCCATGGCTCCTTCCGGTGCGACCTACGACATCCGCCACTCCACGTCCTCGAAGTGGCCGATATCTTCCTGGTGACGGCAAGGGCCGTGGCGTGCGCTCAATTCAGCGCACGAACCTCGATCTCCACCCGTCGATTCGGTGCCAGACAGCGAATCCGTTCGCCGCGGCTCATCTGACCCTCGCACTGCACCAGCGGACGCTCGTTGCCGGCCCCGATGGCCTCCACAAGCGCTGGTGCGATGCCCTTTCCGATCAAATAGGTACGTACGGTTTGCGCGCGCTCTAGCGAGAGGCGCTTGTTGGCCGATGCCGAGCCGATCTGGTCGGCATGCCCAACGATCGAAATGCGCCCGACCTCCGGCGTGTTGGCCAGCCGTTCGGCGATGCGGTTGAGCTGACGCTGCCCTTCGCCCTGCAGGCCGGCGAAATCGGCGCGACCGAACGAGAACAGGGTGTCGGACTCCAGCGTGATGGTTTCCAGCGTGCGCAAGGAGCGGTCCAGCAGGCCGTCGATATAGTTGCGGCTCGACGAGATCAGAAACGAGTTGTCGTCGATGCGCGGCACGTCCGGGGCATGAACCTGGGCGGCATAAAAATCGATCTGGCGGCTGGCGAAATCCAGGTCCCGACGGTCACGCTCACCGAGTTGCTGCGCGGTGATCGCTGGGTACCAGTAGTCCGGCAGGCGCTGGCGCAGCAGCTCCGTGGAGACCTTGTCCCGGGGGGTGCGCGATAGCTCGAGGTAGGTCGCGAGCGTGGCGTTGCCAAAGTCGGCCAGTGCCTGGGGCGAGTTGTCGACCGGCCGCGCGTAGGCCTCGACGCTCTCGATGTCGATCTCGGTGACCCGCGGGCTTTCACCGCTGCGGTAGACCGGAATCGTCGGCAGCGTGAACAGCGCCTGGCTCAGGTTGTTCGACACCGGGGTGAGCATGGTGTAACCGAGCTGCGTGAAGTAGCTCTCACGCACGGCCGGCTCGACGTCCTTGCCATGATAGAGCCCCAGGCGCATCGACCAGGGCACGCCCTGCTGATGGCGTTCGTCGTACTGCTTGGCCACGGCGCGCAGCCTGTCCAGGGTCTCCCAGCGGGTGTAACTGGTCGCCTGACGTGCATCGTTGTGTTCGGCGGCGCTCAAGCGGGCGTCGATGTCACCCAGCTCGACGCTGTTGTGGTAGAACGACAGGGCCCAGCCACTGCACAGCAGTCCCGCCAGAGCCAGTGCCGCCCAGCACCAGCGCAGCTGGCGCTGGCGTACGCTATTGGGCCCGCTGTACAGCCCCACCAGATGCTGGTCGGGCAGGATGACCTCGGAGAACAGGCCGGCAACGAATAGGCTCTTGCCGTCCTGCGCCGCGCCGATGCCCTGGCTTGCCGACAGGCCGAAACGCTCTTCTATTTCGCGGGCGTGGGCGCCCTTGACGGGCTGGCCATCGGCGAGGGCACTGGTGAAGTAGAAGCCACGCAGCAGTGGTGCCGACTGATACGGGTTGGCCTTGAGCAGCGCCCCGGCGAAGTCCGCCAGTAGCGGCGCCAGGGCCTGGAGCTCCAGCGGGAATTCGAGGGCGGCCGGATCATCCCGGGTGTGAATCATGTCGCCTTCGACCAGGCGCTGTTCACCGATGGCGCGACAGCGCATCACCAGCCGCGACAAGGCGCTGGAAAAACGCTCGGCCCAATCCGCGCTGGCGAAGTCCTGATGCGCGAAGGTGCTGCCCAGTACTTCGTGGCGCTGGGACGGCTCGAGTTGGGCATGAAACTGGCGGAAACCGGGGATCAAGTCGCTCTTGGTGAAGACCAGATAGATCGGCAGCACGGTACCGAGTTGATCGTAGGTTTCCTGCAACCGCTCGCGCAGGCGCAGCACCAGTTCCTCGCGCTGTGGCGGGGCGCAGTCGGTCAGCTCATCGATGCTGACGGCGACGATAAGGCCATTGAGCGGGCGTCGCGGGCGGTGGCGCTTGAGCAGGTCGAGGAAGGCGCGCCACTTGCCGGCTTCTTCCTCGTCACTGACATAGCGACCCGCCGAGTCCAGCAGCACGGCTTCGCTGCTGAAGAACCAGTCGCAGTGGCGCGTGCCGCCGACGCCGGCAACGCGGGCGTTCTCGCGGTCGGCGAACGGAAAGTTGAGGCCCGAACGGTAGACCAGGGTGCTCTTGCCCACCGCCGGCTGGCCGATGACCAGATACCAGGGCAGACGGTAGAGCAGGTCGCGCTTGCGGCCCTTGCCGTCCTGGCCCTTCTTCATGCGCTCCAGCGCATCGAGCAGCCGCTCACGCAGCAGGCTGACCTCTTCGCGGTCCTCGGGCGAGGCGCCCAGCACCGCGTCGTCGGCGTTCTGGATCAGCACCGATTCGACGTCGCTCTTGCTGGTCATGCCGCGATACAGCAGCAACAGGTACAGCGCCGAGGCGACCAGGAAAAACAGGATGCCGGCCAGCACGCTGCCGAGGGACGAGAAGCCCCACCATACCCCGACGCCCCAGATCACGAAGATCATCAGGAAAAACGCCAGGGCCATCCCGTAGGCACGGTACTTGAGGCAAAACAGTTTCAGTCGATTG
Organism: Halomonas sp. V046; assembly: GCF_052645355.1. Taxonomy (NCBI): domain Bacteria; kingdom Pseudomonadati; phylum Pseudomonadota; class Gammaproteobacteria; order Oceanospirillales; family Halomonadaceae; genus Halomonas; species Halomonas sp. V046. The sequence goes on from NZ_JBQXYF010000003.1 coordinate 294,194, forward strand.
ATCACAACGGGGGTCCATTCGGTTCGATCGCGCCCTCTTCGCCGGGAAAACGCGTGATGTAAGTCCCCATGTCGAGGGTTGCCGCGGGGGGAGTGGCAAGCGCCCGCCGGGGATCGAAATGGTCGAAGGCTTCGAGCACATCGAAGCGGTCAGTGGCCGGCGCCAGGCCTGCCACCAGGCGCAGGGCGTCGGGCTCGGCGCTGGCAAAACGCCACAGCTGCGGGCGCATGAAGTCGTCCACCAGCAGGCTGGCCTTGGCCCTCGCCCGGCTCGCCCGCTCCAGCCAGTAAAGCCACAGGTCGGCGGTCGGCCGCTTGAGGGCGCGTTCGGCCGGCAGCGGCATCACCGCCTGCACCGTCTCGCCGCGCTTGAGTCGCTCGCGCAGGTCCTGCATGCGCAAGGCGACGGCCGTGCCGACGAACTCGGGAAAGCCGGGCGCCAGCGCCCGTGACAGGTCGGCGTAGCGCACATCGTCGAGATAGCGCGACAGCAGGCGCTGGTGAAGTTTCAGATCGGCCTCGCCGAGGCCTCGCAGGTCATCGACGGCCCGCTGGAGCTCGGTGATGTCGGCGCTGCCGTGCACGGCGCGCTGCAGCAATTCACGCAGCTGACCGCAAAACGTCTCGCCGAGGGTATGCACCCCAACGGAACCCTCGGCGCTCGGCGCGATTCCCAGGCGCTGGAAGACCAGCAGCGGGTAGCGGCGGCCGCTGGCATCGCTGGAGGCGTGCATGCCTCCGAGCAGCCAGTAGCCGTTGCTGGCTCGAAAATGGAAGAAGCAGATGGGCAGCGCATCGAAGTGTGCGGCCCAGTCCTGCTCGCACTCGGCGAGCCGCGACAGCGCCTGCTGCAACCACTCGTCGAGCTCGCGCACGTCCTTGTAGGCCGCGTTGTGCGCCACGAAGTCGGCGCTGCCCGGCAACTTGCCGAAGTAGCCGATCATGCCTCGCCCTCCGAGCTATCCCTACGCGCCATCAGCGTGCCCCCAGCGTCGGGATGCGCAGTCGCCGGACCTGCTCGAGATCGGTCAGCTTGACCCCGCCGAAGTTGCGCGCGGTAAAGCTCACAGGGCCCGCTCCTGTGTACCAGGTGAAGCGCTGACGGACGCCGTCGAGATTGGTCACGTCGGCGGAGTCGATCATGCGCAGCAGCCCCCAGCGTGACGGGAAATCGAACACCGTCACCCGCTGTCCGCCATAGGTGACGATATCCAGACGAGCCCCGGCCTCGCGGGGCTCCCCGGGCCAGGTGAAGCGCTGCCAGGACTGCTGGCCATTGCGATAGACCTGTTCCTGCCCATCGATGGTCAGGCGAATCGAGGTCAGGTTGGGGGCCGGCTGGATCATGATCTCGAAGCCGTTCTCGACATCGCCGAGGCTGGCAAGCACATCGCCCACCCCGGTGCCATCGGTAATGGTCGAGGTGATGCGCGGATCGACCAGCGGCTCGCCGTCGCTGCGGGCATCGGCCAGGCTGCCGACCTCGGTCTCATCGAAGCGCGTCAACATACCGGACTGGGGGTCCACGAAACGACGCAGGTCACGCACCGAGGCCTCATTGGCCGAATCACTCACCGGATAGCGCCCCCCCACCATGCTGTTCCAGGGCACGGCGATCTGATCGCCCCAGGCGGCGGCAAGCTGAATCGCAATGGGACCGTTCAGGCTACTGACGGAATACTCCACCGGCGCCCGGAACAGGCGCTGAAGCGACTGCACGAGTTCGTCCCTCGAGGTATCGATGTTGGCCGCGACGTAGTTACGCAGCGCGGTGATCTCGTTGGGACGCCCCTCGACCACATCCTCGACCAGTTGCTTGGTGCGTTTGCCAAGATCGCCGCGTTCGAGGCTGTCGAGTCGTACCTTGAGCTGACGCAGCAAGAGCAGGTAGCGGTCCATCTGTGTGGCATCTTCGCCGCTGCCCACATCGGCATCGAACAACTGATTCACCGGCTCGAAGTAGCCGGCGATCACGCCGTCGAACGCCGACGGCATATCGGACAATGCGGTCAGCGAGGCCTCGGCGCTGCCTCCGTCCTGACTGACCCAGTCCACGGTGCTCTGCCAGAAACCCGGCGCTTCCTGGTCCTGGGGCGCGTCGTCACCATCGCCTCCCGGGGCAGCGGCCCCGGCGCTACGGCGCTCGGCATCCACGCTGTCCCAGCGGGTATTGGCGTCGACCATCTGCAGCAGCGACTTGATCGGCGACCGCTGATAGTCACTCAGCTGAGTCAGGTGCTGACGAGATTCTTCCAATCCCTCGAAGCGTCGAACACCGACCCCGGTCAGGAAGCGTTCCCAGGCGAAGATATAGTCACGCTTGTAGCGCGCCATCACCGCCTGGGCGAACTGCGCCTTGTTATGGCTGTCGTCCTCGTTGGAGTCGCCATCCAAGACCCAGTCACGCTCCACTTTCAGGTCCGACGCCAGAGTCTTTCTGAGCTCCGGCGACACGAACTCCTGCCACACCCGGTGGGTGAAGAAGGCGGGCACCGCTTCGCCGGCGTACATCGCCGGCTGACTGGCCTTGGGCAAGATGTCCGCCAGGGTCAGCGCCGGGAACTGGGCTTGGGCCGCCAGGCGCAGGCGCAGGTACTCGCGATCGGCCGGCGAATTGTCGATCAGAAAGGCCTTCAGGTTCGCCCTGGCCCGGGCGACCATGCGCTCGTCACGGACAAGCGCCGGTACCTTGCCCTGCTCGAGATAGTTGGCGTAGAGCGCGACGTTGTCGCGAATCGCCGCGGCGCCGTGATTGACCCGCGGGTCACGCCGGGCCAGGCGCTGCCAGGCGGCGGGCAGGGCCTCACGCACGAAGTCCGCCTCGGGGTGCACGTCTGGCGCGGTCAGCACCAGGTACAGCTTCAGCGCGTCATAGGCATCGATCAGCTCCGCCACCTGGGCGGGCTCGAGCTGATTCAGCGCCGCCTGGGAGATCGCCGGGCCATCCTCGGTGACCGCCGGCCCGCTGTTGGCGAGGCCATCCAGGCCACTGCGCCAGGCATCTCGGGCGCCCTCTCGCAGGGCATCACGTCCCTCCTGACGCACGCCCCAGTAGGCATCGTTGACGCTGCCGCGCAGGCGATAGTCGGCTTCGCCACGCAAGCGGCTGGCGAGCTCTCCCGGTGAGCGCGGCACGCTGCCAAGGGCCGGCCGCGACGTCAGTCGGTCGCGCATGCTGTCGCGGCGCTCGGCCAATGCCTCTTGGCCTTGGCCAACGATCGAGGCGTCGGCATCCGCGTCAGACCGCCCGTCGATGGCGCCGCCCAACGTCGGGCCGTAGTCGACCCGGGGATCGAGGCCCAGGGACCCAGCCAGCTCGCCAATGGCGTCCAGACGCTGGCGCAGGCTTTGCGCAACGGGCGTCAGGGCCTGGCGGTCGAGGGCGCTGAAGTAGGCCTGCTCGACCCCAGGGCGCAGGCCGCCTGCCACGTTAAAACCACCGTCTTGCCACACCGGCAGCCCGTTCTTGGCCTCACGTTCAAGGCGCGAGAGTTCCCGATGCAGCAAGGCCAGACGATCACGGTCGGGAGCCTCGGCGGCGCTCCCTACCTGCTCATCGAGCCGTATCAGGGTCTCGCGTTGATACCAGTAAGCGCTGCCCAGCACCCCCAGCACACCGACCCCCACCAGAGCGCCGATGGCGGTCAGCCAGAGATTGACCGAGCGCCGGTGGCCATCGCGGGACTGATGCTGCACCAGGCTACGATCGGCGATGATGACGTCGTGAAACAGGCCCTGAATGAAGTAGCTACGCTCTGAGCGCACGCCGTTGCGGCCCGCCGGCATGCCGGGGTCCTCGGCGCCCGCCTGGTGCGGCGCGACCGCCTGAGCCGCAGCCGTGCCGTCGCTGGCACTCAAGGCGAAGGTCTCACTGACATGGTCGTCGATGACGGCCTCAAGGCCTTCACCGCGCTGCAGGGCGCTGGTGAAGTAGAGCCCCCGCGTCAGCGGCGCCGAGCCAGGGTTCACCCGCAGGTCGAACGGCTCGAGAAAGTCCGTCAGCCGCCCTTCGATCTCGGCCACATAGTCCGGAAAGCGCAGCAGCGTCGAGTCCGCCTGGCGCCCCTGGTCACGCAGCTGGCGCTCGACGTGGGCACGCAGCGCATCCACCATCGGCGTGAAGCGCCGGGTAAAGGCACGGCCGACACCATGGCCGCGAATCTCGGACAGTGGGAAGGTCATCCCCCAGGGGCGCTGGCGGCTCTCGCCGGCCAGTTCGCCGAAAGCCTCGACGAAGCCGGGCAGCAAGTCGGCCTTGCTGAAGCACAGATACACCGGTGGCGTCGCGCCCAGGGCCCGATGATAGTCATCGATGCGTTCGACCAGCTGCTGCGCGTGGGCATAATTGTGCTCACGAGTTGAGTGCAGCAGCTCGGCCAGATCGACCACCACCACGAGGCCGTTGATCGGTGTCTGACGGCGCCGCTTGGCCAGCAGGCGCAAAAAATCGCCAAACTCACGCGCCGGCTGCTCTTCGGCGATGTAACGCCCGGCGGTGTCGATCATTACCGCTTCGGTACCGAAGTACCAATCACAGTACTGGGTACCGGACTCGGCGCCGAGCCCGGCCACGCTGGTGTTCAACCCCGAGCGGGTCAGCAGCGACGTCTTGCCCGATGCCGAATGCCCGACCACCAGGTACCAGGGCAACTCGCTCAGGGTGCTGCGACGCCCACTGCGGACCTTGAGCATGCCAAGTGCCGACTTCAGGCGCTCGCGCAGTACCTCGTACTCACCGGACGGCGACGCCGCACTGGCCGCCTCGCGATCGACTTCCAGTTGCACCAGGGTTTCCAGGCCGCGCTCGGCGCGCACCTTGCGATACTTGCGCAGCACGATGGCCAGCAGCCATACCGCCGACAGGATCGCCACCGCCACCGCCAGCCGCTGTGGACTGCCGCCCAGGCGTGGTACCCACCACACACACAGCGCCACGCCGATCAGCCACAGCAGAAACGACAGCAGCCAGAAACTCTTCAATACCCCCAGCAATCGCCTCATGTCTGTCTCACCCTAGGAGGTTTCGAAAAGTGACGGCAGGCGCTCGATCAGCGCATCGACACGGGTATCCAGCAATCCGTCGAGGACCAGAAACGCCACCCCACAGAACAAGGCGATCAGCACCAGATAGACCCACACCGGGACCTCATGACGCAGCAGCTGGCCGACCTGATCCGGCAACCGCCAGCTCGGCGATAGCTCCGCCGGAACCGGTCGATAGCGGGCCAGGTCCTGACCCAGGGTGTTGGCGATGTAGCGCAACTGGTCACGATGCTCGAGCCGGAACTTGCCCTCGAAGCCCAGCGCCAGGCACAGGTGATAGACCTCGAGCACGTCGAGATTGCCCTTGATGTCGCTGCGCAAGGTCTCGAGACGCTCGAAGAATCCTTCGCCGGCAAGGTGCACGCCGAAGTACTTGTACTGCAGCGGATACAGTTCGATATGCCGGCGAATGTTGCTCTCCCCCGCCGCCAGCACGCTTTCATCGAGAAAGGCGCACAGCGCATATTGGCCGTCGCGGTACTGCTCCAGGGTGTAGCCGGAGGCCAGCGCCCGGGCTTCCAGCTCCTGGAAGTACTCCTCCACGCGCTGGAGAAACGTCTCGACGCTTTGGGCCTCGCAGCCGCGACGCACCATCAGCACCATGGACAAGAAATCCTGTACCAGAAGGCTCAGCCGTGCCGGGGCGTCCTCCTTCGCCGACTGGTGATGGGCGGCGTGCCGCGGTGCCGCCGAGTACTGCGTTCCCTGCTGTGTCGCTGAGGTCTGGTTCATTTCAACACCGCCATCAGTTCAATTTTTAGATTGGTAAAGCCGCTGGGGACGTAAAAGGCGATGGCCTGGGCGGCCATCATTCGCTCGTACATGCGTCCCTTGGGTTCTAGGGCAAAGTAGTGGTTGTCCAGGCGCACCGGGATCGCCACCGGCAGACGCGCGGCATGCGCCAGCGTGCCGCCAGGCATGGCGCTGTTGACGACCACCTCGATGTCTTCCGGAGAGCCCACCTTGAAGGCCCTCGGCACCAGCTCGATCAGCTTGGCGCCCGGCATGTCGGCATGCACGCAGACATAAAAATCCGCATCCACCAGGCGCGGATCGTGCAAGCGACCGACGAAATACGACGGTTTGGTCTGCTCGAGCGAAATCGGGATGTACTGGTTGGGCACCACGGTATCGAGCAATTCCCGGGCCATGGCCTCGAGCCGGAACAGCGAACGAGCCGGATCCCGATGTTGGTAATCCGGCAGATCACTGAGCTGATGCCCCATGGAGAAGGTCATCAGACTCGCTACCAGATCGGTGAGAAAGCGATACAGCTGCTCGGGGGGCAGACGCGGGTTGGCCAGCAGGTGCGCCAGGTGCGGATAGGCGCGATTGACCGTGTACAGCAGCCAGAACAGCGTGACGTCACTGGAGCCAAATTCGGCGACCTTGTCGGCACGCTCCCGGCGCCGGCTCGACAGCGCTTCGTTCTTGGCCTGGAGCACGCCAATCAGGCGCTGGGCCACCGCCAGCAGGGTATCGTTGGCGCTCAACTGCAGGCACGGCGGCACGAAGTCGGCATCGACCGAGAAGTCGCCGGCGGCATTGCGCTTCAGGCGCAGCAGCGGGCAATGGCTGGTGCCATCGAGATCATCGCCTTCCAGCAGCAGCGTGGCATTCAGTTCAAGCAGCGCCAATTCGTTGTCGAGTTCCCCTTCGAGCAGGTCCGGCAGGCTCTCGAAACGCTGACGAAAACGCCGACTCTTGCCACGGCGGTGCTCATCGTCGACCACATTGGGCGCGAAGGGCTCGAGCTGACGCACGGCGGCGTAGACCTTGCACTCCGACACGCCACTCAACTCACCCAGGTCACGTGCCGGCGGCAGGGGATCATGCTGGGGGGCATCGACCAGGGTGCCATCGGCGAAGACGACCTTGAGCCGCGACAGCTGCAGACGCCCATGAGCCAGGGCATCCTGGTCCACTTCCAGTATCTGCACGCCCCAGTTGAAGGGCCCAGAGCGCGCATTGGCCTCGCCCAGCTGGTGCTGGTGAAACTCGTCCTGATACTGGAAGTGTTGCGGCTGCAGGAACATGCCTTCGGACCACATCACTCGGTTATGCTTGCTCACGTATACATTCCTTGATCGTCACTCATGGCGCCGAGAAACGTCCCATGGCGTTGGCCACGGCGATCAGCTCGGCGCTGTCCTCGCCCACGGGTTCGATATGGCTGTCGGCCAGGCTCAGGACGACGCCGTCTGGCGATGTCAGGATGCCGTCCTTGCGCATGGCGGCGGCGTCAAACACCAGTCGCCAGCGCTGGTCCGGCATCTGACGGAAGAACGCCACCACCGCGACGTACGCGGCACGCTGGGCCATCGCTGCGCTGTCCAGCGCCACCTCCCCCGGCAGCACAACGACTTCACGCTCGCTGAGTAGCGAGTCGCCAAGCGCATCGTCGCTGCTGTGCCACAGCTCATCGGCGCTGGCGGCATTGAAGGCGGTCAGCGAATCGAGCTGATAGATGCGCACCACCACCGATAGCGGGTTGCCCTCGGTGTCGGGGTTGATGTCTTCCTCGGCATTCAGCACCACGGTCACCCGCTCGTCCTGATCGAACAGGATGTCGCCGACGGTGCCATCGAGTTGCTTGCCGATGCGGCCGCCAACGCCACAGCCGCTGATCAGCACAGCCGTTAGCAGCAGCACGACCAGGCCGACGCCAGGATGACGCTTGCGCCCGGAAGGGGCGCGGCGAAAGCGGTGGCGCGGTTCAGTGTTGCGCATGAGCATGAACCTCCGGTTTCGCCTGTTCGCCGCCGCCAGGCTCGCTGGCGGTGTGGCCATCACCCACGCGATAGGTGAACTGGCTATGCGCATCGATGCCGATGGCGATGCTTTCGATGGGGCTATCGTCGGCCATGCTCTGCAAGACGCGTTCGGCAAGCTGCGGCATCAAGGCGCCGGTCAGCAGGTGATCGATGCTGCGAGCGCCGCTGTCGGTCTGGGTACAGCGCTCGGCGATATGGGCAGCGAGCGCGTCATCGAAGCTGAGGCTGGCGCCATGATGGTCGCGGAAGCGCCGCGCCAGGCGGTCCAGCTTGAGATCGACGATGCGGGTGAGCACCTCGCCCTGCACCGGGTAGTACGGCACGATCTTCAACCGCCCGAGGAAGGCCGGCTTGAACACGCCGTTGAGGGTCGTGGTCATCTCCTCGACCAGAGCCTCCGGCTCGGGCCGTGTCTCGGGTGACGGCGAGTCGCCGAGACAGCGCTGCATGATCCAGTCGGTGCCGACATTGGAGGTCAGCAGGATGACGCTGTGACGGAAGTCGATCTCGCGTCCTTCGCCGTCCTCCATCACGCCCTTGTCGAAGACCTGGAAGAACAGCTCGAGCACGTCGGGATGGGCCTTCTCGACTTCATCGAGCAGCACCACGCTATACGGCTTGCGCCGCACCGCTTCGGTCAACACGCCGCCCTCGCCGTAGCCGACGTAGCCCGGCGGCGAGCCCTTGAGCGACGACACCGTATGCGCCTCCTGGTACTCCGACATGTTGATGGTGATCAGATTGCGCTCACCGCCGTACAGGGTGTCGGCCAGGGCCAGCGCGGTTTCGGTCTTGCCCACCCCGCTGGGGCCGAGCAGCAGGAAGACACCGACCGGCTTGCTCGGGTCGTCGAGCTTGGCCCGGGACAGGCTGATGCGCTTGCCGATCTCGACCAGGGCATGGTCCTGACCGATGACCCGTTCCCCGAGCAGTTGCGGCAGCATACGCACGGTGTCAATTTCATCGCGCTGCATCTTGGTCAGCGGAATCCCGGTCCAGGCCGCGACCACGGCTCCGATGGCGTTGCCATCGACACAGGGATGCACCAGCGGCCGAGTCGCGGCAATGTCCTCGAGCGCGCGACGCTTGCGGATCACGTCATTGCGCGCCTGCTCCCGGGCGGCGGCGTTCGGTTCGACGCCCGGTTTGGCGTCCTGATTGGCGTCCTGTTCACTGAGCTGTTCGACGTGCTGTCCCGAGCCCGCGCCGTCGCTTGCGGCCTGGCCCTGGGATGAAAGCTCGCTCAGCGCCTGCTCGGCGCTGCGCAACTCGGCCACGGCGTCGCGCTGACGCTGCCAGTCGGCCTCGAGCTCCTCGATGTCGGCGGCGAGCGCGGTCACCTTGTCATCGAGCTCTTCCAGGCGCGCATCGTGCTCCGTCGCCCCGCGTTCGCGCTCGCCAAGCAGCGCCGTACGTTCGGCCTTGAGATCGCATGAGCGTTGACGAGCATCCTCGAGCTCGGCCGGTGCCACGGCCTGGCCAAGGGCGACACGGGCACAGGCGGTATCCAGCACGCTGACCGCCTTGTCCGGCAGTTGGCGGCCGCTGATATAGCGATGGGACAGACGCACCGCCTGGACCACCGCATCGTCGAGAATCTCGACGCCGTGGTGGTCGCGCATGCGGCCGGCGAGCCCGCGCAGCATGTCGATGGCGACGTCCTCGCTGGGCTCCTCGACCTTGATCACCTGAAAGCGCCTGGCCAAGGCCGCATCCTTCTCGAAGTACTTCTTGTACTCCGCCCAGGTGGTCGCGGCGATGGTGCGCAGCTCGCCCCGGGCCAGGGCCGGCTTGAGCAGGTTGGCGGCATCGCCTTGGCCGGCCTGGCCGCCGGTGCCGATCAGGGTGTGCGCCTCGTCGATGAACAGGATGATCGGGTGCAGGCTGCGCTTGACCTCGTCGATGACGTTCTTGAGGCGCTGCTCGAACTCCCCCTTGACCCCGGCGCCGGCCTGCAGCAGACCGAGATCCAGGGTGCGCAGCTCAACGTTGCCAAGCGCCTCAGGCACGCTACCGGCGATAATCTTCAGCGCCAGCGCCTCGACCACGGCGGTCTTGCCGACCCCGGCCTCCCCGGTCAGGATCGGGTTGTTCTGGCGCCGGCGGGTGAGGATATCGATCATCTGACGCACCTCAGCGTCGCGCCCGAGCACCGGGTCGATGCGTCCCGCGCGGGCGTTGGCGGTCAGATCGATGGTGTACTGATCCAGCGCCGGGGTCTTGCCGGCGCGCGGCGTCGCCGCCCGTCCCGGGCTCTCGCCCGCCGCGCCGGTTGCCCTTGGCTGCTCGGGGCTCGCCGAGAGCAGGTCATCGAAGTTCAGGCGCAGGTCGTCGGCATCGAGCCGCTCAAGCTCCGGGGCGCTGTCCATCACCACGCGACGCAGCTCCTGATCGCCCAGCAGCGCCAACAGCAGATGCCCAGAGCGAACCTCATGGCCACCCTGTTCGATCGATGCCACCACCCAGGCGCGCTCGATCAGCCGCGTGATGTGCGGTGACAGCGCCGGGGTGCGCGTGCAGCCGATCTTGAAGGTCTCCATCGACCGGTCGAGCTGGTCGGCGAGGCGATCCAGCGCCAGCTCGGCGTGGCGGACGATGCGCAGCACGTCGTTATCGTCGCCATCGAGCAGCTTGAGCAGCAGATGTTCGACGTCGACTTCGTACTGACGCTTGGCGAGGCATAACCCGGCGGCTTCTTCCATCGCCTGGCGGCTGACTTCATTGAGCTTGGCAAACAGCGTCTTGAGGCTCACGTGGTGGCTCCATCGAAGGGAATGCGAAAGATTGCGTGACCATTGAGGGTGCGGGCTCGGCGCCCGAGCCAGCCAAGGCGGCCCAACGACACCCCATCGCTGCCGCCTAGTCGTGCCGCAGGGACCTGATCGGCGCCAAGGTCCAGCTCGATCTCGAAGTCGAGTTCGGCGCCGAGATAAAAGCGGATCAGCTCGACCAGCCGAGGGTGGTCCGCCTGACCGGGCAAAAAGCGCTGATAGTCAGGACGCGACAGCGGCCCGAGCACCACGCGCACACACGACTGGTAGTCCCAGACCCGGGAGCCCGTGACCGCCGACTGCCCCAGCAATGCATTGCGGCTGCCCAGGCGGGTGCGCTCGCGCCCGGGAATCTCGAGCCAGCGACCGCTGAACGGCTTCACCGCGCAGTCCACGCCGAAGGTGAAGCCCAGCAGCGCCTCGAGGTTGAGCTTGTTGCGCGGTCGCTGGGTCAAGAGCCCCGCGAAGTAGCCAAACACTTCCCGCGGCAAGCCATCGCGCTCCCCCCCAGCCTCCGGGGTCTCGCCGATCAAGCGCTGGGTGGTATGCGGGCTTAGCCCGGTCAGCGCGAGTAGCTGACGCTCGAAGTCAGCCTCGCCCTTGCGCTCGTGCTCGATGAAGAACCGGTACTTCTGCCAGGCCTGGTAGAACATCGCCGTCATGCGATGGGAAAACACGTCCAGAAACGCATGGGCGGCGTCATCGCGTAGCTGGATATGGCGATCGATCAGCGTCTCGGTGTAGGGCCGTGGCAACACGCCCGATGGCCCGACCAGGCCCATGAAGGTGACCTGAATTTCGGTCAACGGCTGATCCAGCGGCGACACCCGCTTGTCGCTCTCGAAGGTCAGATCGCTGATTTCGCTCGCCGGAAAGCTCAGCGACAACTGGCTGCGAAAACGCAGCGGATCCTCATGGGGTCGCGACTCGGGGTCGAGACGTCCCTGATGGCTGTAATGCAGGCGCAAGAGCCGCACCAGTTGGAAGAAGCCGAACCGGTATGGCTCAGCCCGTGCCCGGTCGATTAGACCAGGGACTGAGTGCCGGTTCTGGGCGGCCATGTCACGACATCCTTTTCGCGCTGACGGCTGGTAAGCGTCAGTTGGGTAAAGCTGTTGATCGAACAGTACTGTCCGAAAAAATGGTCGAGGACCATGCCGAATAGATAGATACCGCTACCGATGAACTGCTGCTCATCGAGTTCAAGCGTGATACCGAGTCCGCGCACGAAGGCCGGACGCGGGTGGCCGATACGGGTCATGGTCGGGGCGCTTTCGATGGACGAGATGCCGTTGATCTGACGCCGAGAAGCATCCATGTCGCGGTAGTTGTAGAGCGACAGAATCTCGAGCAACGCCTCGCGCCCGCGCGACACCAGCGACAGGTGATTGAGCGACAGATGCGACACCAGACGCCAGATCACGCCCTTGCCAAGCGGCGGACGCACGGACGACGTCGGCTTGCGCAGGCAACGAATGGTCTTCACCACCTGTTCCCGCGGCAGTGTGAAGTCGCCCTCCGGGTGGCCAAAGCTGAGCTGCTGCGGCAGGTCACGATTGCTGCAGGTCAGCTTCAGGCTGAGCACGTCGCTGGAGGTCTCGATGCGAGTCAACTCTCGATCGACCAGGCGCAGCAGCATTTCGGTACCGTGGTCACGGTTGCGCTCGGATGGCACCCGCTTGCCGATCCAATAGCTGGCCTGGCGCTGGACCTGCTGGCGGCGCGGCTCGAAGAACGGATGGCACAGGCTGACCTCGTCACGGGCCGCGGTCTTCTTGATCCGCTTGACCTCATCAATGGACAGGATCTCGACGCCGTAGGGCTGACGCACATCCGCCACCACGGGATACTCATGCTGGGTATGGGTCAGCTTGATCGGCTCGGCCATCTGCTTGAACAGGTTGATCACCGGAGTGCAGCCCAGGCGAAAGTGGTTACGCCCCAGGTTCTGCGCCAGGCGCGACAACCGTTCGCCCACCTCGTAGTCGGCAAAGAAGAACTGCAGCTGGACGCGCGACCCGCCGACCTGAGCGAGGAGCCGTTCAAGCCCGGTGAGGTCGAAGAACATGAACTTCTCGGGAAAGACGAAGTACTCATGCAGCAGGCGGTAGCCGAGAAACGAACGCTCGGAGTAGTCGATCAAGCCTTCGTCCGGCGCGAAGCCCACCGGGCGAATCGCACTCAGCGGCAAGGCCATGCCGCGACGCCGCCCCCCCTCATCGAAGCTCACCCGCAGGCGCGACAGGTTGTTGAACAACAGCTCATGGAGCGGATGCATCAAGGCACCCTCGCCATCGAGAAAGACGCGTAGCTGGTCGATGCCCAGCGACCCGATGGGCTGATCGGCAAGGGTCCCCAGGTCGACATCGAGCCGGGCGACGCTGTCGCCGTCACGGCCATTGAAAGCCGAGCGCTCGAGTAGCGAAAAACGCGCCTGCTCGACCCGCAACGGCCACACTGTGACGTCGTAGCAGGTTCGAAAGCGACAGTTATTGCCTCCCACCGTGCGGGAAAACATCTCGGTATGGCGGGCGACGTGGTAGCGGCTGTCCAACGTCGAGGCCTCCCCCGGATCGAACTGGGCAATCGACATCGACGGCGTCGGCTTCAGGTAGTGGGGGTACAGCACATCCAGGAACGACTCGACGATCTCCGGCAGGTCATCGTCGAGTTTCTTGTGCACCCGAGCCGAAAGAAAGGCAAACGCCTCGATCAGGCGTTCGGTATGCGGATCGGCGCAGTCATCCTCTTCCAATTGCAGACGCGCTGCGACTTTCGGATACTCACGGGCAAACTCCTGACCCAAGAAGCGCAGGTGGGAGAGTTCCTTTTCGTAGTACGGCAGCAGGTCGTCTAGCATCAGGTAAGGTTCTGTACTTTATAGCGCTGAGTTTCGGCCTGGAGCACCGCTTCACAGGTCACCTGCTGGGAAGAATCCACCAGCACCAGCAGGGCATCGACGCGAAAACGCAGCAAGCGATCCTTGTGATCCTGATCGCGAAGGCTGACGCGCACGTTGCGAAAACGGCAATCATTGCTCTCGATGGCATGTTCGAGCTGGCGCTGGATGAGCTGGCGGTCCTCACTGCTGTTGAGGCCGCGCCCAAGAAAGTCTGGCAAGCCATACTCCAGCAACGACCCACGCAGCGACGGGTAAGCCGCGAGGTTGGCCGCCAGCAGTTCCTGACGCGTGTTGACCAGGGTTTCCAGGTCGGCAACGATCGTCGCCTTGTACTCGTCGAGCGTGCTCCACAGCCGTTGTTCGGCTTCCACTCCCCGGTGCGGCTCATCATCGAGCAGACGGTTCCAGAGGGTTGGCACGATCATCCTTGTGCCCTTCACTTGCACGACTCACCTCCGACGAGCGGCCGGCAGCCCCGCGGCACGCGGGCTGCCGGTGTGATGATGAGAGCGCCGGTCAGCTACGCGAAGACTGGGGCAGTTCCGCCACCAGGCGCAGCGACGCGGTCAGCTCATCGAGCTGATAGTGCGGACGCAGGAAGGTCACCGCCTTGTAGACCCCCGGCTTACCCGGCACTTCGGCCACTTCCACGTGCGCTTCACGCAGCGGGTACTGGGCCTTGGCTTCCTGGCTAGCGTTGTCGTCCAGCAGCACATACTGCGATAACCACTCGTTCAGATAGCGCTCGACGCTGGTGCGCGAGGCGAAGCTGCCGACCTTGTCGCGCATGATCGCCTTCATGTAGTGGGCGATCCGCGAGGTCGCGAAGATGTACTGCAGCTGCGCCGAGAGTCGCGCGTTGGCATTGGCAACGTCGGTGTTGTAGTGCTTCTGCTTCTGCGCCGACTGCACGCCAAAGAAGGCCGCATAGTCCGTCCCCTTGCAGTGCACCAAAGGAATGAAGCCCAGGTCGGCGAGCTCTTTTTCACGACGGTCGGTGATGGCGATCTCGGTGGGGCACTTGAGCGCGACTTCACCGTCGTCGGTCTGGAAGGTATGGGTCGGCAGGTCCTCGACCAGGCCGCCGCCTTCCACGCCGCGAATGGCAACGCACCAGCCGTACTGCGAGAAGGCCTCGGTCACCCGCGCGCCCATGGCATAGGCGGCGTTCATCCACAGGTACTGGTTGTGCTCGCGTCCATCGACGTTTTCGACGAAGTTGAACTCCTCGACCGGGGCGGTATCCGGCCCATAAGGCAGACGACCCAGCACATGGGGTAGCGTCAGACCGACATAACGCGCGTCTTCGGAGCTACGAAACGACTTCCACTTGGCATATTCGACGGTGTCGAAGACCTTGGACAGGTCACGCGGACCGCTCATCTCGGTAAACGAGTCCCACCCGAACAGCTCCGGCGAGGCCGCCGAGATAAACGGCGCATGGGCGGCGGCGGCGACGTGAGAGACCTGCTCGAGCAGGTAGATGTCTTCCGGGCTGCGCGAGAACTCGTAGTCACCGATCAGCATGCCGAAGGGCGCGCCACCGAAGGTGCCGTACTCTTCTTCGTAGACCTTCTTGAACAACGCGCTCTGGTCGAACTCCGGGGCGGATTTCAGGTCACGCACCAGGTCCTTCTTGGTGGCGTTGAGCACCTGAATCTTCATATTGGTGCCGGTCTCGCTCTGGCTCACCAGGTACTTCAAACCGCGCCAGGACGATTCAAGCTGCTGGAACTCGCCGGCATGCATGACCTCGTTCATCTGCTCGGAGAGCATGGCGTCGATTTCCGCGATCCGGGCATCGAGCACGGCGATGAGATCCTTGCTCGGCAGCACTTCGCCTTCCAGCACCTGGGCGACCAGTTCTTCGATCAGGTCCCGGGCGCGGCTACGCTCGGTTTCCGAACGCGCCACACGACTCTCCGAAATGATGCTGTCGAGCAAGGATGTCTGAGGAGCGAAGACGGCTTCCTCGGTCACCGATGCCTGGGCTTGAGTATGCTTGTCTGACATGTCGTGGCTCCGCCGTTACCTGTCGTTGTCGTCGCGTACCGCTTGCTCGCGGCCGAACTCGTCGCCGAGGGTCTTGAGCTTCTCGCTGTTCTGCAGCACGTCCATGAGCAGCTCCTCGAGCTTGTCGTTGCCGCCCATCTTGTTGCGCAGGTCCGCTAGCTTGTTGCGAACCTCGAGCAGCTTGCGCAGGGGCTCGACCTGCTTGACGACGTTCTGCGGTTCGAAGTCTTCCAGGGCGTTGAAATTAAGCTCGACCGGCAGCTGCGAGCCATCCTTGGACAGGGTGTTATCGACGCGGTACGCCAGACGCGGCTTGAAGCCCTTGAGAACGCTGTCGAAGTTGTCACGATCGATGGCGACGAACTTGCGATCCTTCATCTTGGGCGGCGGGCTCAGCGGATTGCCGCTGTAATCGCCGACCACCCCAGCGACGAAGGGCAATTCCTTCTGCTCCTGGCTGTCACCGATCTCAACGTCATAGGTGATCTGAACCCGCGGAGCGCGAATCCGCCCTAACTTGTGTTGTGTGCTATCCCTCTCCGCCATGGCGTCGAATTCCTTGTGCGTGGATAAGTGATGTGCTGGTCAGCCGGCGCCTGCCTAGATCGCCGAGACCGCCTTCAGCAAGCGTTCCTTGATGGCATCCTCGATCTCCTGGATGTCGGCCAGGTCCACCAACTCTTCGAAGGTGTGGTTGCCCGCGACTTCGGTGCTGCTCAGGATCATGCCGTCATCGGGAAGATGAGAGGACACCGGCGAGCCGATCACACAGAACGGCAAGTCGCCAAAATCGGCGAGCTTCTCGAAGCTGACGGGAAAGCGTAGGCCCAAGAGCAGCCGCCCCAGGCCCGGTGCGCGGTTGAGGCAGAAAAACAACATCAGGTAATGAGCGACGAAGCGAAACAGCTCCGCCGTGCTGCGATTGGGGTCCTTGATGATCTGCCGGAAGCGCTCCAGCTCGAAGCCCTTGTAGCCGACCACCCAGCGCACGGGGCTGGTAACCCGTACGGGATGGCTACGCCCCTCCAGCGTCACGTCATACTCGTACGGATACAGCTGGGGCGTGGAGCTCAGAATATCCAGCGGCACCTCGAGCTCCTGAATCAACCGAAAAGGAGCAGCGGTGGCCGTGGCCTCGAAGAGCGACTTGAATTCCTTGAACGCGTGCTGTGCGTCCCGGCCGTTGCCCCGAGGCGCCCCTTGCAGATACTCGCCGAACACCAGCTGAGGACGAATCAGCAGCGCCAGGGTCGCCATGTAATCCATCGCCTGTTCGTGCAGAAGATCACCCACCACGCGCGTCTGTTTACGCAGCTTGATGAACGACTCGATATCGAATTCTCGTTGCATACCCGGGCTCTGCCCCCTCTACTCCACGACCTGGCGTCATGACCACTATTGATGGCCTGACGCCTACGGCCAGGCTGTGTCGTCCGTGGCTCTCTTGCCCCTTTCAACCGCGTGCTACTACGTGCTACCGGGCGCACGGCCCCACACCCATCGGGTCAGCGCATCAGCGCGGCGCGACGCAGCTCGTACGAGACATCATCGTCATGGCTGTCCTTGAGACCGACCCAGCCGAGCTGCTGGCCATCATCTTCCAGCCGTAACACCATGGGTTGCGGCCCGCTCTCCAGGCGATAGAACATGGCGTCATCGGCCGGCATCAGCTGCCAATCCCCCCAGGAAGTCGACGTGACATTTCCGCCAACGGCATCGACGTGAGTCTGATGCAGAAAGAACTGCTTCGGCTGGCCACTTTCTGCGTCACGATGCAGCGTCAAGTCCGCTCGAATGACCCGGCAGTCATCACACGGCAAATTGCCCACGAAGCGCGTCTCGGGCTCGATGACACCAGCGCTGTCAGCACCTCCGGTGCCCGATGCACAGCCGACCAGCGCCAGGGTGACTCCCCCCAAGCCAACCACGAAAAGCCTAGCCATCGCCTTACTCCAGAGCATTTCCGTTTCCCACCCAGTCAACGATTGATCACCAGGCTGCGAAGCAACACCCCAATGATTGTTAAAAAGACACCTTACCCCGCTCGGCCACTCGTCCACTTGACATCCAGCAGCTAGGCCACCGCCATGCTGCGAGAAGGCGCCGATGCCGACGCCGACTGGCATCATCCCGAGAATTTCGTACCGCTACTACCGAGTAAAATAACAGAATGACGACAAAGAAATGACAGAAAAATACCCTGAAATAGGCTCAATAACTCACTAATTTAGTACCTGTTGCCATGCCGCATTGGCCGCTATTTTGCCACAACAGACATCATCATTAACATCTTAATAATTTGTAAGATATATCTTAAATACGTGTAATACATTTCCTACAAACCGGCAATTCACGGCATTCAAGACACCGTCATTTTATCGTTAAACGACATTGCTTCGGCTCGCACTACCGGCGTTGCCCTTGGCGCGAACCTGCGCCGAGGGTTCAACACCGCAAGCGCCGTTGCCGGCCAGGAACCGGAGGCCGTCAGCATCCGCCTGCGCCGCGACGGCAACTGTGGTGCAGCCAGCTGTTCGGCGGCGCCAAGGATCGTGTCAGCAGGGTCAAACTGGCCTAGCCCGCCCTGCCCTTTCTGAACACCGGTCCTCCCACAAACTTTACCGCTGTGACTCTCGCGGAGGTGCGACCTTTCAACAAAGCACAGGCGCTTGCTCGCCACGGTCTAGACAGACAGCCACCACCTCCGACCAAGCGCCATCTCTCCGATCCAGGGCGACCCGTGCGATGAAGCACTGCGGCCGACAGCCGCCAACGAAAGCGCCCCCTCCTGGGAGGGGGCGCGGCGGGGCATCTCGCGGTGACGTGGCAAGCGCTGGCGATTCAGATCGCCTTGGCTGGCGCTTGTCGCAGCATGGTTAGAACCGATAGGTGACCTGGGCACCGAAGGCCTGGGCGGTGTTGTCGTAGTCCGCCTCATAGGTACCGCGATTTTCCTCTTCCTGGCTCAGCGAGGCCTCGGTCTCGTGAATGTAGGAATAGGCGACATCGACGGTCAGGTCTTCCATCGGTGTCCAGCCGGCGCCCAGCGAGAAGATCACGCGATCGTCGGAGGGCACACGCACGCTGCGGTAATCTTCCTTGATCGGGGTCTCGTCGTAGGTCAAGCCGGTGCGCAGCACCCAGGCCTGGTTCAGCTGATAGGCGGTACCGACGGAGTACTGCCAGCTGTCTTCGTAGTTCTGGGCCTCGACGATTTCGCGCACGTCGTTCTCGACGCGAATTTCTTCAAACTCGCTCCAGTCGGTCATCGCGGCGCCGGCCATCAGCGTCCAGCGATCATTGAGTTCGTGAGTCACCGAGAAGTCCCAGACCGCGGGCAGCGTAATGGACAGGTCGGCGTCGGTCTGCTGAGTGGCCGTGCCCACCGGTACGACAGGACCGAGCCCGGGTACCACGGTGGGAGAGCCCGTGCCGCGCACATTGGTAAAGCGCGCCTTGCCCTCCAGGTCGTAGTCGACCTCGGAGTGATAGGCGAAGCCGAAGGTGGTGTGCTCCCAGGGCTTGTACATCATGCCGAGCGTATAGCCCCAGGCATTGTCATCGCCTTCGACATCGATATCGCCTTCACCCGCGACACCGGTCGGCGTGAAGGCGCCGGTCTGGTCGAAGAACCCCACCGGCCCCCCTTGGGTGTTGGCCGTCAGTTCGCCGTCGATCTGGTTGTAAGTCAGGCCGAAACCGGCAGAGAACTGGTCACTGAACTTGACCGATATCGTCGGCTGGACCGTGACCACCTCGACCTTGCTGCGATCGCCGAAGAAGCGGCCCTGGAATTGACCTTCGTAGTCGGTGATCAGGCCGTAGGGCGCATAAACGCCGAGGCCGAAATGCAGATTGTCGTTGATCGGCTGCACATAGAAGCCAAACGGAATCACCGTATTGGGCACCATGTCGCCTTCATTGGAACCCGAAGCGCTCCCCGAGGCGTTGTCGATATCGGAGTCTACGGTCAAGTACACCCCGCCACCGGTGACCTGAGCGCGGTTGAGAAACGACATGCCCGCCGGGTTGCCGTGCACGATGGTAGCGTCATTGACCGAGGAGGCGCGTCCGGCGCCCGAGGTGCCCTGGCCGCTGACGCTCTGCTCGTTGAGCTGGAAGGCGCCGGCCATGGCCTGGCCGGAAACGGCGGCGGCAGCCACGGCGACCGCGAGAGAGAGAGGCTTGAAGTTGTTATGCATGTCTCGATGTCCTTTTGTTCTGCAAGCTAGTCGGCGTGCTTATAGCCATGGCGCCGGCTACGACCTGGCCCGGCTTGCTCGCAGTGTTTGCGATGGCTACCGATAGTTCAAGGCCAAACGTTCGTTTTAATCATTTATTTGCTCATACTTTGGTCAAACGTAAGCAATCACTCTTGAACTATCAGGGGGTTATAAAATTGATCGAAACGGCATAGAAACGTCATTCCTGTGCTTGACCCATGTGTTACACAAAGGTTTTACACTGGCATCCTCACCAGGCGCCCCACGCCAAGGAGGTCACATGAAGGTCAGCGAACTGGCCCGTCGGGCCGGCGTCACCGCCGAGACGGTGCGCCACTACACCCGCGAGGGACTGCTGAATCCTGTCAAGGATCCAGACAACGGTTACCACCGCTACGCCCAACAGGACCTGAATCGCCTGAGCTTTATCCAGCGTGCACGCACGCTCGGGTTCAGCCTTGGCGAAATTGGCAACATTCTCGAACACGCCGACCTCGGCGACTCCCCCTGCCCCCTGGTGCGCGACCTGCTGGCGGCTCGACTGCCCGAGATTCGTCAGCGCATCGAGCACCTGCAGGCGCTTGCCGACCGCATGGAGCAGGCGCTCAGGGCCTGGCAAGACATGCCCGATGGCACACCAGATGGGCATAGCCTATGTCGCCTGATCGAAAGTGTTCCGGTACCCGGCCCCCGGCCCGAGGAGACCCCATGAACGAGACCAGGACCCGGACGATCCCGGGCATGAGCTGCCAGAACTGCGTGGCCAGCATGCGCCGGGCCATTCAGGCTGAAGACCCCAGCGCTCGCGTCGAAGGAACCCCGGCCGAGAAACGCCTGGATGCCACCACGATGCTCGGCGACGAACGCCTCGATGCCATTCTGCGCGAAGCGGGTTACTCCCCAGCCCCCGGCGCAAGCAACGCTGGCCACGACGATGATCGCGACGATGATCGCGACGACGGCCGCGAGGGCACTTCCGACGACAGGGCAGGCTCCTCCCCCGACGTTGAAGCAGCCCCTGAGGTGCAGGCAGACACCACCAAGGCGCCACCGCCGACCGGGCAGACCGAGCCGAGCCAGAGCCTCGGCAGTACGCGCCTCTCGATCCAGGGTATGACCTGTGCCGGCTGCGTGAGAAGCGTGCAACAGGCGCTCGCCAAGACACCCGGCGTCGCCAACGCCGAGGTCAATTTCGCCTCCCACACGGCACGGATCAAAGGCGACGTGGACAGCGATGCCCTGGTCAAGGCGGTGGCGTCCGTCGGCTACACTGCCGAACCGATCCTCGATCTGCGCGAGGCGGAAAAACGCCGGGCCGACAGCAGTCACCGCGAGTACAAGCGCCTGCTGCGCGGCAGCCTGCTGTCGCTGGCGCTGGCCGTGCCCCTGATGCTCGGCATGCTATTCGTGCACCCCGAGCCGGTCGGCCTGGCTCGCCTTGGCTGGGGCATCATCGGGCTGGCCACCCTGGCGATACTGGTCGGCCCCGGACGCCACTTCTTCGTCAACGCCTGGAAGGCCGGCCGTCACCATCAGGCCAACATGGATACCCTGATCGCCATCGGCACCGGTACCGCTTGGCTCTATTCCATGGCGGTGGTGATTGCCGCTCCCTGGCTACCGGACGCGGCCAAGGGCCTGTATTTCGAGGCCTCGAGCATGGTCATCGGCCTGGTGCTGCTCGGCAATGCGCTGGAGCTTCGCGCCCGAGGGCGCACCTCGAGTGCCCTGCATAGCCTGCTCGACCTGCAGAGCCAGACCGCTAGGGTCCTGCGCGATGGCCAGGATATCGATGTGCCGATCGACGAGGTCCGGCAGGACGAACTGATCCGCGTGCGCCCCGGTGAGCGACTGCCGGTGGACGGCGTGGTCAATGAGGGCGAGAGCTACATCGATGAATCGATGCTCAGCGGTGAGCCTGCGCCGGTCGCCCGCGGCCCCGGCGATGAGGTCAGCGCCGGCACGGTGAACGGCAAGGGATCCTTGACCTACCATGCCACCCGCATCGGCGCCGACACGCGACTGGGCCGCATCACCGAACAGGTCGCCAACGCCCAGGGGTCGAAGCCCCCTATCGGCAATCTGGCCGATCGCGTCTCCGCGGTTTTCGTGCCCAGCGTAATGATCATTGCCGTACTCACGGCGCTGGCCTGGTTCCACTTCGGCACCGAGCCCCGGGTCATCCACATGCTGGTCACGGCCACCACGGTGCTGATCATCGCCTGCCCCTGTGCCCTGGGGCTCGCCACACCTCTTTCTACCATGATCGGGGTCGGCAAGGCGGCCGAGCATGGCGTACTGATTCGTTCGGGCGATGCGCTGCAGACGGCCAGCCGGCTGACCACCCTGGTGGTGGACAAGACCGGCACCCTGACCGAAGGCAAGCCACAGGTCACCGATAGCCGCATCATCGACGGCGACGAAGGCGAGTTGCTGGCGCTGGTCGCCGGCCTCGAAGGACGCTCGGAACATCCGCTGGCCGAGGCGCTGACGCGCCACGCCAGCGCCATCACGGGCGACGCCCCGAGCGCCGCCATCCACGGGTTCGAGAGCGTGACCGGCGGTGGCGTGAAGGCCACGGATGCCAAGGGCCGTGCACTCGTGCTGGGCAACGCTCGGCTGCTCGAACAGACGGGGGTCTCGCTCGATGCCATCGGCGAGGATCGCCACGCCTGGGAGGCCCAGGCTCGCACCCTGGTGTACTTCGCCGTCGACGGCCGACTGGCCGCCGCCTTCTCCATTCACGATCCGCTACGTGACGACAGCCGCGCTGCCGTGGCACGCCTGAAGCGTGATGGCCTCAAGGTGGTGATGCTGACCGGCGACAACGCGGCCACCGCCAGGGCTATCGGCGCGGAGGTCGGCATCGACGAGGTCCGCGCCGGCCTGTCGCCCGATGACAAGCACGCCGAGATCGAACGCCTGCAACGTGAAGGCGAGGTCGTCGGCATGGTCGGCGACGGGATCAACGATGCGCCGGCGCTGGCCCAGGCGGACGTCGGCTTCGCCATCGGCCAAGGCACGGACGTGGCCATCGAAAGCGCCGGTATCACTCTGATGCGCTCGTCGTTGTCCGGCATCGCCGATGCCATCGAGATCAGCCAGGCGACGCTTGCGAATATCAAGCAGAACCTGTGGGGCGCACTGGGCTACAACGCGCTGTGCATTCCCATCGCCGCCGGCGTGCTCTACCCCTTCACCGGCACCTTGCTGTCGCCGATGATCGCCGGGGCAGCCATGTCGCTGTCGTCGATCACGGTGGTCGGCAACGCCAACCGCTTGCGCCTGGCGCGCATCGGCACCAAGGACGCCCGCGACGCGAGGGAAAGCCGCCACAACGCCGCGACGCAAAGTACCAGGGAGAAAAGCGCATGAGCCTGTTCGTGACCCTCGCCGGTGTCGGCCTGATCGGACTGATCGTCTGGTGGTTCTGGCTGAACTGAGCGATCACCGTGCCGCGGCCAGGGCCTGGTGTCGTGAAAGGTGGCCGCCAAAGCGGCTACCCTGAAAGCAACAGGCAAGGCCAGCCACCCTGGGCTTCTCGCGCTCGCCGCGAGAAGCCGGCCGCGCCCAGCCACCGCCCACCGGGTACAGGAGACGGACATGCCCCGCCTCAACGCCGTACTGGAAACCGCCCTCTACGTCGCCGACATGCCCCGCGCCCGCGCCTTCTTCGAGGAAGCCCTCGGCCTGTCGCCGTTCACCGCCGACCACCGCTTCACCGCCTACACGGTGGGCCCTTCGGTGCTATTGCTGTTCCTCGAAGGCGAAACCACCGAGACGGTGATACTGCCGGGGCAGATGGGCACGATTCCGCCCCACGATGGCAGTGGACGCGTGCACATGGCCTTCGCCATCGATGCGGCCGACCTCGCCGGCTGGGAGCAGACCCTCGATGCCCATGGCACCAGCATCGAAGGGCGTACCCACTGGCCCAAGGGCGGAGAAAGTCTCTACTTCAGAGACCCCGACGGCCATCTGCTGGAGCTGGCAACGCCGGGGGTCTGGCCGAATTATTGACGGGCTAGCGGGACGCTTCGGGCGCCGGGTTAAACCACCTCCGCGTGCTCGACCATCAGCTGCAGGCTCTCGCGGCCTCGAAAGCGATTTCGGTTGAGCTTGAAGGCGCAGCGAAGCGTGGCGCCTTCACCGAAGCTCGGCATGTCTCCCGGCGTCAGGGCGCGAAACCAGATCGCCTTGAGCGTCAGTCCCTGGCGCGACAGCTCCATCATCAGGTGGCTGCCATCGCCCACCGGCTTGACGCGTTCTACCAGGAACTCACCTTCAAATAGCGGTGCATCGAACTCACGCCCATACGGGCCGAGCAACTCGAGCTCGGCCAGGGTCTCCAGGCGCAGCTCGGTCGACGTCAGCTCACCGTCGGTATAGATCCGCGGGGCGAGGTGCACGCCTTCAAGCTGCTCGCCCACCGCCTGGGTCAGGGCGCGACGAAATTCCTCGAGGCGATCCAGCGGCACCCCCACGCCGGCAGCCCCGCGGTGACCGCCGAAGCGTGGCAGGGTCTCGGGGGCAAGCTCGAAGGCACGCTGCAAGGCGTCGCGCAGGTGCAGCGCCTCGATGGAACGGCCGGACCCCGTCAGCATGCCCGCCTCTGCCGCGGGGGTCAGCACCAGGGTCGGGCGACCATAGGCCTGCACCAGGCGCGAGGCCACGATGCCCTGTACGCCGGGATGCCCATCGCTCAAATAGACGATGATGATCGGCGCATCCGAGGCCAACGCCTCCGCGGCCAGGCCCTTGGCGACCTCGGTCATGTCGGCCTCGATGGCCTTGCGCGACTGGTTGTCGGCATCGAGTACCTCGAGGTGTTGCCTGGCCACGCTATCATCGCCGGCCAGCATGTAGTGCAGGGCCGCATAGGGATCATCGAGCCGCGAGCGAGCATTGATCCGGGGTCCCATCTGAAACCCCAGGGTCTCGGCGTTGAACGGCACGCTGTCGGCACCGAGGCGCTCGGCCATGGCCCGCCAGCAGGGCTCGCCCATGCGATTGATCAACGTCAGGCCGTGGCGCACCACGGCACGGTTGATGGCGCTCGCCCCGAGCGAGACGCAGTCGGCCACCGTGCCCAGCGCCACGTAGGACAGCCACGCCGAGAGCTTGGGCGTCGAGGGCGCTACCACCGCCTGCTGGATCAACACCTGGCGGGTCAGCGACATCAGAAGCCACGCCACCATGCAGCCGGCGATGGTGGCATCCGGGTAGTCACAGTCCTGGCGCGTCGGGTTGACGGTGGCATAGGCGGAGGGAGGCGGTCCTTCGATCGGCAGCGCGTGGTGGTCGCTGACCACCACGTCGATACCGGCGGCCTTGAGCCGAGCGATACGCGGCTCGTCAGAGGAGCCGCAGTCGGCGGTGATGACCAGCGTCGGCCTGGGGCCGAGCTTCAACGTGCGCTCCACCAACGGCAGGCTGATGCCATAGCCATCCTGGATGCGATGGCCGATCAGGCTATGCAGGCGAGACTCGGGGACGCCGAACAACTCGCACAGGGTGCGCCGAATCACCACATGGGAGGTGATGCCATCGACGTCATAGTCGGTGAGGATGCCAATGTGCTCGCCTTCGGCCACCGCCTGGGCGATCCGCTCCGCCGCTCGCACACCATCGGCCAGGCGCTCGGGATGAGCCAACGAGCGCAGACTGGGGTCCACCAGTGGTGCTATCTCACCGTCGTAATCGGCCAGACGCCCTGCCAGAATCCGCGCTTGAAGCTCGGATAGCCCGCTCTCAAGGGCGCGGCGATAGAGGGACTGATTGCGGCTTCGCGTCACGATCAAGGGGCGGGCGGTCGCAGGGGACAACCGCTCGGGGGCGTGTGGCATGGGGTCTCTTTCCTACGGGGCTTACCCCGAACAGCGAAAACGGCAGGAGCAGGGACGTCGGGATCGACACCGCTCATCGAGTCCTCGGGCGCCGGCATCAGACCGACAGGAGGTTCCGACAGGAGGTTTCGACACGACATCAGCACAGGGAGCGACCCTTCGGGTCGTGGCGATTGGCATCGTCGGCAACGCGCGGCCGGCTTGCCCTGTCGCGGCAAGCCGGCCGACGCTCACCGGGCTCAGGTCAGCGGTATCATCACGTGCTCGCGAAAGCCCGGACGCTGCGTAAGACGCTCGTACCAGGCGGCCAGGTGCGGCAACTCGGGGCGCTCGATGTCCATGCCAAACCAGCCGTACGCGTAGCAGCCGAGCGGAATATCACCGACACCGAAGCTCTCGCCGGACAGCCACGCCTGACGGCCGAGAGCATCGTCCAGCACTACCAGGTGCTTGGCGCAAGCCACACGGCCTGCCTCCATGGCCGCCTCGTCCCGGGTCGCGTCGGTGGCCCGAATCTTGTTCAGAAACACCGCGCGGAAGGGGTTGGCCAGGGTCGTCAACGCCCAGTCCATCCACCTGTCGCTGCGGGCCATATTCGCGGCGCTATCGCTGCCGAGTTTGCCCTGGCCGTACTCGGCGACCAGATAGCGGACGATGGCATTGGACTCCCACAGCACCAGGTCGCCGTCTTCCAGACAGGGGATCAGGCCGTTGGGGTTCTTGGCCAGGTAATCGGGGTTGTCGAGACCGCCGAAGGGGCCCCCCATGTCGACTCGTTCGAGCTCGATGCCCAACTCAGCCGCACACCACATCACCTTCTTGACGTTGATCGAGTTGTTTCGTCCCAGCAAACGCATGAGGCTACTCCCTTCGTGATGAACCAGGGGCGACAGTGTCGCCCTCCCTGACCGTGCGGGTCGCGATGGCGATGGCGATGGCGACACTCCCGCTTGTCCCCGATCACGCTAACCGCGACGCTGCTCGGCGACGAAGCGCTGCACCGCTTCGAGTTTAGCCGGCAGCACGGTGTAGCGTTCCTCGCGCTCGATCAGATCGTCCATATGCGGCGGCAGCGGCACACCCGGGAAGCCAGCCTTCACCACCGCCTCGGCAAACTTGGCCGGATGGGCGGTGGCAAGCGTGATCACCGGCGTCGCCGCATCCAACCGCTCGCGCTCCGCGGCGCGATAGCCGGTCGCGGTATGCGGGTCGAGGATTTCCTGGGTGCGGTGGTGGGCCTCGCGAATCACCTCGAGGATGGTGACATCATCGACGCTGTGGCTGGCAAACAGCTCGCGCAGACGAGACAGCGGTGCCTCGGCCAGCACGGCGGGTTGTTGCTGGAAGCGACTCAGCAGGTCGTCGACCGCCGCACCGTCACGCTCATAGGCTTCGAACAGCAGGCGCTCGAAGTTGGACGACACCACGATGTCCATCGACGGCGCCAGGGTCGCCTGCAACTCCTGCTTGGAGAAGTCGTTGTCGGCCAGCGTCCGGTGCAGAATGTCGTTGGCATTGGTGGCGATGATGAACTGCTTGACCGGCAGCCCCATGCGATAGGCCACGTAGCCGGCGAAGACGTTGCCGAAATTCGCCGAGGGGACGCAGAAGCTGACCTCACGCCGCGGGCTGCCCAAGGCGACGGCGGACGCCACGTAGTAGACCACCTGGGCCATGATCCGCGCCCAGTTGATCGAGTTTACCGCCACCAGGCGCGTGCCGTTCAGGAAGCTTTGATCGGCGAAGCTCGCCTTGACCATCGCCTGGGCGTCATCGAAATTGCCTTCGATGGCGACATTGAAGACGTTGTCCGCCAGCACCGTGGTCATCTGCCGCCGCTGCACCTCGGATACTCGGTTGTGCGGGTGGAGGATGAAGATATCGAGGTTGTCACAGTGACGACAGCCCTCTATCGCCGCCGACCCGGTATCCCCCGAGGTGGCCCCCATGATCACCGCACGCTCACCACGCTTCTGGAGGAAGTGGTCGAGGATGCGACCGAGCAGCTGCAGAGCGACATCCTTGAACGCCAGCGTCGGGCCGTGGAACAGCTCGAGCAGGTAATGGTTGGCATCGAGCTGATTGAGCGGCACCACGGCGTCGTGGCTGAACGTCGCATAGGCCTCGGTAACCAGGCGACGAAAGGTGTCGTCGTCGATCTCACCGCCGACGAAAGGCTTCATCACGCGAAAGGCGATCTCGGCATAGGAAAGCCCGGCCATATCGGCCAGATCGTCGCTTGTGAGCTGCGGAAACGACTCCGGTACATAGAGGCCGCCGTCGGAGGCCATGCCGGTGAGCACGACGTCTTCGAAGGAGAGTGCGGGCGCGCGCCCACGGGTGCTGATGTAGCGCATCTTGAGGTTCCTTGCCGAGACCTTGGGTGTCACGGCCTGAGTATCCAGCGAAACGGGACAGCCGCGGCACAGCGCGGCCTGGAGCGACGGCTGCAGGCCGCGGTGCCACTGTCCCGCACACGTCAGTCCTGTTCGTCGAGCGCTTCCACGCGGATGCGCGTCACGGAGCCGGCGATATCGGCCAGCGATTCGATGCGACGAATGGCCTCGTTCATGTTCTTCTCGAGGGTGCGGTGCGTCAGGATGATGATCGGCACCAGTTCGCCTTCGGTGGCTTCCTTCTGGATCAGCGCCTCGATGGAGATGCTCTCTTCGGACAGAATGGTGGCGACCCGAGCCAGCACCCCCGGACGGTCCACCGCCAGCAGGCGCAGGTAGTACGCCGTGGTGATGTCTTCCATGGGCATGATCGGCAGCGTCTCGCAGTCCTCATCGACGCCGCAGAAGGCCAGGTACGGGGTGCGATAGCGATGCTCGGTGGAAATATCACGCGCCACATCGAGCAGGTCGGCCACCACCGCTGAGGCGGTCGGCTCGGCGCCGGCGCCGGCGCCGTAGTAAAGGGTCGGGCCGACGGCGTCGCCCATCACCGCGATGGCGTTCTTGACCCCATGGACGCTGGCCAGCAGACGCTCCTTGGGAATCAGTGTCGGATGCACGCGCAGCTCAAGCCCGGCATCGGTGCGCTTGGAAATCCCCAGGTGCTTGATGATATAGCCCAGGTTATCGGCCTGCTCGACGTCTTCGGCGGTGACGCGAGAGATGCCCTCGGTATAGGCCTTCTCGAACTGCAGCGGCACGCCATAGGCGATGGAAGCCAGGATGGTCAGCTTATGCGCCGCATCGATGCCTTCGACGTCGAAGGTCGGGTCGGATTCGGCGTAACCCAGCGCCTGGGCTTCGGCCAGGACGTCTTCGAAGGCACGGCCTTCATCGCGCATGTGGGTCAGGATGTAGTTGCCGGTGCCGTTGATGATACCGGCCACCCAGCTGATACGGTTGGCGCCGAGGCCTTCACGCAACGACTTGATGACCGGGATGCCGCCTGCCACTGCGGCCTCGAAGGCGACGATGACGCCCTTCTTGTGCGCCGCCTGGAAGATCTCGTTGCCGTGCACCGCGATCAGCGCCTTGTTGGCCGTGACCACGTGCTTTCCATGGTCGATGGCGGTCAGCACCAGGTCCCGGGCCACGTCATACCCGCCGATCAGCTCGACCACCACGTCGACATTGGGGTTGGTCGCCACCTCGAACACATCATGGGTGGTGTTAATGCCGGTGATGTCGCACTCGGGGTTGAGGCTGCGATAGGCGACCTGCTCGATCGCGATGGGGCGGCCGGCACGGCGCGCAATATCATCGGCGTTGCGCATCAGCACATTGAAGGTGCCGCCGCCGACGGTTCCCAGACCACAGATTCCCACTCTCACCGGTTTCAAAGTCATTCTCCCTCGTTGCATCCGACCACCGCCAACGGGCGGTGGGTGTCTCAGCGATTGATCGCCGCTCCTTGGCGGAGCGGCCTGTTGTGTCGTCGACGGTCGTTGCCGTCCTTGCAAAGTCGGGACTGCGGCTCGGCCACCCCGTGGCGGCCTGCGCATCGGGCCGCACGGGACGCGCCCGACGCCGGACCAGGCTCCACCCGGCGAGCGCTTGTGTTCAGCGCTCGCTCAGCCCTGGGTCAGCCCTGGCTCAGCCATCGATGCCGAGCATCGTGGCGAGGCGCTCGGCCGGTACATAGCCCGGCACCAGGGTGCCATCCGGCAGGATGATGGCGGGCGTCCCCTGAACGCCCACCTCAAGACCCAGATGATACTGCCGCTCTACCGGATTGTCGCAGCTTGCGGCGCTACTCGGAACCTCTCCGCGCTTGGCCGCACTCATGGCCTCGCTCGGATTCTCGGCACACCACACCTGCTGCAGCTCACGAGCCCCCTCGCTCTGCATGCCGCCCCGGGGGAAGGCCAGATAGTTGACCTGGATACCCAGCTCGTTAAGGCGCGGCACTTCCTCATGCAACTTGCGGCAATAGGGGCAGGTGCTATCGGTGAAGACACTGATCACGGCCTTGGGCTCGTCGGCGCCACGAAACACGATCTGCTCGTCCATGGGCACGGCGGCCACGCGCTCGGCGCGGGTCTCGTTGCGGCGCTGCTCACTCACGTTGACCAGGCCGTCGTCAGCGTTCTCGTAGAGATCGCCTACCACGAAGTGGCTACCATCGGCGTTGGTGTAGAAGGTTTCACCGGTTTCGAGGCGAACCTCGTAGAGGCCTTCCATGGGGGTATCCAGGACCTCCGTGACAGGCATCTTCTGGCCGTTGACCTCCAGCTCATTGAGGGAGGCTGGCGGCGCCGCCTGGGCCACGCTGGAAACGATCAGGCCGGTGGCCAGGGAGAGTGCCGTCAGGGCAGGAAAAGTGCGAATCATGATTAGCCTCGAGGATGATGGTCGGCGTGCAGGGCTTCGAGTCGCGCCTGTGCCACGTGGGTATAGATCTGCGTGGTCGAGAGGTCAGTGTGACCCAGGAGCATCTGTACGACACGCAAGTTAGCCCCATGATTCAACAAATGGGTAGCAAAGGCGTGTCTCAGGGTATGCGGCGACAGCGGGCGATCGATGCCGGCGACCTGGGCATGGCGCTTTATCCGGTGCCAGAACGTCTGACGCGTCATGCATGCATCGCGGCGCCCGGGGAACAGCGCCGGACGGCTGATATCGTTCATCAGCGCCCCACGGCCCTCGCGCAGGTAGCGGGTCACCCAGTAGGCGGCCTCCTCCCCCAACGGCACCAGCCGATCCTTGTCGCCCTTGCCCCGGACTCGCACCACGCCCTGACGCAGATTGACGGCATCGGTGGTCAACCCGACCAACTCGCTGACCCTGAGGCCGGCGCCGTACAAGACCTCCAGCATGGCACGGTCGCGCATGCCGAGGGCAGTGTCCAGCGCCGGCGCCGCCAGCAGGCGCTCGACCTCATCTTCGTCCAGGGTGTTGGGCAACGCCGGACGCACCCGCGGCAGCTTCACGCAGGCCAAGGGGTCGGCGTCGAGCAGCGACTCCCCAAGCGCCCAGCGATAGAAACGCCGAAGGCTGGCCAGCAGGCGAGCATTGCTGCGCAACTGGTAACCCGCTTCACGCCGCTCGTCGAGCCACTCGGGCAATACCGCCCCCCCGGCCGACAGCAGACCGCCGCCAGCGGCCAAGAGGCGCACCGCCCAGGCGGTCAGGTCATGCCGATAGGCGCTGAGGGTATGGTCACTGGCGCCCTGCTCGAGCCAGAGATGATCGAGAAAGGCGTCGATCAGCCCGGCATCGGCCGGGCCGGGCTCGGGCTTTACGTCACTCATCGAACCTCCACCACCAAGCGGCGAGCTATCACGAAAACCAAACACCCCGTCCCGCAGAGCGGTGACGGGGTGTCAGGTGGCGAGGAGCGTTGCTCCTCGCCCGAACTGGCAAAGGCTGTCGCCTTAGGCCAGCTTTTCCTTGATGCGAGCCGACTTGCCGCTGCGCTCGCGGAGGTAGTACAGCTTGGCCTGACGTACGTCACCGCGACGCTTGACGCTGATGGAGTCGACCAGCGGGCTGTAGGTCTGGAAGGTACGCTCGACGCCAACACCGTGGGAAATCTTACGCACGGTGAAAGCGGAGTTCAGGCCGCGGTTACGCTTGCCGATAACCACACCTTCGAAGGCCTGCAGACGCTCGCGGGTGCCTTCCTTGACCTTGACCTGAACGATGATGGTGTCGCCCGGTGCGAAGTTCGGCACCTCTTTGGTCATCTGCTCGGTCTCGAGCGCCTGGATCACCTTGTTCTTGCTACTCATGTCGTCAAACTCCTGAAAACGTTGTGACTCACCGATCTGTCGGGGATGTCGGTGGGTCGTGATCCCGGCACTCGACACGCGAGTCCTCGGGTCTGTTGGTGACGCAGGTCCGCTAACGGTTCCCGCAAGCGTCGCTTGCCGGGCCACCAAAAGCGTCCTGCACCTCCGCCTCGTCGGCGTGTTCGTCGATAAACTCGTTCAGCAACGCCTGCTGCTCGGCGCTCAGCACCTTGCCGTCCAGCAGGTCCGGCCGCCTGAGCCAGGTGCGCCCCAGGGACTGCTTGGTCCGCCAACGGCGGATCTGTCCATGGTGGCCACTTAGCAGGACATCCGGTACCCGTCGCCCATCGACCACTTCCGGGCGCGTGTAGTGCGGACAGTCCAGCAGACCGTCGTTGAAGGAGTCCTCGACCGCGGAATCCTGATGCCCAAGCACTCCAGGCACCAACCTTGCCGCCGTGTCGATCAGCACCATGGCTGGCAGCTCACCGCCGCTCAACACATAGTCACCGATGGACCATTCCTCATCGATATCGGCCTCGACAACCCGTTCATCGATGCCTTCGTAGCGTCCTGCCACCACGATCAGCGGTGGCCCTGACGCCAGTTCCTGCGCTCCCTGCTGATCGAGCCTGCGCCCCTGGGGCGACAGGTAGATCACGCGCGGCCTCTGGCCCGTGGCCTCGACGGCACGCTCGCGGGCAGCGTGTATTGCGCTGCGTAGCGTCTCGACCTTCATCAGCATTCCCGGGCCACCGCCATAAGGGCGGTCGTCCACGGTGCGATGGCGGTCGCTGGCGTAGTCCCGGGGATTCCAGAACTCCAGGGTGACGTGGCCCCTGTCAACGGCTCTCCCGGTGACGCCGTGGCGAGTGATCGCCTCGAACATCTCGGGGAACAGTGACACCACCCCTATCCACACAGCGTCGCGCTCCTGCTTCCCGTCCTGCGTTTCAAGGTCCAGCCTCAAAACTCGGGGTCCCAGTCGACGCGCATTTCCCCCGCCTCCAGATCGACGCTCTTGATCACGTCGTTCGGCAGGTAGGGCAATAGACGTTCACGATCATCGGGGGCATCGCCACCCTTCACGACCATGACGTCGTTGGCACCGGTCTCGAACAGGTAGGCCAGGCGTCCTAAGGACACCCCTTCCAGCGTGATGACCTTGAGGCCTTCCAACTGGTACCAATAGTAGTCGCCACTCTCGAGCGCGGGCAGCTCGCCCTTGGGCAGCAGGATTTCCGCACCGGCCATGGCTTCGGCCGTATCGCGGCTATCGATGCCGTCCAATTGCGCAACCAAGCCCTTGCCCTGGCGACGTCCCTGTTGGAGACGATGGCGTGACAGTTTTCCGCCTTGGCGGATCACCCATTCGGCATAGTCGAGAATGCCTTCCATGGGCGAGGTGTAGGAAAACACCTTCATCCAGCCCTTGATGCCATAAGGACTGGTCAGCTTGCCCAACACGACGTAGTCGTCGGCCTGGCGATCGTCGGCCGATTGGCGCGAAGCGCTTTGGCTCATTGGCGATCCCATGAAGCTCTCCTGACGTTTCTGACGTTCACTCTCTATCGCTCTTGCTGGAACGCTGAAAAGTGAAGGAACCTTGCCTGAACTCGTCGCGATGCCTTGAGCGTCGCGCTGCACATCATGCCAGCACGTCAAGGCAGCCGTGGCAAACCGTGTCACACCTGACAAGCGTAAAACCTGACTCGACCCCCTGCGACCGGCATTGAGCCGTCGCGCCAAGGGTCATCCCGATCAGGCCTGCTTGCGGGCTTCCTTGACCAGCTCGGCGACGCGATCAGACAGCTGCGCGCCTTGCTCTTGCCAATGGCTGATGCGATCCAGGTCGACGCGCAGGCGCTCTTCCTGACCACGGGCCACCGGGTTGAAAAAGCCCAGGCGCTCGATGAAACGGCCGTCACGTGACTTGCGAGAGTCGGTCACGGTCAGGTGGTAGAAGGGACGCTTCTTGGCGCCACCACGTGCCAGACGAATGGTAACCATGCGTTGACTGTCCTTCGGTTGGATTTACGGAGTGAAACGGCGGCGAAACTCGCCCGCTGCCGGTGATACAGTCACGACAAGGGCCGCGAAAGACGCGGTCCTGCCAGTGAAGAGGCGATATTCTACGGAAAACCGCCCACATTGGGAACCTTTTTTGCCTTTCCTCGCCGCGCGAGGCACTTACATCGCGGCTTTCGTGCCACAAGCGCCTGATCGACAAGGAAGGATTCGGGCCACGGCCTAGCGCCGCGGCATGCCACCCGGGCCGCCCATACCACCGGGGCCACCCATGCCGCCGGGGCCACCCATGCCGCCGGGGCCACCCATGCCGCCGGGGCCCATCACCCGCGACTCACGCATCACTGGTCTTGTATCAGCGCATGCCGCCCGTCTTGCCCGGGCC
The DNA here is from genome assembly GCF_052645355.1 of Halomonas sp. V046. NCBI lineage: Bacteria > Pseudomonadati > Pseudomonadota > Gammaproteobacteria > Oceanospirillales > Halomonadaceae > Halomonas > Halomonas sp. V046. The sequence goes on from NZ_JBQXYF010000003.1 coordinate 328,365, forward strand.
ACGGCCTAGCGCCGCGGCATGCCACCCGGGCCGCCCATACCACCGGGGCCACCCATGCCGCCGGGGCCGCCCATGCCGCCGGGGCCCATCATCCCCGACATGCCCCGCATCATCTTCTGCATACCGCCCTTCTTGCCTGCCTTCTTCATCATCTTCTGCATCTGCTTGTGCTGCTTGAGCAGGCGATTGAGATCGGGCACCTGAAGGCCGGCACCGGCGGCGATACGACGCTTGCGCGAACCGTTGATGATATCCGGCTGACGGCGCTCCTTGGGGGTCATCGAATTGATCAGCGACTCAAGCTTGCCGAGCTCCTTTTCGGGACCAGGGCCTTGCGCCATTTCGGCCATCTGCCCCATCCCCGGCAGCTTGCCGAGCAAGCCCCCCATGCCGCCCATGTTCTTCAGCTGCTGCAGCTGCTCGCGAAAGTCCTCGAGGTCGAACCCCTGGCCTTTCTTGACCTTCTTGGCGAGCTGTTCGGCCTTGCCCTTGTCGACGGTGCGTTCGGCTTCCTCGATCAGCGACAGCATGTCGCCCATGCCGAGGATCCGCGAGGCGACACGATCGGGGTGGAACGGCTCTAGTGCATCGACCTTTTCGCCGACACCCATGAACTTGATCGGCCGTCCGGTCACATGGCGCACCGACAGCGCGGCGCCACCGCGGGCGTCACCGTCGGTCTTGGTCAGAACGACACCGGTCAACGGCAGCGCCTCACCGAAGGCCCGCGCGGTGTTGGCGGCATCCTGGCCGGTCATGGCATCGACGACGAACAGCGTCTCCGACGGCGTGATCGCCGTATGCAACGCCTTGATCTCATCCATCATGGCTTCGTCGATGGCCAGACGCCCGGCCGTATCGACGATCACGACATCATGGAACTGGATCTTGGCATGCTTGATCGCCGCTTCGGCGATAGCCACCGGCTGCTGGTCGGAACGCGACGGGAAGAAGTCGACTTCGACTTCCTTGGCCAGGGTCTCGAGCTGGTCGATGGCCGCCGGACGGTAGACGTCGGCAGACACGACCAGCACCTTCTTCTTTTCCCGCTCACGCAGGTAGCGCGCCAGCTTCGCCACGGAGGTGGTCTTGCCCGCCCCCTGCAGGCCCGCCACCATCACCACGGAGGGAGTCCCCTTCAGCGCCAGGCCCTCATTGGCCTCGCCCATGGTGGCTTCCAGCTCCTGCTGGACGATCTTGACGAACTGCTGACCCGGCGACAGGCTCTTGGACACTTCCTGGCCCACCGCGCGCTCACGCACGCGTTCGATGAAGGCCTTGACCACCGGCAGGGCGACGTCGGCCTCGAGCAGGGCCTTGCGTACCTCGCGCAGGGTGTCCTTGATGTTGTCTTCGGTCAGGCGTGCCTGACCCTTGATCGACTTGAGCGTCTGCGACAGGCGCTCACTGAGATTCTGAAACATGGGCCTCTCCGAATGCGATGGCCGCAAGAAAGCCGCCATCGCGCTCCCTTGCCGTTGTTGGGCGAAAATTATACGCCTTGTAGCGACGAGTCTCCATGCGCGTGCCACGCGACACGTCGAGCCATCGACCGTGACCCCGCTCTGGCTGTCAGGCCCGCCGGGATTCGGTATAGTGTTTGGCCTCAGGGATGATCCTTGACCATTTTCTTATCAAGTCGCCACCCAGGCGTACGGACAGCTCACGATGCAGGCGTTACCTCTGGCCCTGTTGGCCTTCGTCTTCTATCTCGCGGCCGCTTCCTGGCAGGGCCTGACCCTGCTGCGACGCGTAGCGCCGCGTGACCTGCTGGTGCGCGGCTTCGGCACCCTCGCCGTGGCGCTGCACCTGGTGGTGGCCGGCGGCCTGCTGGGGCTCGAGGGGTCGCTGCTTCCCGGCTTTTCCACCAGTGCGGTGCTGGTCACGGCACTGGCCGTCGTCATGCTGCTCGGTACCAGCTTGTTCAAGCCAGTGCTGAACATCGCCACGGCGCTCTTCCCCTTCGCTGGTGTGGTGCTACTGCTCGGCATCGAAATGCCGACGCCCACCGGCGACGACGGCATGACGCCGGGCATTGCCCTGCATGCGGTCAGCTCCGCCCTGGCCTTCGCCGTTCTGGCCATCGCCGCCATTCAAGCGGCACTGGTCGGCGTGCAGAACCAGGCGCTGCGCCACCACAAGATTCGCGGCGTGGTCCAGTCGCTGCCGCCGCTGACCACCATGGAACGGGTCCTGTTCGAGATGATCTGGGTCGGCATGGGCTTCTTGACGCTCTCGATCGCCAGCGGCTTCGTCTTCCTCGAGGACATGTTCGCCCAGCATCTGGTCCACAAGACGGTGCTGTCACTGCTGGCCTGGCTGACCTTCGCCACCCTGCTGCTGTGCCACCACCGGTTAGGCTGGCGCGGCATGCGCGCGGTGCGCTGGACACTCGGCGGCTATATCGTGCTGCTGCTGGCCTACTTTGGTAGCAAGTTTGTCCTCGAGGTACTGTTGGCGCACAACTAGGCCAGACGTTGCCTTGACACACTACCAGCGACCCCCTACAACTCGTGGCTTACCCGTGACCAAGGACCCAACGTCTTGAACGACGACTTTCCCGTGGGAATGCTGTTCGGCCTGCTGCTGCTGCTCATCGCCCTGTCGGCTTTCTTCTCCAGCTCCGAAACCGGCATGATGTCGATCAACCGCTACCGTCTCAGCCACCAGGCCGGCAGCGGACAAGGCAGCGCCAAACGTGTCATGCGCTTGCTCGCGCGCCCCGACCGTCTGATCGGCGTTATCCTGATCGGCAACAACTTCGTCAACAACCTCGCGGCGTCCATCGCCACGATCATCGCGATCCACTTTTTCGGCGATGTCAGCGGTCCGGCGATCGCCACCGCCATCCTCACCATCGTGGTGCTCATCTTCGCCGAGGTGACGCCCAAGACCTTCGCCGCGGTAAAACCCGAGCGCATCGCCTATCCGGCCTCGATGATCCTCGAGCCGCTGCTCAAGTTGCTCTACCCCCTGGTGTGGGTGGTCAACATCATTTCCAACGGGCTGCTACGCCTGCTTGGCGTCAAGAACATCGACGGCGGCGGCGACAACCTCACCCGCGATGAGTTACGCACCATCGTCCATGAAGCCGGCACGCTGATTCCTCACCGCCACCAGGCAATGCTGTTGTCGATCCTGGACCTAGAGAACGTCACGGTGAACGACATCATGGTGCCCCGCCACGAGGTGGTCGGCATCGATCTCGACGATGACCTCGAGGACATCCTGACCCAGATCCGCACCAGCCAGCACACCCGCATGCCCGTGTTCAAGGGCGACATCAACAGCATCATCGGCATGTTGCACCTGCGCAATGCGGCGCGCTTCCTGTCCCGCGACGAGGTGACCAAGGCGGCGATCGTGCAGGAAGCCCGGGAGCCCTATTTCATTCCCGAGTCGACGCCGCTGCACACTCAGCTGCTCAACTTCCAGAAGCAGAAGCGTCGTATCGGCATCGTGGTGGATGAATATGGCGACGTCGAAGGGCTGGTGACCCTGGAAGACATCCTCGAGGAGATCGTCGGCGAGTTCACCACCGACGTTGCCGACCAGGAACAGGACGTGCTGCGCCAGAGCGACGGCACCCATGTCATCGACGGCACCGCCAACATCCGCGAGATCAACAAGTCACTCGGCTGGCACCTGCCCACCGACGGCCCCAAGACCCTCAACGGGCTGATCCTGGAGCACCTGGAAGCCTTCCCCGACGGCCAGGCCTGCCTGCAGATCGGCGTCATCCGCATGGAGATCCTCGACGTGCGCGACAACCTGATCACCTCGGTATGCTGCTGGCCGGCGACTCAGCGCCCTCAGGCCGAGGCGTCCTGACGGCCCCACCCCGCTTTGAAGACAACGCCGGGCAAAGCAAAGCGCCCGGCCATACTCAGAGCCCAGCACGAAAGAGGGCCGGCAATGATTGCCGGCCCTCTTTCGTGCAAACCCTGGGCGGCGTGCAGCCCCTGGGTAGGCGCGTCAACGACGCGTGGTAACAGACGCAGGCGCGATAACAGTCATTGGATCGACACCCCCAAGGCTGGCAGCGATCTGAGGCTAGGGCCTGATGCACTCGCCCCACGCGAAGATCAGGGCCGCCCGCTCTCGACCCAACGATCGGCCTCGGCCTTCAAGGCGCGCACCCGCGCCTCGAGGACCTGACGAGTCGCCTCGCCCGGCTGCATTGGCTCGCCAAAGTACAGCGCCACCCGGGCCCGACAGCGACGCGGAACATGCGCCAGCGCCTTGCCGTGGCAATGCGACGTCCACGACCCCCAGAGCCCTGACATGGCCGCCGGCACCACGGGCACGGGGTCCTTCGCCAGGATCAGGTCCAGCCCGCGGCGAAAGGTATTGATCTCCCCCGTCGACGTCAGCCGCCCTTCGGGGAAGAGCATCACCACATCGCCGTTGCGCAGCGCCCGGCTGACTTCTCCCAACGCCCGCCGAACATTGCCGGGGTCGCGCCGGTCGGACTCCACCGGAATAGCCCCCACGAGACGAAACAGCCAGTTGAGCCAAGGCGACTCGTAGATCGGCCTGTCCATTAAAAAACGCAGAGGCCGCGGGCTGCCGCCGCCCATGACCAGGGCATCCATGAAGCTGACATGGTTGCACACCACCAGGGCCGGGCCCCGCAGGGGCACGTGGCGACGGCCCTGGAAGCGCAGGCGGTACAGCACGTGGATCAGGGCAAACACCAGGCGTCGCAAATGCGCCGCAGGGTTGCGAGAGAAGCGCCAGACACCGGCGGAGGTCAGCAGGGCCACCAGGCCCCAGAACAGATAGCTTGGGTTCACGACTCGGGTTTTATGTGATGCAAGCCGGCCAGGGTGGTGGTCAAGAGTTGTTCGAGCAGTTCATCGACACCGAAGGCGCCGCCCTGCCAATAGCCCAGGCGGTCGTTCAACCCCAGCTGCACCAGGCCATGCACGCTCCCCCACAGGGTTCGAGCCAGCCGGCGGCTCTCGAGCTCGCTGAGCGTCGGTTGATATTCCTTGAGGGTCGCCTCGACCCGCGAGAACAACGCCTCGATCATGCGCGTCTGGCGCTGATCCAGCTCGCCCTCCTGGGCCAACGGGTAGTCGAACAGCAGCTGCCAGCGGTGGGCATCCTCTCGCGCAAAGGCCCAATAGCCCATGGCCAGAGCCTTGAGGCGCTCCGCCGGCGGCGTGGTATCGGCGAGCAGCGGTTCGATAACGGCCCGCAGACCGGCCAGGCTCTCGAGATTCACGTGCTGGAGCAAGTTGTTGAAGCTACCGTACAACTTCAATAGTGTGCTCGGCGCACACCCGACTTCACGCGCCAATGAACGTAGCGACAGCGTGTGCACCGGCTGGTCGGTCAACCAGGCGTCACAGGCGGCCATCACCTGAGCATGCAGCTCCTCTGGGGCGTGTTGTCTGGGGCGAGCCATCGCGTTCCTCTCGAAGCGCCGGCGTGGTGTCCAAAGACTCCGAGGCCGGTGGCAAAAGCGTAGATAATCGTTAGCATACATAAATCGAACACTGTTTTCGACAGCTTAGCCCGCCGGAGCGTTCGGGCACACAGGTAATCGCACCTTTTCACCGCTCCCGCCCTTGGTTACGCTAGTGCCCCGTCGACCCGGAGCCCGCATGACAGGCCGTCTTTACATCCCCGCCTCGAGTATCGATCAGGCTCTCCCGGACCTCTACGCCCCCATTGAGCCCATCTGCGGCGTCAACCTGGCGCCGCGACGGCCGCTGTCGGTGATTCGCCTCGACGCCGGTCGCCCGACGCTTGGCAACCTGTTCTGGGGCCTAACCCCTCCCTGGCTCAAGGTGCTCGACCATGCCCCCCACTGCGCCAGGGCAGAGAGCCTCAAGAGCCGCACCATGTTCCGCGAAGCCTTCCGTGCCCGACGCTGCCTGGTTCCTGCGGCCGGCCTGTACGCCTGGCAACCGCGCCCCGGCCACAAACAGCCCTACCTGATTACCCGGGCCGACCGAGGCCCGCTGCTGCTGGCCGGTATCTGGTGTCGATTCCACACCACGCTAAGCCAGTACAACGACTCCTTCGCCCTGATCACGGTACCGAGCCCGAGCTTTCTGGCCCCCCTGACCGATCGCCTGCCGGCCATGGTCGCGCCGGATGCCGCCACGGCATGGCTGGATCCACACACCCCGGCGATGGAACTGGAGGCCTATCTTTCGCCTCCAACTGGGGAACTGTTGGGCGCGTTTCCGGTATCAAGACGTGTGAACAATCCCCGAGAGCAAGATCCATCCTGCGCCCATCCCATCGGCATGATGCGGCGCCAGAGCCCCAAGGAGACATGATGGCTTCGACCTTCTACGAGCGAGGCGCAGCGCATTTCGCCTGCGCGCTGGTGTGTGCCTGCCTGCCGCTGGTGGCCACCCAGGCGCTGGCGACAACGCCCGACAACACCAGCGCGACGCCCACGACGACAGATGCCGTCGCCGCCATCACCACGCCGATCGTCAGCCCCCACGACGACCGCGAATACCGCGTCATGACCCTCGACAATGGCCTGGAGGTCCTGCTGGTCAGCGACCCCGAGGCCGACAAGGCCGCCGCCTCGATGAACGTGTCGGTCGGCAGCGCCCAGGACCCGGATGACCTGGAAGGGCTCGCCCACCTGCTCGAACACATGTTATTTCTGGGCACCGAGACCTACCCCGAGCCCGACGCCTATCAGGGCTACATCAGCCGCCACGGGGGCAACCACAATGCGTTCACCGCGGCCCAGGACACCAATTACTTCTTCGACATCGAGCCCGATGCCTTCGCGGGTGCCCTCGACCGCTTCAGCGGCTTCTTCATCGATCCGCTGTTCAACGCCGATCGCCTCGGCTCCGAACGCACCGTGGTTCATTCCGAGTACATGGCTCGCCTGCGTGATGATGGCCGCCGCCAGGACGAAGTCCTCGATGCCTTCCTCAACCCGGACAACCCTACGGTAGGCTTCTCGGTGGGCAGCAACGACACCCTCGCCGACCGCCCCGAAGGCGAACCCAGCCTGCGCGAGCGGGTCATGACCTTCTATCGGCAGCACTACGACGCCGGGGTGATGGACCTGGCCGTGGTCGCCCCGATCCCCCTCGACAGCCTGGCGCAGATGGTCACCGAACGCTTCGCCGGCATCGCGAATCGTGGCCTTGCGCGCGCGCAAGTCAGCGCGCCCCTGGTCAAGAGCGACAGCCTGCCGCTGGCCGCCGAGATCCAGTCGCTGCGCGACGAGCGTCGGGTCACCTTCCTGTTCCCGACCCCCGATCCGGTGCTGAGCTATCGCCGCAAGCCGGCAAGCTACATTGCCAACCTGATCGGCCACGAAGGCCCTGGCAGCCTGCTCAGTCGGCTGCGCGAAGCCGGCTGGGCCGACGGCCTGTCCGCCGGCGTTACCCGCGCAGACGGCCACCAGGCCCTGTTTGCCGTGGATGTCAGCCTGACCCCGGAGGGCGAAAAGCACCTGGACCGCATCCAGACCAGCCTATTCGCCACCATCGAGCAGATACGCGAAGACGGCATCAGCGACTCCCGCTACGACGAGCAGGCCCGGCTGGCGGACCAGGCCTTTCGCTTCCAGCAGCACGGCGGCGCTCTGGACGAGGCCATGCGCCTGTCGATGAGCCTGACCCACTACCCCCTCGAGGACGTCAATCGCGCCGGCTATCGCATGGACGGCCTGGACCCCGAGCAAATCAATAGCTGGCTCGACAAGCTCACGGAAAACAACCTGCTGCGTCTGTATAGCGGGCCCGACGTCGAGAGCGATCAGCACAGCCTCCACTACAACACCGCCTGGAAGACGGTCTCGCCGGCCACCGGGTCCGCCGCCGCCCTGACCGGCCTCAGGCTCCCCGAGCCCAACCCCTACATCGCCGAGGACGTCTCATTGCTACCGGGCAACGATGCACGCCCCGCGCTGGTGATCGACACCCCCGAAGCCGATGTCTGGCACAAGGCCGATGCCGAGTTCGATACGCCCAAGGTATCGTGGCGCTTCAGCCTGCAACACCCGTCGGCCAGCCGATCGGTGAAGGACGCGGTACTGACGCAGATGCTGGCCGGCTGGCTCAACGATAGCCTCAACGAGCGCCTGTACCCGGCTCGCCTGGCCGGGCAGCAGGTCGAAGCCTATGCCCACTCGCGCGGCATGACGCTGTCGTTCACTGGCTGGCGCGACCGCCAGGATCGCGTTATCCGCCGGGTCGTCGAGCAGCTCAAGAACGGCGATATCGATGCGGCCAACGTCGATCGAGTGCGCTACGCGCTACAGCGCCAGTGGCGTAACGCGCCCCAGGACCCGCTCTACCACCAAGGCCAGCGGACCCTGTCCGAGGCCCTGGTCTCACCGCAGTGGACACCGGCGATTCTGCTCGCCGCCCTCGATGGCATCGATGCCGCGGCACTCAGAGCGTATCGCGACAGCTTCCTCGCCACGCTGCATCTGCAGGCGCTGGCGGTCGGTAACCTGGATGCCGAGCTCGCCCGCACGGAAGCCGAGCAGGTCATCGCCGACCTGGCACCGAGCCTGCCCGCCGACGCCGTGCCGGACCTTGAAGTGCTCAAGGCGGTGGACCTGCCGGCCCTGACGCCGGACTCCAATCGCGATGAATCGCTGCTGCTACGCTATCTGCAGGGCCAGGACCAGGCCATTGCGACCCAGGCGCGCATCGCGGTGCTCGGCAAGCTGCTGGAAACCCCCTTCTACCAGCGACTACGCACCGAGCAGCAGCTCGGCTATGTCGTCCGCGCCGGCTACTCGCCGTTGCTGCACGCGCCGGGCATCAGCCTGCTGGTGCAGTCCCCGGACACCAGGAGCGCCGAGCTCAAGCAGCACGTGGGCGCCTTCCTCAACGGTGTACCGGAGCGTATCGCCGCCCTCGACGGCCCGACGCTCAAGACTTACCGCCAGGCGGTCCACGACGAGATCCTGCAACGCGACACCGGGCTTGAGTATCGGACCGACCGGCTGTGGCGTGCCCTGTCCTACGGCGATACGAACTTCGACCGCCGAGAGCGCCTGGCCAGCGCCGTGCTGGAGGTCTCGAGTGATCAACTGTCGTCCACCTGGGAAGGCCTGCACGGCAGCTCCGTGGTCGACGTGACCTTCGATCCCGGCGCGACGCCGACCGATGTCATGGCCCTGAAGGGCCCGCTCTCCGAGTTACCGAAAGGCGATATCGCGCCCGCACCGGGGCCCACCGACACACCGGCTCCGGTGACCGAGGAAGCCGCGGTGGCCGACGACGACGCCTGAACCTTCGCCCCCCCCCAGCACCACCAACGACAACGCCCGGCCATCTGGCCGGGCGTTGTCGTTGGTTAAACGGCTGCTGGAGGAGCTGCGGCAAGATGGCCAACGCCTGCGTCGGCCATCAGCGACAATTAAACTTCGACGCAGGGCAGTTCACCTCGCGCTAACGCGGACTCGTTCAACGCCATCCGCCGGCGTCTTGCGCTCAGGCGTCGCCCCGACCGTCACCCGAAAGCCTGGGCCGGCATGATCGACTCGACGAACATCACCATTTCCTCGAGGACCTGGCGGTCGCGATCGGACAGCGAGGTCTGGTTCAATCGTTCGATCTCGCGCGCGAAGTCCTTCAACGTCAGGCTGGCGAGTGCCGAATCGTTCATGCGCTCCCAGCGAAACGCTTCCCAACGTGACTGCTCATCGCCGGTCAGGGTGTCGGGGTAGCTACGGGCACGATAGCGGAACAGCATCTCTTCCAGACGCGGGTCCTGAAAGGCGAAGCTGGCGTCGACCAGATCCCACGGATCGCTGTCGCGCACCCGCTGCATCTGCTGTCGATCGGCCGGCGAGAAGAAGCCGCCGGAATACAGCATCAGGTCCGGGTCTCGCGGCGGCTCGGGCGGCGGCTCGGCGAAGACCTCGCGCACCTTGGCGGCAATCTCAGGATCGGCGGCCAGACGCTTGAAGTGTTCGCGACACTGCTCCATGTCCAGCGCAAGGCGCGCGACGATAGTGCCGTACTTGCCTTGCTGTGGCCCCGACACATCCTTCAATGCGCTGGGGGGGAACACCACCGGGCACTTGTTGATATGGATGACCTTGAGCGGAATACGACTTGTGCCTTCGGCCAGGTCGTCGTTGCTGACAAACACTCGCCCACGAATATCGGCCGGCGACAGCGCCAGCATCTCGGTCGGATCGAGGCTCAGGTCGTAGACGATCACACCATTGGAATTGGTCGGATGCTCGGCCAATGGCATCACCAGGGCGCTGCAGGCGCGGCTGGCCGGATACCGCCGTGAGATATGCAGCACCGGCTTGCGCTGGGCAACATCCAGACGCTTGCTGACCTGACGCTTGCCCCTGAGCGACAGCAGGTAGTCGAACAGATTGGCGTTGGCCGAGCGCATCAGCCGCGCCAGGGCAATGGTGGCACGCACATCGGCCAGGGCATCGTGGGCGCCGGCATGCTCGATACCGTTGGCGGCGGTCAGGTCCTCGAGGCGAAAGCTCGGCGAGCCGTCGTCGCGGGTCGGCCACTCGAGGCCTTCGGGGCGCAAGGCATGAAAGGCCCTCACCACATCGATCAGGTCCCAGCGCGAGTTGCCGTTCTGCCACTCACGAGCGTAGGGATCGATGAGGTTACGATAGAACAGATGACGGCTGACTTCGTCGTCGAAACGCAGGCTGTTATAGCCCACAGCGCAGGTTCCCGGAACGCTCATTTCGGCGACAATCGCGCCGGCGAACTCGGCCTCCGGCAGCCCGTGGCGACGCGCCTTCTGCGGGGTGATACCGGTGATCAGGCAGGCCATGGGGTGAGGCAAGGCGTCGTCGGCTGGCTTGCAGAACAGCTCCACAGGCTCACCGATCTCATTGAACTCGGCGTCGGTACGAATGGCGGCGAACTGGGACGGACGGTCACGACGTGGGTCGGCGCCGAAGGTCTCGTAGTCGTGCCAGAGGAAGGTCAGCGGAGCGGCTGTCGGCTGCGCCATCGGAAAGAACTCTCCACGCGGGCATTAAGAAAACATCACAAACGGGGCGACAGCCTAGCACACCCCTGCCCGGACCTCAGCCGCCGACAGGCCGTGCCCGAGGAGCAGGCTCGACACGCCCCCCATCACAGCCAGGACGCCCCTGAAAGAAAGCCCGGAGGCATCAGCACGGCCGGCAACCGGTGCTCGGCACCTGCCGAGACACGCCTTCCGCGGTCGAACGGGAAGCCGCGTGGCGCTGTCCTGTGCCACAGCGCGCACCGCACGGCACTGCGAGCGACGAGCTACGAGCTACGCGGCAACGTGACGTTCAACTCCAGCACCGAACAGTTGTCCTCGCTGTCCAGCGACATGTTGATGGCGTCATCGTCGACCTGGACATAGCGGCGGATGACCTCGAGCAACTCTTTTTCCAGCATCGGCAGGAAGTCGGGCTGACCTCGCTGGCTGCGCTGGTGGGCGACGATTATCTGCAACCGCTCCTTGGCGACAGAGGCGGACTTCTTACGCTCGCGCTTCAGGAAATCGAGTAGTTTCACCGGCGAGTCCCTCCAAACATACGGCTCAGCAGGCTCTTCTTCTGGAATTGATGGAAGCGTAACGGGATGTCCTCACCGATCAGTCGTCCGACGGTATCGACATAGGCCTGACCGGCATCGCTGGCCTCGTCGTGGGTGACGGGAACGCCCTGGTTGGAAGCCCGCAACACCGCCTCGGACTCCGGAATGAGGCCCACCAGCTTGATCGCCAGAATCTCGCGAATGTCTTCCAGGTTGAGCATATCGCCCTGATCGACACGGCTGGCATTGTAGCGAGTGATCAGCAGGTGTTCCTTGATCGGGTCCTGACCGCGCTCTGCACGCCGCGTCTTGGACGACAGCAGTCCGAGGATACGGTCGGAATCGCGTACCGAGGACACCTCGGGGTTGGTCACCACGATGGCTTCGTCGGCAAAGTACATCGCCAACTGGGCACCGCGTTCGATCCCCGCCGGCGAGTCGCACAGGATATAGTCGAAATCCTTCGACAGCGTATCGAGCACCTTCTCCACGCCTTCGAGGGTCAACGCATCCTTGTCCCGAGTCTGGGAGGCAGGAAGGATATGCAGGTTGTCCACGCGCTTGTCGCGAATCAAGGCCTGGTTGAGGCCCGCCTCGCCCTGGATGACGTTGACCAGGTCATAGACCACACGGCGTTCGCAGCCCATGATCAGGTCCAGATTACGGAGACCGACGTCGAAGTCGATCACCACGGTCTTGTTGCCTCGCAGCGCCAGGCCGGTGGCAATGGCTGCCGCACTGGTAGTCTTACCGACCCCACCCTTGCCGGAGGTCACAACGATGATCTTGGCCAAGTGTCGCATCCTGTCTTCGTAATGTTATTGGTCCTCGGTGGCCGCTCCGCGGCCCCACGGCCGTTTACGCCAGCGAGGTGATCCCCAGCTGGTCGTCGCTCAGGACAACCTGAACCGAGCTACCCAGAAGCTGGGGGTCGATGTCCTCGAGACGCTTGTAGTTGCCTGCCACCGAGAGCAGCTCGGCGTGAAGCTCGCGGCAGAAAATGCCCGCCTGAGTGTCGCCATGGATCCCGGCCAGGGCCCGGCCACGAAGAGCGCCATAGACGTGCACATTGCCCGCCGCCAGCACCTCGGCACCGGCATTGACCGCCCCGACCACCACCAGATCGCCTTCGGGGGCAGTGATCTGCTGACCGGAACGGACGGTACCGCGGAAAATGCGCCCGCCCTGGGGCAGCCCGGCTTCCGGAACCGCCATCGCTTCTTCGACCGGCTCAGGCTCGGCACCCGTGGTCGGCACGCTCTCCAGGGTACGCGCCCGGGCGCTTTCCTGAGGCGGAAACCAGCCCAGGCCAAGCGCCCAGGCGGATTGTTTCACCGGGTCCGGTCCACCGCGCACTGCCACCGGCAGCAGTTTGTGGGCTCGGCACACGGCGCAGATTCTTTCCAGCGCCAGATGCGGTTCGTCGAGTTTCTCGACGCTCAGCACCACAGGCGTATGCTGAAAGAAGGCTGGCGACTGAGAGAGCTTGCCCGCCAGCTGCTCGCGAATCCGCTCCGGGTCCGCACTGGAAAGCTCCATCACCGTCATCGGCAGCATGCCGCCCTTGAAGGTAAACGCCATGCTGTCCCTGTCCACTTTGAGGCTCATTGCCGAACTCCACGTCGGGTGTTGATCGGGATAAGGCTCAAGCTATGCGAGAGCCCGCGTCCCTGCAACCGATCATAAGCTCCATCGACGCCAATGTCAGTGTCTCCATTCGTCCACAGGCACCGCTGCGGGGCTTTTCTGCCACCGGCGCGCATGCTTAGATACACCAAGGCCATTTCGGGCCAAACTTTTCCGAGCGCAACAACAAGATGGCGTGACATCCCCGTCACCCTCACGATGCCAGGACGCCCCATGTCAGGACTCCTTCGCCGCCTGTTTTCCCCTCGCTGGCGGCACCCCGACCCCAGTGTTCGCCGCGAAGCCGCCGAAAAACTCGACCCGGCGACTCAGCGCGACGCACTGGAACACCTCGCCCAGGACGGCGATCCCCAGGTCCGTCTGGCGGCACTGAAGCGCCTCGACGACCCAGAGCGCCTCTTGACGCTGCGCGCAGATGGCCAGGGATCACGCGAACTCGACCGCCAACTGCTCGACCTGATCACCGGCAAGCATGGGCACCTGGAGCTTGCCAAGCGCCAGTCCCTGATCGGCCGGATCGACGACAGCACGCTACTCGGGGACATCGCCTTGCAGGGCGATAATCAGCAGCTACGTCTTGCCGCGCTCGAGCGCCTGGACAACGAAGACGACCTGATTCGACAAGCCTGCGACAACGGCATCGCCGCCGTTCGTCACGCCGCCGCCGAGCGTATCGAGTCGGAGGCAGGGCTCAAGCGCCTGGCCCTCGAGGCCCGTCGTGATCGCCATGTGGCCCGCGGCGCCAAGGAGCGCCTCAGTCGTATTCGTGCCGATGCCGCCTCCATTGAGCAGGCCTGCCAGCAACGCGAACAGCTGCTGACGACCCTGGAAAGCCACGCAAATGCCACCTGGGAGCCGCTCTACGCCGGACGCTTCCGCCATCTTGAGCGGGAGTGGTCACGGCTCTCCGACCTGCCGAGCGCCGAGCAGGATCGACGCTTTCAGGACGCCAGCCTGCGCTGTCGCAAGGTCATCGGCGACCATGAGGCTCAGGAGCATGTCAGGGAGGCCGACCAACGCCGACGCGAGCAGGCGGATAACGATCGTGAAGCGCTGGTCATGGCCTTGGAGGAAAGCCTCAAGGCGCTGCGTCAGGGCGAAGGGGTAACCGACCAGGACCTGGACAGCCTGCGGGCCCAGAAGCAGTTGATGGCCAGCCGCTGGCAGGCGCTGTCGGAGCTGCATCTGGCCGAAGGTGCCCTGCGCCAGCGCTACGATGCCGCGCTCAAGGAGTATGACCGCCTGGCCCAGGCCAGGATGCGTCTCGACGAACGCGCCGATGACCTGGAGGCCGCCATCAAGGATGGCAATGAAGCGCTGCTCAAGCGGCTGGTGAGCGACTGCGACTGGCCCGAGGGCATTCCGCCGGACCCTCGCCTGGCCCGAGCCCGGCACTACTTGCGCCTGGAGCAGGACTTCGCTGGAGACGATGGTGAGGACGCCAGCGCGGAGCTCGTCAGCCGCTTCGACGAAGAGCTCGTCCGCCTTGAGGCATTGCTCGATGCCGGCTCCTTCAAGGGCGCCAGCCGGCTGCACCAGCGCCTGCGCCACCTGGCCGAGCGCCTGCCCGCCAGCGCCGATAGCCAACGCGCCACGCTCAAGCGCCACGGGGCCAGGCTTGCCGAGCTGCGCGACTGGCGCGGCTTCGTCGCCGGGCCCAAGCGCGAACACCTGTGTCAGGCGATCACCGACCTGGAGGCCGACCCGAGCCTCTCGGACCGCGACCGAGATCGTCGCCATCGTCAACTGGTCAAGGAATGGCGGGCCCTCGGCGACGCCGCCAACAACCGAGACCAGTCCGAGCGCTTTCGCGCGGCCTCGGACCGACTTCGCGAACGCCTCAAGCACTGGCACGAACAGCAACGCCTGGAGCGCCAGCATCACCTGGAAGAGCGCCAGGCCCTGTGCAGCCAGCTGGAAGCCCTGCTCGAGCAGCCCGCCGCCCTGGCCGACCCCGACAGTCTGCGGGAAATCCGCGATCAGGCCCGCGAGCAGTGGAAGCGTACATCGCCCGTACCGCGCGACCAGGCCGAAGCCATCGGCCGACGCTTCGGCCGTATTCGTCACCAGCTGCAAGCCTTGATCGATCGCCGCGCCGTGGAAATCGCCGAGGCCAAGCGCGAGCTGATCGAGCAGACTCGCCGCCTGGCCCAGGACGACGGGCCAAGCCACAGGCGCGCCGAACAGGCCAAGGCACTGCAGCAGCGCTGGCGAGAGCTGGGACGCGCCCCCAAGGGCGAGGAGCAGACCCTGTGGCGCGAGTTCCGTCAGCTATGCGACGAGATCTTCGCCAGCCGCGACGCCGAACGCGACGATCGCGCCCAGCGCACGAAAGACCGGCTCGACCAGATGCAGGCCCTGATCGACCGCATCGACGCCTGGCAACCGGCCACCAGCGACGAAATCGCGCTGCTGGAGACAGCCCTCGATGAAGCCTCGACGCTGGAGCCGCTGCCTTCTGGCCGCCGCACCGAGGGCATGCGGCGCCGCTGGACCGGCATCGTCCGGGCCCGTCGCGAACGCCTGGAGCGCATCGCGGTAGCAGAGAAGGTCGGCCGCTGGCGCGCGATTCAACCCTTGCTTCAACGCCACCTGGCCGCCGATGCCGAGGCTCTGGTCGGCCACGCCGGCGGCGACATCGAACCGCCCCAGGACCTCGACTTGTCGGCGGCCCTGCTGCGCGCCCACGCCACGCGCAACGCGGCCCGTCGACACCCCGCTCCGCCCGACGAAGTCGCGGACCGACTGGCGCGACTGCGGGTTCACCTATCGCTGCTCGCCGGCGGTGCCATCGCCTATCAGGACGAGCCGCTGAGGCTCGCCATCCAGGTCGAGCGTCTCAACGACAGCCTGAGCCAAGGCCCGGGACGCGAGGACGAGCTGCAGTCGGTGCTGTGCGAACTGCTGGCCACAGGCCCTGTGCCTCCCGCCCTGTGGCAGGAAGAAGTCATCGACCTGGACAGCCTGCTCGATGGCCTGAGCCAGCTCCCCCCGCCCTGACGACCGCCGACACGCCCGCTCTGGCAACAAAAACGGCAGCACGAGACGCTCGTCTCGTGCTGCCGTCGGTCGTTCCGTGGCGCATTCAAGGCCGGTAGCACTCGGGGGCGGATGGCCCCGCCCATGACCTGACTCTTGTGACTCCAGAAGCGATTTCCAGGAGCTATTTCAAAAGCTATTTCAAAAGCTAGTCCCGGAGCTACGTCTTCAGGTGCCACGTCTTCAGGTGCCACGTCAGGTGTGACGTTAGGTCTCCGGCCGTCCAAGATGGTGTCTCGTGACGGCCTTCACCGCAGCGTCTCCCGGGTCGGACAGGAGGCGCCTTAGCCCATGAACTGGCCACCGTTGATATCGATGTTGGCACCGGTGATAAAACCGTTGTCCTTGTCCGCCAGGAAGGCGACCAGGCGGCCAATCTCCTCGGGCGTGCCGTAACGCTTCATGGGAATGGTTTCGCGAATGGCTTCACGAACCTTCTCGGGAATCTTCATGATCATGTCGGTGGCAATGTAGCCGGGGGAAATGGTGTTGACCGTGATGCCCTTGGTCGCCGTCTCTTGCGCAAGAGCCATCGTCAGGCCGTGCATCCCCGCCTTCGCCGCAGAGTAGTTGACCTGCCCGAACTGCCCCTTGCGGCCGTTGATGGACGAAATATTGATGATCCGGCCATAGCTGGACTCCAGCATGTCCTCGATCACGCTGCGGCAGGTGTTGAACACGCTGTTGAGGTTGGTATCGATGACGACATCCCACTGATCGGGGGTCATCTTCTTCATGGTACCGTCTCGGGTGATGCCCGCACAGTTGACCAGTACCGAGATGGGACCGTACTTCTCGCGGATATCCCTCACTCCATTCTGACAGGCTTCGAAGCTTGTCAGCTCGACCCCGGACAGGTCGATGTTTTCATAGCCATCCGCTTTCTGCGTCTCTAACCAGGTCTTGGCCTTGTCGGGGTTGTTAAAGCCAGCGAGCACCTGATAGCCGGCATCTGCCAGCGAACGACAGATAGCGGTACCGATACCACCGGTTCCACCGGTGACCCATGCGACGGGCATTTGCTGAGTCATTGACGACCTCCCTGATTGTCGTGCGGTCCATCGCCGACACTACGGCGATGGCGAATTATTGGCTTGCACTCCCGGCGCTTCAAGCGCGTACCGGGGGCACTCTCCATGGTGCCTGTACAGACTGACGCTTCCGTGACAGCCGATCTTCAGTATGGACCACAGCGTCCATTCGGCACGACCCTTAACACGCGATCGCGCATACTTGACTTCCCCGGAAAAATCCGTAGAATACGCCCCACGTTGATGCGGGGTGGAGCAGTCTGGTAGCTCGTCGGGCTCATAACCCGAAGGTCATCGGTTCAAATCCGGTCCCCGCTACCAATATTCGAAAAGGTCGTCCCTCTGGGACGGCCTTTTTTTTTGGTGCTCTCGCCGACACAGTGATTTGCATCAATATTCTGTCACCGCCACGCGTCTCCTTTTTCGTCATTACATCGTTAACTATTGATATAAAACAGCTATGCTCCCCGTCGATGGCATGCCTGAAACCAGCCTCGGGATTGCTCCGGGAGCGAACGCTGTGCCTGTCTCACTACCGACGCTTGGCCAACCATGGGCTCCACCGGCCCACGCCCTGGGTCACCCAGGCGCCACCGATTTCGCGCCGGCTGATCAGCATTCACCGCGGCCGGGCACCCTCTGATATGCCCATCGCGTCGAAAACGATATTCCGTGCCAATTCTCTCACCATGGTACGAAACTAAACTATCTCAGCCCCCTCCGGGGCCGCGTCGCGGTTCGCTCACCCAGCCTCACGCGGCCAGCAGCGCTGTTGCCGACACTCAGGGTACCCTCAGGCGCTGTATCCGGCGTTGCGATATCGCCTGCCGCAGGGGCCTGCGCGACGCCGTCTTCGTGACGCCACTGCGTGCACATGATATTCATCGCCCGCCGCTCGATCGCAGGGGCTTCCGCGCCCCGCCGTTGCCGGACAACGAGAGAGTGGCGCCGAGGACTTGAAGTCGAGCGCCATCACCCGCATCTTTCGACCCAATCCATTCGTTACTTCATAAGGTCACCGTCCATGCCAATCGTCGACCCTCGCACTGGCGAACCCATGACCGCCGATCCTGCCCAGGACACCGCCGCGTCGGGCGCCGCAGGGGCGGACATGCCCTCCGACAGCGAACTGATCTTCGACGTCGACCGCAGCAATATCCAGCAAGTCCTGGAGCTGTCCGCGCAGATTCCGGTACTGCTGGACTGTTGGGCGCCATGGTGCGAGCCGTGCAAGAACCTGATGCCGGTGCTGGAAAAGCTGGTGCGGGAATATCGCGGCACTTTCCTGCTGGCGAAACTTAACATCGACGACAACCAGGACATCGCCGCGCAGCTCGGCGTGCGCTCGGTCCCCGACGTCAAGCTGATCAGCCAAGGGGGCCTGGTCGACCACTTCCAGGGCGCGCTGCCCGAGAAGGAAGTGCGCGAATGGCTCGCCCGCTACTTCCCGGCCCCCGAGAATGCCCCGGCAAGCCCCGAGGAGCAGGCCGACCAGGCCCTGGCCGAAGGCGACCCGGCAACGGCACAGGCCATCTACACGGACCTGATCGAACAGTATCCGGAGCACTACGCCTACCAGATCGCGCTGGCCAAGGTGCTGGTCGCCCAGCAGAAGGACGATGACGCCCGCGCCCTGCTCGACGCTCTGCCCCCGGAAGAACGCGATGGCCCGGCGGCGCGCGGCGTTCGTGCCAGCATCGAATTCGCGGAAGAAGCGCCGGACGCCGCCCAGTTGGCAGCGCTCGAGGGGCGCGATGACAGCGAAGCCAACTACCTGAGAGCCCTGCGCCGTGTCGCCGACGGTGACTATGAGAGCGGCCTGGAAGCGTTGCTGGCGGTGATGAAGTCCGACCGCGCCTACGGCGACGATCTGGCGCGCAAGACGCTGCTACGCGTCTTCGACGCCCTCGGTGCCGACCACCCCCTGACGGTCAGCTATCGTCGCAAGCTGTTCGCCCTGCTCTACTGAGCCGGGCTGGGCGAGCGGGGCCGATGGCGCTGGGGCTCAGACGCGTTGAACCCGACGCGCGGCCCCGGGCGCGTTGAACCAGACGCGCGTCCCCGGGCGCGTTGAACCAGACGCGGGCCGCCCATCGCCAGCAATAGCAAAGACGCCCCTGGCCCGGGAAGGCGGGCCAGAGGCGTCTCGTCGAGGGCATCCCGTGGCGCCGGTGAGCGTCTCAGCCCAGCGCTTCATCCAGGCGCTCGAGCGCTTTTTCGAGCTGTGCGGCGGTAGTGCCGAAGTTCAATCGCACGAAGCCCGGCCAGCCGAAGTCTGCCCCGTCAGACAGCGCCACGCCCGCAGTCTCGAGCAGCGCCGCCGCCGGCGACCCCTGCCCCCCCAGCCGCGACTCGCGCAGATCGAGCCAGGCCAGGTAGGTCGACTGGGGGGCCGCCAGGCGAACCCCGGGCCACTGGGCGACCCGCTCCACGAGCGCCTGGCGATGATCCCGCAGCACCTCCAGCAAGGCCTGCCGCCACGGGTCGCCGTGGCGGTAGGCGGCCTCGGCGGCCACCAGCCCCATGACGTTGCAGTCAGGCATCAAGCCCTTGGCGGTGGCGGCAAAACGCTTGCGTAGCTTGGGGTTGGAAATCACCGCGCAGGCCGCGGTCAGCCCCGCCAGGTTGAAGGTCTTGGACGGCGCCCATAGCGTCATGAGACGCTCACCCAGTTCGGGAAAGGCCACCGCCAGTGGCACATGGCGTGCGCCCTCGTCGAGCAGCAGGTCACAGTGCAATTCGTCGGAAACTACGATGAGGTCGTGGCGCTGGGCCAGCTCGGCAAGCCCGGCGAGCTCCGCCGAGCGCCACACGCGCCCGGTGGGGTTGTGCGGTTGGCACCACAGCAGTAGACGCGTCTTGTCGGTGATGGCCGCCTCGAGGGCCTCCAGGTCCAGCGACCAGCCGTCGTCGCCCGCATCAGGAGCGCGCAGTGCGGCTTGCTGCGCCAGCCGCCCGGTGCGCGAGGCCACCTGCAGGAACGGCGGATAGATCGGCGTCACCGTCAGCACGCCATCGCCCGGCTCGGTGAAGGCCAGGCTTGCCAGATGCAGGGCCGGCACCACCCCGGGCAACCAGTGTTGCCAGCTCGGCTCGATCACATAGTCATAGTGGGTCGCACTCCACTGGCACAGCGCGTCTTTCAGCGATGCAGGCACCACGCCATACCCGTAGACGCCGTGCTCGACCCGGGCCTGCAGCGCGTCGATCACCTGCGGCGGAGAGCAAAAATCCATGTCCGCCACCCACAGCGGCAGCACATCGTCGCCGTAACGATGCCACTTCTGAGACGGCCAGGCGCCACCCTGGGGCTGTCGCCGGTCGATCGGCGTGGCAAAATCGAAGGTCATGGTCCTCTCCCTGACGACATGAGTCGACGTGACGAATTGACGATTGATGCGCTGACAGCGGCTGACACGCCACCGGCACGAGGCCCCTGAGGCGATCATCGAGCCCCCAGCACCAAGGACATCTTCAGCGATGACAAGCACCATGCCGCAAAGCGGCTTCTACGCCAAGGTCCGCCAGGGCATGCCGGCCCTGATCGGCCAATGGCTCACCCACGGTCGCGGCGATCCCGAACGCCTGGCGCTGATTCTCGCCGAAACCGCCCGGGTCGCCGGGCTCGGCGACCCGGGCGCTACGCCGGATGGCGATACACTGATTCACTGGGCCGCCTCGGATGCCGAGCCAGCCGCGCCCCACTGGGCCGTGCGCACCGCGCTCTTTCTGCTGGTTCAGATGCCGGCTCGCCCGGTCCCCGGCGATGACCACGAGGCGTGTGCCTGGGCCTACTGCTGGCTACGCAACCGCGAGTTCGAGAACCGAGACGCCGCCATCGATGCCCTTCCCGAGCACCTGCGTCAGGCGATGGCCGCAGCGGTCACGGCCGCCTGGGCGGATCGGCAGGGCCTGCGCCTGGTGTAGCGACAGCGGCCCCGGGTAGAGACCCGGCTCGCCACACCCCATACGGTCAACGCCCGCGACGCGACCAGCGCCGGGGCCGAAACCCCTCTGGCTTGGCGGCCAACCACTCGACGAAACTGCGGATCTGCGGGTGCCCCAGCAACGCCTCACGGCTGCGATAATGATCGGCCAACTGACGCTCGCTCAACACGACATGCAGGTGACGATGGCAGGCATGGCACAGCCACAGGATTGCGGTGAGCCGCTCGACCCGGTCATGGCGCTTGCGGTAACGCGCTTTGCCATGCAGCGAACGAGGAATCAGATGGTGCTTGGTCAGCGCCGCCCCTCGGCCACACAGTTCGCAGACCTCGGGGCGCGGCGGCGGTGATAGGTCATGCCCCGACATGGGTGCGGTGCCTCCTCACGGTGCCCGAACGTCTCACCATACCCGACACCTTCTCAGACAACGACAGCGACAAGGAATCTCCCCACCATGGACGTCCCCGTGCTCTGGCAACTGGCCAAACTGCTCGTCTCGATCGGCGTGGTCCTCGGCCTCTCGATCATCGCCGAGCGAGTCAGCACCCGCGTGGCCGGACTGCTCTCCGGCTACCCGCTGGGGACCGCCATCGCGCTGTTCTTCATTGGTCTCGAGCTGTCGCCGGAGTTCGCCGCCGATAGTGCCGTGCATACCCTGGCGGGATTCACCGCGACCCTGGCACTCGGCGGCGGCTACCTGCTCGGCGCCCGGCGCGACGGATTAGTCGGTGTCCTGCGCGGTACCGCGACGGGGCTGGCGGCCTGGCTCGCGACCAGCCTGGTGCTCACCAGCATTCCCTTCACCCGCATCAGCGGTACCTTGACCACCCTCGTCGCCATCGTCGTCTTTACCTGGTTGTATCGCCGCGTTCCCGACGTCAAGGCGAGTCCCAAGGGCGGTTTCTCCTGGCCGGCGCTGGCGCTGCGAGCCGGCCTTGCCGCCGGCATCATCTTTCTGATCACGGGGCTCGCCCATGTCATGCCGGCAGCCTGGACCGGCGTGATGGCAGCCTTCCCCGTCACCATGTACCCGTTTCTGGTCATCCTGCATCTCACCCAAGGAGCGGCCCCTGTCGCCACGGTCATCAAGCACTATCCTGCCGGACTCGGATCGCTTGTGTGCTACGCCCTGGTGGTGTCACTGACCTACGCGACACTGGGTCTGTGGCCCGGCACCCTGCTCGGTTTCGCCGCCGCCACCGCCTGGCTGCTGGCCTGGACCCGAGCACAACAGTGGTGGCAGCAGCGTGCTCTGGATCGGGCACGGTCTTGACCTAGCGCTTGCTCGGGGCAATGCTAACGCTTGACGCTAGGCCCTGACGGCAGCCCTGACGGCAAGGCTCCCGCCACCTCGTCAACGATAACGACAGCCATGCCCCCGGCCAGGAGAAGTCGCCCCATGTTCAGCCGCACCATCGAGCCCGCCTTCTACGACACCGATGCCCTCGGGCACGTCAACAATACTCGCCTGCCAGCCTGGTTCGAGCTCGCTCGCAACGAGCTGTTCCGACTGTTTTCGCCGGACCTGGACCCGGCCAAGTGGCGACTGATCATGGCGCGCATGGAGATCGACTACCGCGCCGAGCTGCACTATGGTCACGATATCGAGATCCGCACCTACCTGTCTCGGCTCGGCAACAGCTCCTTCACCGTGACCCAGGAGGCGCACCAGAAAGGCATCCTGACCAACATTGGCCACACCGTGCTGGTGCACTTCGACCACCAGGCCAAGAAGGCCGTGCCGATCGAGGGTGAGCTGCGCGCGGCGCTGGAAAGCCACCTGCACGAGCGCGAGGCAAGTCCTGCATGACGCCCGCCATCAAGGCGCTCGAGAAGGCCAAGGCCGACTTTAGTGTCACCCCCTATGATCACGACCCACGCTCACCGGCCTACGGGGAAGAGGCCGCCAAGGCGCTAGGCCTGGACCCGGCCGAGGTCTACAAGACCCTGCTCGCCGAACTCGATGGCGAGCGCCTGGTGGTGGCCATCGTGCCGGTGGCGGGCCAGCTCGACCTCAAGGCCCTGGCGCGGGCAGGCAAGGCGCGCAAGGCCACCATGGCTGCCGTCGACAGGGCCGAACGCGCCACCGGCTATGTGGTCGGCGGCATCAGTCCCCTGGGCCAGAAAAAACGCTTGCCGACCTTTCTCGATGACAGCTGCTTGGCACTGCCTGCCATCCATGTCAGCGCTGGGCGTCGCGGCCTGGAACTGCGTCTGGCGCCCACGGTTCTGGCCCACCTGACGGCGGCGACGCTGGCTCCCATTGCGCGCTGATGCGTGCCGCGCGGGGCGCTGGCACGACCGTCCTGCCCTGGTGGGCGGGCCAGCGCGCTGGTCTTCTGGCCAGGGCCGTGCGGCGTCACGGTGCACCCAGGCGACGCTCGCCCAGCGGGAATGCTAGGGTAAGGGCACCCGACCCAGGAGCCCGCCATGGCCATCCGCTATACCCTGTGGCTCGACCCCGACGATACCGTGCGACACCGCGCTGTCGAAGCCGCACTCGAGGCGTTCTTCGTCGAACGCTTCGCCGACTATCCCCACATCCGCTTGTTCGGTGCCGACCCCTACGATTATGATGCCCCCTTCAATCGACTCTATGACGTCCTGATCGCCCGCGGCGCCGAATACTGCGAACGCGAGCATGCCTACGTCCCCACTCCCGAGCAGATCAATCGCGCCTTCTTCCGCGCCGTGGGTCGCTCGACCAAATTTGTAAGAGACGACCCCGATGGTGATTCGCCCCAACACGACGCCTGATGAGGCCCAACTGGCCATCATCGCCGAGCAGCTCGGTCGCGCCCCACGTGGCATAGAAGCACTCGCCGCCACCGACGGTGACGGCACGCCGCTGGTGCTGCGCATGGCCCCCATCGTCGATGGCAAGCCGTTTCCGACCCTGTATTGGCTGAGCTCGGAGCGCCTCAAGGTGGAGCTGTCACACATCGAGGCGGCGGGCGTGATCAAGCAGCTAGAGGCGCGGCTACAGGAAGACGACGCCTTTCGTCAGGCCTACCACGCCAGCCATCGCGACTATATCGACGCCCGTTGGCAGTTGATGAGCGAGGCGCAGCGTGCGCAGGTGGAGCATCTGGGCTACGCCGAGGTCCTGCGTACCCGGGGCATCGGCGGCATTGCCAACCACGATCAGGTACGTTGCTTGCACACCCAATACGCCCATCACCTGTGTGGGAACAACGTCATCGGCCAGTGGGTGGACGAGCACTACGGCATCATCGATCTATTGCCCTGACAGGCAAAGGCCAGACGCCGTGCGGAGTCTCGGAGCTCCGCCGTTAACGTCCCGCTGCCCGCCGCACCGCACGGCGCCCTTCGAGACCAGCACGCGCCTGCCTTGGCGGCTGGCGCCAGCTCCGTGCGGTACCGCTCTTTCTCGAATCGCCGACCACCGCATAAGATGGCGGCCCCACCAAGGAGGATTGCATGGCGCAGATCTGTGTCTATCTGGGCTCGCGGGAAGGCGAGAACCCCGCGTTTCTGGCCGCGGCGCGGCGGTTTGGCGAGAGTCTGGGCGAACGCGGCCATGGCCTTGTCTATGGCGGCGCCAGCGTCGGTCTGATGGGCGCCTTGGCCGACTCGGCCATGGCCTCGGGAGCCGAGGTGGTCGGCGTCATGCCCCATCATCTGGTCGACCGTGAACTGGCCCACACCGGCCTGACGCGCTTGATTCGGGTCGCCGACATGCATGAGCGCAAGGCTCAGATGGCCGAGCATGCCGATGCTTTCGTCATGCTCCCCGGCGGCATCGGCACCCTGGAAGAGTTCTTCGAAACCTGGACCTGGCGCTATCTTGGTCTGCACGCCAAGCCCATTGGCGTACTCGACAGCGCCGGCTTCTACCGCCCACTGCTCGAGTTTCTCGACACGACGGTCGCCGAAGGCTTTCTCAACGCCGACACGCGCCGCTCGCTGGTCAGTGGTACCACGCCGGAGGCCTTGCTCGACCTGATCGAGGCACGCCTCTCCCGCCCTTAGGGGGCCAACGCCGGTTCCTGCCCAGCCGCCCCTGACGCCGGCGCCGCCGGCGGTGTCTCAGACGCTGGGTGCCGCGCCACTCATTCCACAGGAGTCACCATGCAAGCCATCCTCGTTCAAGGCGACACCCTGAGCTGGCAGTCCGGTAGCGACCTGTCCTCCCCCCAGGGCCGAGAAGTTCGCATCGACGTCGCCTGGGCCGGCGTCAACCGCGCCGATCTGATGCAGCGGGCGGGCAGCTATCCGCCGCCGCCTGGCGCTTCCGAGACGTTGGGGCTGGAGGTCAGCGGCGTGATCGCCGCCTGCGGCCCCGAGGTACGCGAGTTTATGCCCGGCGACCGCGTCTGCGCACTGCTGGCAGGCGGTGGCTATGCCGAGCAGGTCGTTGTCGACGAACGCCAGGTCCTGCAGGTCCCCGCAGGCTTTTCCCTGCGCCAGGCCGCCGCACTGCCCGAGGTCTATGCCACGGCGTGGCTGAACCTGTTCATGGAAGGCGCCCTGAAGGCCGGCGAGCGAGTGCTGCTGCACGCCGCGGCCAGCGGCGTCGGTACCGCTGCCATGCAGCTCTGTCGAGCCTTCGGTCACCCGTGTTTCGTCACCGCGGGCAGCGATGACAAGATCGAACGCTGCAAGACGCTTGGCGCCGACAGCGGCTGGAACCGTCACACCGGCAGCTTCGTCGAGGCGGTGAAGGCCTGGGGCAGCGTCGACATGATCCTCGACCCGGTCGGGGCGAGCTACCTGCCAGACAATCAGCGAGTGCTGGCTGCCGATGGCCGGCTGGTGATCATCGGCCTGATGGGCGGGCGCCAGGCCGAGCTCGATATCGGTCGCCTGCTGATGAAGCGTCAACGCGTCATCGGCTCGACCCTGAGGGCCAAGTCGCCCGAAGCCAAGGGAGCGATTCTCGACGAGCTGCGCCGCCACGTCTGGCCACGCCTGTTCGCCGGCGAGATCGAGCCGCTGATCGATGCCGAGTGGCCCATCGAAGACGCCGACGCCGCCCACGCGCACCTCACCGCCAACGCCAACATCGGCAAGGTGCTGCTGAAGGTCGCCGCGCTCGGCTAGTCCTGTCGTCTTGCCGGCACGCCACTCGTGCGACGGCCGTTCGCACGAGTGGCGCAGCCGGGGCATGGTGGCAGTGTGTGGTGGGGGGGGGAGGCCCGATCTGGAGCAGGAAGTGCTGTTTGGCGCTTGATCCTTACCGCTGTCCTTACTGCTTAGCGCTGTCCTTACCGCTCAGCGCCAGCGTCTTGGCGTAGGTCAACTGCAGAAGCTTGGCATCGTCGCCGGCGCGATGACGATGGATATCGCGCTCCAGGATCACCTGCTCCTTGACGTCACTCCAGCGCGCCATCTGGGATTCGTCCAGCAGGCGACGCAGGGCCTCGAGGCGGAAGGCGGGAATCATTCCGGCGTGGTGAAACAGCAACGACATCCAAGTGTTGTCATAGCCCCAGCTATCACTGTAGGCGATGCCGATTTCATGCAGCTCGTCGTTGAGCCAGCGTGCCACGTGGCGCACCGGATATCCTTCCCGGGCCAAGCGCGCACGGGAGATGCCATGCAGCAGTTCGGCCTTGGGATCCCAGTGGGTCCACTCTTCCAGGGGCTGGATGAGAAACGCGCAGCAGCTGCCGTCGGGACGGGCGATGCCGACCTCAATCGGGTAGCTGCCACGCCCGAATCCGGACGCTTCGATATCCAGCAGAGTGGGGAGCGTCACGAGCGGAGATGTCCTCGACTAGGGTGACCGATCGACTGCCGGGCGCAGTGGCGACAGGGATACCGACCACCCGGCTCGATGCCATGGTGGCGGAGACTCGCAGGCTAGTGTCGCCGCTGGGCTTCAACATTGTCCACCCTGTCCAGGGCATTTACCGGTGTTGCCAGGCGCCCCCAGTAGGCGGCACGCTCGGCATCGACCGGCAGCGACAGCTCACCGTGGCGATAGGCCTGCTCGAGGCGCGCCGCCGCCAGGCAATGGCCAGCCTCGCCCGCTCGGGCATACCAGGTAACGGCATGATCGTGGCGGCAAGGATAGAGCGCACAGCCGTTCTCGTGGATCTGGCCCGCCTGGTACTGCGCCCGCAGATCGCCTCCATGGGCGGCCTGGAGCACGTAACGCGCACCGCGGGCCTTGTCTTGAGGAGCGCGCGAGCGATGGAACAACATGTGCCCATAGAGCGACAGAGCGGCCGGATGCCCTGCGTCGGCGCAACGCCGAAACAAGCGCATGGTCAGCTTCTGGGTACGCGGAGAGCGGGGCAGCCAGCGGATATGAAACAGCTGCTGGGCCAGGCGGTACTCGAGCCGCGTCTTCAGTGACGATGCCTGCTGCATGACAAACAACCCTGGATCCAGTGGTTCAGGAACGGTGGCCGGCCACGTCCTGTGCCAGCAAATGTCCTTGCTAAAACGACGCTGCCGCGGAATCCTCCACGGCAACGGGGTCGCAAGCATACGCCCGGGTTCCGGCGGACTCAACCCCTGGCACGCCGAGCGTCGATTCGCCCCCCGGCTCGGCGCCGAGAGCGAGCCCCACGCAAGCACGATGAACACGCGCAAAACCCGGCCACAGCGGGCCTTCAGGCGACTACCTCGGCGTCGAACGAAGCGCACCAGGCACGCCACAGCAGGGCGCCGTTGACGGGCCGGACGCCACAACGAACGTCTCCTGGTGCCGGCGATTCGACGTACCACCCTACCGGCGTCGTGACGCCGGCGATGGCCGCCGTTTTTTTGGCCAGCGGTTCCCATGGGCCGACTTTTTACGGACTATGGGCGCAAGATTATGCAGATTTGACGGCGGCCTCAGGCGTCGGTCGGCGCGCTACGCCCGAGCCTGACGCCGCGCTCGCCAGCGCCAGGCGCGCGATCTGTTCCCTGCTCCAACCCAAGGATTCCCCATGCAGACCCGTCCTCTCGGCGATACCGGCATCGATGTCAGCCGCCTGTGCCTCGGCACCATGACCTTCGGCGAGCAAAATAGCGAAGCCGAAGCCCATGAACAGCTCGATCGCAGCGTGGCCTTCGGCATCAACTTCATCGACGCCGCCGAGATGTATCCCGTACCGCCCAAGGCCGAGACCCAGGGGCTGACCGAGCAGTACGTCGGCTCCTGGCTCAAGGCCCGCGAGAGTCGCGACGATGTGATCATCGCCACCAAGGCGGCCGGCCCAGGAGTCGAGCATATTCGCGGTGGCCCTCGACTGACCCGCGACCACCTTCACGCGGCCATCGACGCCAGCCTGTCGCGTCTTCAGACCGATTACGTGGACCTCTACCAACTCCATTGGCCGGATCGCAAGACCAACTTCTTCGGCCGCCTCGGCTACGCCCCGAGCGACGAAGAAGACGCCACCGATCTGGAAGAAACGTTAGCGGCGCTCAAGGAGCTGGTGGATGCCGGCAAGATTCGCGCCGTGGGCCTGTCCAATGAGACACCCTGGGGCGTGATGCGCTGCCTGCACCTCGCCGATCGTCTCGACTTGCCGCGAGTCGCCTCGGTGCAGAATCCCTACAACCTGCTCAATCGCACCTTCGAAGTCGGCCTGGCCGAGATCGCCCACCGCGAAGGTGTCGGCCTGCTGGCCTATTCGCCACTGGCCTTCGGCGTGCTGTCGGGCAAGTACCTGGACGGCGCACGCCCTCCCAAGGCTCGCCTGACCCGGTGGGAGCGCTTCAGCCGCTACAGTTCGCCGCTGGCCGAACGTGCGACCCGCGCCTACGTGGACCTGGCCCGAGCGCATGGCCTGGATCCGGCGCAGATGGCCCTGGCCTACGTCAATTCACGCCCCTTCCTGACCAGCAATATCATCGGCGCGACGACCATGGAGCAGCTCGAAAGCAATCTCGTCAGCGAGTCGCTCACGCTGTCCGACGAAGTGCTCGAGGCGATCGAGACGATCCACGCCGAGATCTCCAACCCCTGCCCCTGAGGACGCCCGAACGGCCGTGTTGCCTGTCCCGCCAGAGGCTCCCGCTATCGGCACGATAGGGGCCGCCATCGCCCCGCCCGCCCCCATAGGCAGGCGGGGCTTGGTACAATAGGCCCCCGTTTTCCATCCTCGCCCCTACGACGATACCGTCCCACGACTCAGGAGACAGGCCCATGCTCAGCGTGATCTCACCGGCGAAGACGCTGGACTTCGAGACCCCCGCCACCACCGATCGCACGACCACGCCGGACTACCTGGACCGCAGCCAGGCATTGATCGATATCCTGCGCGACTACTCACCGGCGCAGATCTCCGAGCTCATGGGCGTCAGCGACAAGATCGCCGGCCTCAACGCGGCACGGTTCAGCGAGTGGCAGACGCCGTTCACCCAGGACAACGCCAAACCGGCGGCCCAGGCCTTCCAGGGCGATGTCTACGTGGGGCTCGAGGCCGATACCTTCGGCGCCGATGACAACGCCTTTGCCCAGGACCACCTGCGCATTCTGTCGGGACTGTACGGCCTGCTGCGCCCACTCGATCTGATCCAGCCGTATCGTCTCGAGATGGGCACTCGCCTGGCTAACCCGAAGGGCAAGGACCTGTACGCGTTCTGGAGGCAGACCCTCACCGCCGAGCTCGATCAGGCGGTAGCGAAGAGTGGCTCGCCGGTGCTCGTCAACCTGGCCTCCAATGAGTACTTCAAGGCCATCGACGCCAAGGCACTCGAGGCCGAGGTGGTCACGCCGGTGTTCAAGGACTGGAAGAACGATCGCTACAAGATCATCAGCTTTTACGCCAAGAAGGCCCGGGGCCTGATGGCGGCCTGGATGATTCGCGAACGCCTGGATGACCGCGAGGGACTGAAGGACTTCGATGTAGCCGGGTATCGCTTCAACGCCGCCGAGTCTCAGGGCAGCACCCTGGTCTTCACCCGTGACGTCCCGGCCTGACCATCGGACGCTCGACACCCCGGGGCCCGACGCGCCCCGTCTCGCGTGACAAGCAGCGGCGCAGGGGTGGCGCCGCAGACACGCCTTGTCATGCGCCCATGAAGTGAGGATTCAGACATGCAACCCCGAATCAGCATGATCACACTGGGCGTGAGCGACCTCGAGGCATCGATAGCCTTTTACGAGAAAGGCCTCGGTTTCCCCCGCATGGCATCACCGCCGGAGGTTGCCTTCTTCACCCTCAATGGCACATGGCTTGGCCTCTTTGGCCGGGAAGCACTAGCTGAAGATGCTCAGATTTCTGCACAGGGCTCAGGCTTCAACGGGTTTAGTCTGGCCCACAATGTCGCATCAGAAGCAGAAGTCGACGCGGTGGTCCAACACGCCGTGGACTCGGGTGCCCGCCTGGTGAAACAACCTGCGAGAGTCTCTTGGGGTGGCTATAGCGGGTACTTCACCGATCCGGATGGCCACCTATGGGAGGTCGCCTACAATCCCTATTTTTGGGTTGGCCCTGGTGATGCCGGGGCATAGCATGGCGCTGCAGCGGACGCCTGACCCGATACCCACGGCCAGGGCCCGGGCGGCGCTGCGTACAGGCTAGGGGGCCAACCTCAGAGGACGCCCGGCCCGGGGCTTCAACAAGCGTCTATGGATCTCGCGAAACGTCTCGCCACTGCAGGTCTCGAGCCACTCGTAGGCGACCATGTCGGCACTCACCGCCACGCCGCCGGCCTGGAGCAGCCGCTCACGGGCCAGCTTCGCTTCATCGAGACGCCGGCTGACACAGCCTTCCACCAACCAGAACACCTCGAGGCCACGCTGGCGCAGGCCAAGTGCCGTCTGCAGCACACAGATGTGCGCCTCGGCGCCGGCGATCACGATCTGACGCCGCTCCGACGCCTCGAGGTGCGCCACGAAATCCGCGGCTCGGCAGGCATCGAAGTGCTGCTTGATGAAGACCGGCACCGTCTGAGGCAAGGCGTCCCGTAGGCGTGGTTCGGTCGGCCCGAGGCCCTCGGGATACTGCTCGGTCAGCCACACCGGCACCGCCAGATGTTCGGCCACGGCGGCCAGCCAAGCGATCTCGGTCACGGCCTGGTCGGCACGCTCGATCACCGGCATCAGGCCAGTCTGGACATCCACCACCAGCAGCGCGCTTCGGCTCGGGTCGATCAGCATGCGCCCCCTCCTCGTATTTTTGGTCTTATGTGCTTCCCGTGGTCAGCGTAATCGCTAGAATGGTCGAGCGACAGGATCGGGGCTAAAGCCCCGACCCACAAGACTGGCCACGATTGGCCTGAACCACGGAGATTTCTCGATGCGTCACCTTCTCGTGATGATCATGGTCGGTGTGCTGGGCTTTGGCCTGGCGATCGACAGTGCCGACGCCCGGCGCTTGGGCGGCGGCAAGAGCGTTGGCAGTTTTTCGCGCCAGGCTAGCCCGAGCGCGACCCAGTCTCAAAACACCGCCCGCCCCAACGCGGCGCCAAGCGCTCCCCGCAAGGGTGGCCTGATGGGCGGTATGCTCGGTGGCCTGCTCGCTGGCAGCCTGCTGGGCGCGCTGTTCTTCGGTGGCGCCTTCGACGGCATCGGCATGATGGATATCCTGCTGATGGCCGGCGTGGGCTTCCTGCTGTTCAAGCTGTTCGCGCGACGCCGCGCGGCGACGGCATCCGTAGGCGGGGGCGCGCCGGGCCACGGTGCCCAGCGCCAGCAGCATGACGCCACGCCTTTCAGCATGCCAGGCAGCAGCGCTGGCGGGGCCGCCTCGGGGCCGGTGGGAGACCCTGAGTGGTTCGACCGTGACCGCTTCCTCGGCGGCGCCAAGGAACATTTCATGACGCTCCAGCGGGCCTGGGACAACAACGATCTGCCCAAGATCCAAGACTACGTGACGCCGGAGCTCTATAACACGTTGCGCGACGAACGCGCGGCACAACCGGCCAACAATCAGACCGAGATCGTGCGCCTGTTCGCCGAACTGGGGGGCGTTCAGGAAATTGGCCAGCAGGCCGAGGCCCGAGTGCTGTTCCACGGCATCATTTCCGAGAACGGCAGCGAAACCGAGTTCAACGAAACCTGGCATCTGGTGCGAGAACTACGCGGCGACGCCCCCTGGTACGTCCAGGGCATCGAGCAGAACGGCTAGCCCCAGCGCTCCTGTTGAGCGGTAGCCTCCCGGGCTACCGCCCCTGTGATTTTCTCAGCGCGATCTGGCTCCACCAGCACCACGTGACACCATAACGACGAACGGCCGGGCAGATGCCCGGCCGTTCGTCGTTGTGGCTATCATCGACACCCGCCGATACCCGGTGCTTATTGAGCGGCCTCGTCGGTGGCTTGCTCTATGTCATCACCGGCTTCTTCCACGCTATCGCCGATCACTTCCGCGGCCTGGTCGCCTTCGGCCTCGGCGTCGGCGGCCATCTCGTCGCCGGCCTGCTCGGCGTCGTTCATGGCATCGGCAGTCGCATCGGCCGCGTCGTCCATGGCTTGCTCGGTATCGGCCGCCATCTCGTCGCCGGCCTGTTCGGCGTCATTCATCGCCTCGGCAGTCGCGTCGGCCGCGTCGTCCATGGCCTGATCGGTTTCGGCCGCCATTTCATCGCCGGCCTGTTCGGCGTCATTCATGGCATCAGCAGTGGCATCGGCCGCGTCGTCCATGGCCTGATCGGCGTCGGCCGCCATTTCATCGCCGGCCTGCTCGGCATCGTTCATGGCATCAGCAGTGGCATCGGCCGCATCGTCCATGGCTTGTCCTGCATCATCGGCCATTTCCTGGGCCTGCTCTTCCACGGCCTCCCGGGCATCGTCGACCTTGGCACCCGCTTCTTCAGCGGAATCATCCTCGCAGCCCACCAGACCAGCGCTCAGCGCAGCAATGGCGGTGACGAGGGCAAGTTTACGCAACCTTCCGTGCTTCATGACGTTCTCCTGGTTTCAATCGCGGGGCTCTCTCAGTCAACACTAGCCTTCCCGTCTCGCCTTTTCCAACGTTAGAGGTTCATCACGAGAGAAGCCTCAGTAGCGTACAACGCGTCCATTGAGCGGCTGCCGGGGCCTGTTATTGTCGAAGCCGATGGCTTGCTCGACCGCGTCGAGCTGGTCTTCGTCGAGGGTCTTGGCCGTGCGTAGCACCACCCAGCTCACACCTTCGCTGCAGGGTGGTGTGGTCAATGAACCGTCGAGACGAAAATAATCACGCTCATCGGGCAACAGCGCCGCAGGATCCAACCCCGGGGCCAACGCCTGGCGCGCGCTACCGGCATGGGGCAGCTCGCCCATCAGTGACGCCAGCGCGGCGTCGGTCGCACCGATCTCGTACAACACCGCCACCACGGCAAGATTGCCGGCGCCATCGGCATGCACCAGGTGCGCCTCGAGCGGAAAATGACGGCCACGCAGCCGGTGCTCGGCCGGCGCATGAAAATGCACCTGCTTGAGGGCATAGGACTCACCGTCGAGCCTCAGCGTATTCCCGGCCGGCGATTGCAGCTTCACCGTGTGACCATCGTGAACCACTTGGGTCGCGGGTGCGGGATACTCGACGTCAAGGAGCGGCAACGAGGCGTCTACGCCACGATGCAGATGCACCGGGGACTGCTGGTGACCACTGGCACAAAGCTCATACTCGTCGGATACCTCCGCCCAACGATGCGGGCCGTTCGGCCCAGAGTAGGACCAGGCCATGGGATCGGAAGCTGCCAGCGTCGCAGACGTCATGGCGACTCCCAGCGCCCCAATCAAGGCACGGTAGTTCATCGAATCTCCCTTTCGTCATTGTCCTCGAGCGAGGACTGGCTTCCTGCCGCAGGAGCTACTCTTGTGACATACGACGGCGGCCGAGCTTTCGCTCGACCGCCGTGAGGAACTGCCTGGTGACCACGCGCTTAGTTGGTGGCGTCGTCCGCCGCGCTTTCCATGTCGTCACCCATCTCCTCGACCGAATCGCTGGCATCGTCCATCGCTTCGTCGACGTTCTCGCCAGCTTGTTCGGCAGGGCCGTCCTGATCACAGGCGGCGAGGCCGCCAGCCGTCAGGAGCACCAGTAACGCCAGACCAAAACTACGCTTCATGCTGCTTTTCATAAAACATCTCCTCCTGAGACATTGGTCGAATAGCCACTTTTACCCTAACCGCCTTCGGCAGCCCCCGCCACCCAGCCGGGTGACATCGGCTCCTCCACCCCGTCACGGCTAAGTAAACTTGGCCTTGGTTGGCATCATGCGATGGTTCGGCTTGCCGGCCGGCCTCGACCGGGCGATGGCCTTGACCGGGCCGACGCCGGCAGTCAGGACGGATGGCGCAGGGAGCCAAGTCCGTCGGCCAGTGAAATGCGTCTCGTGGCACCTGGCGTCCGGGGCGAGCGTGCCATCCCCTGAGCGACATCGCGCTCGGGAGACAACGGTCACACCTGATTAGGGTCACAAGCCATGTCCGTACGGGGATGCCGGTTAACCGCGCTCACGACACGTCTGTGTCGCCGTCGCTAGTGACACCTCTTGCCAAGGGCCGCATCATACGAACAGGCCAAACCATTGTTCATTCAGGAGCTCGCCATGACTTCCCGCCTTGATGCCCTCAAGCAACTCTCCACGGTCGTTGCCGATACCGGGGATCTGGATGCCATCCGCCGCTATAAGCCCCAGGATGCCACCACCAACCCATCGCTGATCCTGAAGGCGTTCGAACTACCCGAGTACCAGCCACTGATCGACCGCGAGCTGGACGCCATCAAGAGCCGCGGCGAGACGCCCGCCGAGGCCGTCGATACGCTGTCTGTGGCCATGGGAAGCGAGATCTCCGGACTGGTGCCTGGACGCGTCTCTACCGAGGTCGCCGCGCGTCTGTCCTTCGATCGTGAAGCCAGCATCCGCAAGGCCCATCAGCTGATCGAGGCCTACGACAAGCGCGGCGTCGGCCGCGACCGGGTACTGATCAAGCTGGCGTCTACCTGGGAGGGCATTCGCGCCGCCGAACAACTCGAGCGCGAAGGTATTCAGTGCAACCTGACCCTTTTATTCAGCGATGCCCAGGCCCAGGCCTGCTTCGATGCCGGCGTCTTCTTGATCTCGCCGTTCGTCGGCCGCGTCACCGACTGGTACAAGAAGGAAACCGGCAAGGACTACTCCGCTGACGAGGACCCGGGCGTGCGTTTCGTGCGCGGCGTATGCGAACGCGTCGGCCAAGGTGGCTACAACACCGTGGTCATGGGCGCCAGCTTTCGCAACACCGGGCAGGTGCTGGCCCTTGCCGGCTGCCCACGTCTGACCATTTCACCGGCACTGCTCGAAGAGCTGGACGGGGTAGACGGCGACGTCGAGGGCAAGATTGCCACCGCCAGCCCACAAGAGCAGAAGGTCACCGCCCTGACCGAGCCTGAGTTTCGCTGGGGACATAACCGCGATGCCATGGCCGTAGACAAGCTGGCCGACGGTATCCGCCGCTTCGACGAAGACCAGGGTAAGCTCGAGCGCCTGATCGCCGAACGTCTCTAGCCGACAGGTCAGCGGCGCCAGGGCCAGTGCCCCGGCTCCAAACTCCCGGGGACACTGGCGCGCCGTGCGCAGAGCTGTCCCCTCAGGGCCTAGAACAAAGTGGTGGCCGCAGAAGGTTGCAGGTGATGTCAGGCGCCGCCAGCCTAAGGAGTCGTCTATGGATGCCACCGATCTGAAATTTTTCCAGGCGGTTTCGAAAGCCGGTAGCATGAGCGGGGCCAGCGAGAGCCTGCATACCGTCCAGTCTAACGTCACGTCACGAATCAAGAAGCTCGAGCAGGAGCTAGATACCGCGTTGTTCGTACGCACGGCCAAGGGGGTCTACCTCACCCCGGCCGGCGAACGACTACTGCCCCACGCCAGGCGCGTAGCCCTTGCGCTGGAGAACGCCGCGGCAGCCGTCCATGACGTCGACACGGTGTCGGGGAAGCTCGTGATCGGAGCGCTGGAAACCACCGCCGCCATGCGGCTGTCCCCCTACCTAACCCGCTTTACCCAGCAGTACCCGAGTGTCGACCTCTCGATCATCACTGGCACTTCCCAGGAAATGCTCGAACGAGTCTTGGCCCACGATATCGACGGAGCCTTCATCGGCGGCTCGATCTATCGTCAAGACATCGAAACCACTCAAATGTTCAAGGAGGAATTAGTCGTTGTATCGGGACCTGGCCACCATACTCTGGCCTCGTGCCTACAACCCAATGACCTCAAGATTCTCGTTCTCAGGCCCAACTGTGTGTACCGAACGATACTCGAGACCATGCTAATAAAACGAGGACTCTTTGAATTCAAGGTCTTGGAGTTCGGCACCCTCGAGTCTATCATCGGCGGCGTCTCTGCCAATATTGGCATCACACTACTACCGCGATTTCTCATCGAAAAAACCTACGCCAATTTCCCTCTCAAGACACACCGTATCGAGGACTCACTGGCAAATATAGATACCAGCTTTATCGTCCGTCGAGACGCCTACATGACCCTAGCGCTCAAGAAGTTCATCGACATCGTTCGGCCCACGGACAATCTATGCCACCTTCCAGGCCATAGCAAAATCAGATAGCTCCCATTTTTTCTTTTCACTACTGAAACCTTAAAAAACGCTCTAGTGTGCGATTCACATACTCCGCTCTGGATGTCGCACATGTCTCAGCACACCATTCTCGCCAACGAGATACCAATCAAGCAGATCACAGCGGCTTCACTTGCGGTGTTCGTCGGAATAGGCCTCTCTCGATTCGCATACAACCCCTTGATGCCTGCGACAATACTCGAAGGTTGGTTCCCGCCCTCTCATGCCATCTACTTCGCTGTTGCCAACCTGGCAGGCTATCTGGTCGGTGCATTGATCTCACCATGGCTATCCCAGCGCATCGCCCCGTACAAGCTGTTGAGAGCGTCGATGCTGTCTGCCTCGGTGATCTTTTTCTGCTCAACGTCGCCGGTATCCTTTGCCTGGTTTTTTACCCTGCGCTTCCTCTCCGGATTCATCGGTAGCATCGCCATGGTGCTGGCAGCCCTGACGGTGCTTCCCCACGTTCACCAGCGCCTGCAGGGCATCGCATCCGGTATCATCTTCGCAGGCGTCGGCCTTGGTATCGTCGCCTCAGGCGCACTGGTTCCTTTCCTGCTGACCATCAATCTTCCTTCGGCGTGGGCCCATTTAGGCGTTATTGCATTTCTTGCCACTTTTATCAGCTGGTTCTGGTGGCCTGAGCAGCCCCCTGAAGGCGCGAGCGTAGCCCCGCAAGACACTGGCCCCTGCCCCCAGAGCCGATCGTTCATTGGCACCTATACCAGCTACGCCTTGGTGTCTGCTGCACTGGTAGGGCACATGATATTTTTGGTCGACTTCGTCTCACGCGGCTTAGGAGAGAGTATCGACCTTGGCGGCCGCCTGCTCATTCTATTTGGAATCGGTGCGATTCTTGGACCAATTGTTTCCGGCACTCTCGTCGACAGGCTGGGCACGACCATCACGACTCGCCTCCTGTTTACAATCTGTGTCCCATCAATCGGCATATTAGCAATGGACTCGTCACTGGTTGGAATCGCAATATCCAGTGCCATCACCGGTTGCACAGTAACCGCCATTCCTTCGCTAGTTCTTGGAAGGATAAAGGAACTCACCGCCTCACCCAGTGCCAGAAAGCGTGCCTGGGGTACGGCCACCGCCTGCTACGCCATATCTCAAACCACCGTTAGCTTCTTTCTCGCAGAGACGCTTCGCTACACAAACGAAAACTATGCAGTTATATTTCTCATCTGCACCGCGCTCATGGCAATGGCCCTCGTGGTAAACCTGGTCAACGACAGAGTATCTCATCAAGGAGAGACTCACTGCTCCCCATGAAAGCCAACATAGCACTCACCAGAAGGTGATCACGATGCAACCCATCGACTACCTCGCCATCAGGAATCTGTCGAACATCCTCCTCACAGGGCGACTAATAAAAGAGCATATACAAGAATCATCGACAGCTAAGGAAGCTCTCGATCCATCAGCCACCGTGGCCCGGAAGGCAACATACACGAACGACCATGGATAGCCCTGCAGCCTTCCCGCACTGGCGATCACCGCACCAGGGCCGTCTGTAAAACTGGCTTCTCCGCTAACGCTTTCGGTCTCGACGAAAACCGTCGCCCGTTGATGCGCGTCAACTTATCATTACCTCGCTAAGCTTTTCGATACGCGCTGGTGTAGTGTGCACTCTCCGCCACTTAGACGTGTTTTTGTTCATCTAACGTTCGACAGAGGCCGTCGTGTCTTATCGGCTTCACGCCTTCCGGTTCGATACGAAGGGCGGCGTTCACCAATGAATCAACCCGGGTGACGTACGTGCGCATGGACCGACAGGACGCTAGCTATTCCAGCGTCCACTGATGATGATTCAGCGCCGAGGGCGAGCTCTTGCCCTGCGCCGGCCTGTCATCTCGAAGCGCCAAGACGCGGCCCTCAACATCAAGGGAATATCATGAAAGCACTACAGATTGCCGGTCTTCTAGGCGCCAGCCTTCTCGCCTCCACCGCGATGGCGGCGACACCACACGCGCCCTGGTCATATCAAGGCGACCAGGACCCGGCACACTGGGCGGGGCTCGATAGCGTCAACCTTATCTGTGGCCAGGGCAAGAATCAGTCGCCCATCGATATTCGCGGCGCTGCCCACGCACACCTGCCGCCGCTGGATCTGGCCTACGACGCCAAGGGCACGAACATCATCAATAATGGCCATACGGTTCAGGTCGCGGCTCCCGAAGGCGATGTTCTGCACCTGGAAGGCAAGGACTTCAACCTGGTGCAGATGCACTTCCATGAGCCTTCCGAGCACGCCATCAACGGCCAACATTTCCCGCTGGAAGCCCACCTGGTGCACGCAGATGCCGACAGCAACCTGGCCGTGGTCTCGGTACTGTTCCAGGAAGGCGAAGCCAACGCAGCGCTGGCGCCACTCGTCGGTGAACTGCCCTCGGCGGTAGGTGAGACGCGGGATCTGACGACGCCGGTCGACTTCGCCGCCATCATCCCCAGCGAACAGCAGTACTACCGCATCGATGGCTCGCTGACCACGCCGCCCTGCACCGAGGGCGTTCGCTGGGTCGTGCTGGAGGCACCGGCGAGCGTCTCCGCCGATCAGGTCGCTGCCTTTGCCAACGCCATTGGCGGTCCGAACAACCGTCCGCTTCAGGATATCAATGCGCGTATCCCGATCGACTGATCAGGGCACCACCGCGTGGCAACGCGTCGCTGCCGCTACCCGGGGCCGGGCAGCGGCCCCACGATGTCAGGCCTCCTGCTCGGGACGGCGAGCAGCAAAACCGCCATCGCCATGCCAACGACGGCCTACGCGAGCGTAGGCCGTCGTTGGCATGCAAGGTGCCTTCTCGATCGGCTCCAAGGCGTCACGCAATCGCATCTGGGCAAAGTGCCAATAACGCTGGCCCCCATAGCGGCATACGCTTCTGGGGCGCCAGTCATCCGCCTCGCGACTCAGGGGCGAACCGATGTCGCGGTGGTGAGCGCCGATGGCCGTGCGCCCACGAACAGCATGGCAACCGTTGCGATAAGACCCGGCACCGCGAAGGCCAGAAAATTGGCGCCATGGGGCAGCGCCAAGGACAGCAGCAACCCGGTGACCAGCGGCCCCGCCAGGGCGCCGATTCGGCCCACGGCCAAGGCCGCCCCCACACCGGTCGAACGTATCGCCGCCGGATAGTACTGAGCCACATAGGCATTGATCAGAATCTGCGCACCGATGGTGCTGGCCCCGGCAATCGCCACCAGGGCATAGAGCACGGCCACATGACTTCTCAGTCCTAGTGCCGCCAAGGCGCCGGCCCCCACCACGAAGAACACCACCAACACGTGACGCGGTGATATCCGGTCGCAAAGCAGTCCACCGCCGATGGCACCGGCGATGGCTCCCAGGTTCATCACCAATAGAAAGCTCAGGCTTCGCCCGATCGGGTAGCCCGCCATGGTCATCAGCGTCGGCAGCCAGGAGCCGAGGGCATAGATCATCAGCAGGCACATGAACGAGGCCAACCAGAACATCAGCGTACTGATACGCCGCTGCGGCACGAAGAGCTGCGCCAAGGGCGCCTCATCGGCGACCCGACCATGGGGGGGTGTCTCGAGCACTAGCGCTTCTGACGTTGCCACGCCACTCGGGCTGGTATCGGTGGTGACGCTGCCGCTCTCTGTAGTCGGCAATCGCGCAAGGATCTCGCGCGCCTCGTCGTGGCGCCCACGGCGGACGAGAAAATCCAGCGACTCCGGCAAGTAGCGCAGCATGAACGGCACGCTCAAGAGCGGCACGCCGGCCAACCAGAACATCATCTCCCAGCCGAAGGTCGGCACCACCACAATACCCAGCCCCGCCGATAGCATGCCGCCGATGGAATAGCCGCTGAACATGATCGCCACCAGGGTGGTCCTGAGCCGGCGCGGCGCGTACTCGGTGATCAACGCCACCACATTGGGCATCACCCCACCGAGACCGAGCCCCGCGATGAACCGGCATAGCCCGAACTGAACAGGGGTGGTCGCGAACCCATTAACCACCGTCACCAGGCTGAAGGCGGTCAGGCAGGCGATGATGATCTTCTTGCGCCCGATGCGGTCGGCCAGGGTGCCAAAGACGAAGGCCCCGACCATCATGCCAAGCAGGGCGGAGCTTCCGAGCAGCCCCGCCTGAACCTTGGTCAGTTGCCACTGCTCCATCACCAGCGGCAACACCACGCCATAGATGATCAAGTCATAGCCATCGAAAACGATGATCAGTGAACACCACAGCAAGACGTTGAGATGAAAGCGGCCGAAGCGGCGCTCCCCCAGTACGGTTTCCGTTGTCAGGGTCATGTGACACCTCGGGTCATTATCGTTGTTATGTCGGTCGCGCAGGTAATGCCATCCTGCCGATCAGCGTGCTTCCACCTCTCGCAGCGACCAGCCCAGCGCTTCACGCGCCTCGGTTACCGCATCGCACGGATCGAAGTTCCACAGCCAATCGAAGCGCTGCTCCAGTTCACGAGCGATACGCTGTTCGTCATCTCCGATGCCGGGGGCGGCGTACTCATAGAGTTCTCCTGCCTCGAATGACGTGGCCTGGACGCGGCTCGCGCGCGGTAGACGCACCCGTTCAAAGGCGCTCAGGACCTCGATCACGTTGGCTGACGTGCACCGGCTATCACTCACCAGAGACGCCAGCACGAAGGCATCTTCCAGCGCCTGACCGGCCCCGGCTCCCTGGTGCGGTAGCATGGCGTGGGCGCTATCACCGACCAGCAGGACGCGATCACGCTGGTAGCGCGGTAGCCGCGGAATATCGTGCAGCGCCCACCGGGTCGGCGCCTCGATACTCTCGAGTATCCTCCGCGTCGCCTTTCCCCAGCCCGCAAAGTCCGCCAGCATCTCCTGCGACGAGACGTCCTCGACCCAAGGCTCCTCCAGCGCTGTCTCTTCGCTGCGTGAGCGCCGATCGGTGACGAAGGCGACCACGTTGACCAAGGTGCCCCGCTTCACCGGAAAGGTCAGCACGTGGCGATTCGGCCCCAGGTACATCTGTGGCACCGTGGCCAGGCGCGGATCAACACCGGCAGCGCCAAGGGACTGCTCCAGTCGAGCGGTATCGAGCATGCCGCGATAGGCCTTGGTGCCGCTGAAACGCGGCCCGAACCTGCCACCACGCTCATCTTCCAGCACATGCTCACGCACAGCAGATTTGATGCCGTCGAACCCGATGACGATATCGGCCGTCGCCGTGGCGCCATCACTGAAGGTGATAGAAGCACCCTCGGCATGCTGGCGGATCGCCTGACAACGCTTGTCGAAACTGGCGATATTGGCCGGCAGTTGGGCAACAATGGCATCGAGAAAGTCGGCACGATGGACCGACGACTGTCCGCAACCCGGCGCCATGGAGGCGGTCAGGTATTCGTCATCGTGCCAGCGCCGCCATTCGAACCAGACATCCTCGAAGGGCGCCGGAGAGCCATCGGCGATAGCCTCATAGGGCGCCTTGAGTCCGAGCAGTTCGATGGCGCGCACCGCATTGGGGCCAAATGAGACCCCGGCACCGATCTCGGAGAAGGCCTTCGCGGCCTCGAAAAGACGTACCTCAAGGTGCGCGTGACGAGACAGTGCCACGGCCAGAGCAACGCCACCGATGCCACCTCCGACGATAGCGATGGATAGGGACTTCACGGCAGTCTTGTCGGTCAACTCGTTCATGCTGGGCTCCCCCCGCTGGTTCGACTCACTGACAGTGCGACTCGAGCAGCGTCTCGAGGGCGCCCTCTTCGTCACGGTTATCCCAGACTAGAGAGCACCAGGGTCTGCCACCAAACAGCCTCGGTCATGGCTTCGATCAATCAGGCTAATAAGGCATGCGAACAACGAGATACCGGGCCCTGTGCGACGACATCATGGACTTATGTCTAACGTAGAGAACCTGCAGCATGGCGCCATACTGGCCTCGCAGCCCGGCACATCAGGAGGATGTTTACGCATGGGCTATCGGCGACCACCGAGGAGCGTACCGACATGATGCGTCTGAGCGATATCGACACCAATCTGCTGGTACTTTTCGATCTGATTTATCGTAAACGAAATCTTCAGCAGGTCGCAGAGCACCAAGGCATTACCCAGCCTGCTGTCAGTCATGGGTTGAAACGGCTGCGACTACTCATGGCCGATGAGCTTTTCGAACGCACCTCGACTGGGCTTGTTCCGACGGCCTTCGCGACGCGCCTGCATCCTCCGGTAGCCGAGTCCCTGCGCCAGCTTCAGGAGAGCTTGAACCTGCCACGCGACTTCGATCCGGCTCACAGCGACCGGCATTTCACCATCTCGATGACAGATATTGGCGAGATCGTCTTCCTCCCACGCCTGATGCACCAACTCGAGCTGGAGGCACCCGCGGTGAGCATCGAAACCGTGCGCGGTCATGACCTGAAGCGACGCATGGAGGAAGGACGAATAGACCTTGCCGCCGGTTTGATTCCTCAGCTCGGTGCCGGGTTCTTTCAGCGTCGTCTGTTTCTTCAGCACTATGTTTGTCTGATGCGAAAGGAGCA
Organism: Halomonas sp. V046; assembly: GCF_052645355.1. Taxonomy (NCBI): domain Bacteria; kingdom Pseudomonadati; phylum Pseudomonadota; class Gammaproteobacteria; order Oceanospirillales; family Halomonadaceae; genus Halomonas; species Halomonas sp. V046. Next base: position 371,506 of record NZ_JBQXYF010000003.1, read on the forward strand.
CCCACTTGCATATGGTGATATCACCATTAGCGACTTCCGCAACGCACAGCACGCCGTCATCGATGCCCAGGGGACCGGACATGATCGACTCGAAGATCGCTTGATCAAGGAAGGCATTCAAGCGCCATTGACCCTGCGTATGCCGCACTTCGTCACGGCTCCATTCGTGATCAGTTCAACCGACATGATCGTCACCGTGACCAACAAGTTAGCCGATGCCACTGCCGAACGTTTCGGACTGGTGGCGCGGCCCCATCCGCTAAAATTTGCCGAACTTCCGATCAATATGTTCTGGCACCGGCGTTTCCACAAGGATCCCGCCAACCAATGGCTGCGCGGACTCTTCCATCGGCTATTTGCCGAGTCCGATAACGACGAAGAAGGCGACGAGCCCTGACCGCTCGGACGTCCATGGCAGCGAATCCGGCATAGGACGCGCTCACCCCCCCGGATCGAACTGCGCAGGCGCCTCCCAGGGTGGGAAGTGGGTTTCCCAGCGCGCCAGAACCGTCAACAAGGCATCGACCTTGGAAGAGCGCAGCCGGTTCTCGGGAAAGATCGCATGGATGCCCTGTAGCGTCGGCTCCCCGGCCGCCTCCCAGTCACCCAAGATCGGCACCAGGGTCCCCTGTCTGAGCTGATCGAACAGCAGCCAGGTGGGAAACAGCACGATGCCCTGGCCTTCCAGCGCCGCAGCGACCAGGCTGTCGGCGTTATTGCTTCGCAGGTTGCCATGCACGCCGACATCGCCAAAACGCGGTTCTCCAGGGACGCGGAAGTACCAGGGTTGTTCGCCCCGAGTACCCTTGTATACCAGGCAATTGTGGGAACGCAGATCCCGAGGCGTCTGCGCTCTGCCGTGCTCGGCCAGATAAGAGGGCGCGGCACAGACCACGAAGCGTTGCATGGCGAGCCGGCGAGCCACCAGGCTCGAATCCTCCAGCGAGCCAATTCTGATCACGACATCCGCCCCCTCCTGAACAGGATCAACGAAGGCATCCGTCAACGTTAGTTCGACCTCGATGCGCGGGTAAGCCGCCTGAAACTCGGCCAGCAAAGGGGCGATATGGCGCCTACCGAAAGCCACCGGCGCATTCAATCTCAATAGCCCTTGCGGATTGTGCGCCGCTCCCCGAACGTCCTCCGTGGCCGCATCCAGCCTCTCCAGCGCCTCACCGACACGATGAAAATAGCGTTCGCCAACATCGGTCAGGCGTACCGCTCGGGTGTGGCGATAAAGCAGGCGATGCCCGAGTGCGCGCTCGAGACGAGCGATGCGTCGCGATACCGACGAAGGAGGAAGGTCGTGATAACGCGCCGCCGCGGCGAAGCTTCCCGTAAGCCCGACCCGGACGAAGAGCCGCAGGGTAATGAGGTCGACAGCATTGTCCATAGCGCAACAAACCTTTGCTCAAACCACTAATTGTACGTCTATCAGCACGAGATTAGCCTACTCGCTTTTCCCATCAAGGACGCGAAATGAAACACCTCGTCATCCTGCTCATCGTGCTGGCGGCCGGCATGGGGCTGTCCGTGGAAGCCGGCCTGCTGGGGCCGCTGGGCGAAAGCGTTGGCCACCTGTCGGCGACACTATCGATCTTTCTCGTCGGCAGCCTGCTGCTGAGTCTGGCTCTCGTGTTCGGCACTCGGCCGCCGCTCGCTCGGCTGTTTTCCCAGCCGAAGTGGCTGCTGACCGGCGGCCTGCTAGGCCCCATCTATGTCGTTGTCCTAACGCTTGCCACGCCCCTGGTCGGCGTCGGGCTGACCATGGTCGGCATCCTCTGCGGGCAGCTGGCGGCGAGTCTCGTCATCGACCACTTCGGCTGGCTTGGCGGCGAACGACGCGCGATCGATGGCTACCGAGTCTCGGCCCTCGGTCTGATTCTTGTCGCCCTCTGGCTGATCTAAACAGGAGCCCAACATGCTGTTGTCACTTGTCTTTCCCTCGTTACTGCTCGGCGGCGCCGTGCTTGCCATCCAGTCCTCCGTCAACGGCTCTCTGGGGGCCAAGGTCGGCGTTCTGGCCAGCGCCTGGCTGACCTTCACCGTCGGCGCCGTGGTGACCTTTCTGCTCAAGCTGTTCGTCGAGCCGGCCCACGCAGCCACCCTGTTCAGCGTTCCCAAGTGGCAGTTGACCGGTGCCCTGTTTGGCGTGACCTACATGCTGGCCGTGGTGTTTGCCGTCCCCCGGGTGGGAACCGCGGCTACCACCGTGGCGGTGATCTCGGGCCAGCTGTCGATGAGTCTGGTGATCGATCACTTCGGCTGGCTGGGCAACGAGCGCCTGGCGCTGGATTCGTCGAGAATCACCGCCCTGGCCCTGCTGGCTGCGGCCTTGGGGCTCATTTATCTGAGTAATGCGCGCCGGTCCCGCGAGGCGCAGCCCGCAACCGTGGTCAACCAACCCCATTCGCAGACCCCTTGACGGGCAACGCTCAGGCGCAGGTGTCTCCCCATCAGGCGCTTCGACGGCGGCCGGGTGGGGCGCGGCAACGCCCGGCCCCGCGCCCTGTCGACGGCCCTGTCGCCGGCCACCTCGACCGCGGACTAGCGTCGCGGCAAGCCCAGCACCGCTGCCTGCGCCTGCATCGCCTCGGCGATGGCGTCCATGAACACTCGAATGCGGCTCACCGAGCGCAGATCGGGGTGGGTCAAGAGCCAAAGGTCCACCGCCAGCTCATCGATGGACGGGCTCAACCGATCGAGCCCCGCATCACTCTCCCCGAGGTAGCAGGGCAACACCGCGGTGCCCAATCCCGCACGCGCCGCGGCGGCTCGCCCGAGCAGACTGTCACAGCGATAGCACTGACGCTCACTCACGCCCTGGGCCTTCATCCATGCCTCCAGCATCGCATCGTCACGGCCAGCGCCCTGGCCTATCCAGGCATCGGTACAGGCGCCTCCCCACTCCTCACAGGCGCCACGACGCGCGTACAGCGCCTGCTCGATCCTGCCGATACGACGGCCTATCAGCGTTTGTGGCGGCGCGTTGGAGGGACGAATCGCCACGTCGGCATCACGTGCCGCGAGATCGAACCGCTGATTCGACACCGAGACGTCCAGCACGATGTCCGGCTGAGTCTGGCGGAAACTCGCGAAAACCGGCGTCAATAACGCCTGCAGCAAGGTATCGGTGGTGGTGACTCTAATGCCCCCGGACAGGCGTAGGTCATGGCCCAGCACCCGGCGCTCGGCCCCCGCCACTTCGCGTTCGATACCTGCCGCCGTTCGCGCCAGGTCGTCGCCTGCCTCGGTCGGGCGATAGCCCTTCTTCGAGCGCTCAAACAGGGTAACGGACAGGCGAGCCTCGACCTGGCCGAGCCGACGAAATACCGTGGCATGGCTCAGCGACAGGCGCCGCGCTGCACCGGACAACGAACCGGCAGTGGCGATGGCGAGGATGACTCGGAGGTCTTCCCAGTGAAGCGTCTGTTCATTCATGCAAGATCCCTTGTCGAAATTAGGGAATGTTATTGCATCGTTGCACAGATTAGCGTGGTGAACAGGCCCAACACTGGAGACCGCTGCCATGAATGTTCTGATCGTGCACTGCCACCCCGAGCCACACTCTTTCAACGCCGCCCTGACCGAGGTGGCCGTGGACACCCTGGCGGCCCAGGGGCATGACGTCACCCTGGCGGATCTGTACGCCGAAGGCTTCGACCCTGTGGAGCGGCCTGACCACTATATCCATCGCCACGACACCGACGTTTTCTTGCCACTCAATGAACAGCGCCACGCCTTCGACAACAAGGGGCTATCCGCCGATGTGGCCCGGGAAATCGAGCGCCTGGAAGACGCCGACCTGGTCATCGTGCAATTTCCGCTGTGGTGGCACGCCCAACCGGCCATGCTCAAGGGCTGGTTCGACCGCGTCATGGTCTACGGCGGCCTTTACTCGGGAAGTCGCCGCTACGACCGCGGTCATTTTCGCGGCAAGCGCGCGCTGTGCTCGGTGACCACCGGCTCACCACAGGCGGCCTTCGGCCCCTTCGGTCGAGGCGGCGATATCGCCACACTGATGTGGCCCACCCATTGCTCGCTTTACTATCTGGGGTTCGATGTCCTGACGCCGCAACTGACCTACGGCGTTCAAGGAGGGGGACTCAGCTATCAAGACGACGCAAGCTTTCGTGCTTACCTAAAAAGCGCCAAGACCGATTGGCAAACGCGGCTCGACAGCGTCGATGAAGAAAGGCCTATCCCTTTCACCGGCTGGCGGGACTGGGACGAACACGGCGTGCTCAAGGCCGGCCACCCACTGCGCTGGCGGGCGTGAGCACCGGGCCAGCGCGCTCGCTCGAGGCGGTGATATCGTCACGCTGATGTGGTCCACCCATTTCTCGCCTGACTACCCAGGGCCCAGGGTTTGATGTCCTGCCGCCGTAGCTGACCGATGGCGTTCAGCTTGGGTCTTCGCTATCAAGATGACGCTAGCCGCCGAGGTTATCGGACCAGCACCATGCACGACTGGCAAGGGTGGCCGGAGTGTCTCTATGAGCAAGCTCCGATCATCGTCACCGGCAGGACGACTGAGACGACCGGGGTGTACTGAGGGCCTATCGGCAGCTTCGCTGGCGAATGTGGATAGCACCTTCCCGAACCGGTGCCCCATCAGGGCGCCAGAAACTGGGTGGAGATCCAAGCGATGCCCGGAAGTTCGGGAAGATAGACCTGAGTCCACCCATCGGCACTACCGAGTACGGTCAGCCGTTCCCCCCGCGCGACCTGCGCCACGACAGCGTGTTGCACCGAGTTGCCCGCACGCACGTTGACTCGCTCTGCGGTGACCGACTGCGTGGCCAAGCGGGGCAGCACCAAGGCAAGGTTTTCCCGGGCCGGAGCGAAATCCTGGGCAGCCGCCTGGGCCAGCCAGAAGACGCTCCATGCATTGTTTCGGACCACCCCAAGTCCGCGTGCATACAGCACCGCCAGGTTGTTCTGCGCCGGAGCGTAGCCCAGCAGCGCCGCACGGCGATACCACCATGCAGCCTGCTCGGAATCGCTTTGGACGAGAGTTCCCGACTCGTAGAGCGTCCCCAGTTCATTGCACGCTTCGACCACATCCGCCTCTGCCGCCGCGCGTATCCAGTCCACGGCCTGACGCCGCTCGGCGGCATCGCGGGAGGTTTTCAACACCAGCTGCGATAGCCGCCACTGCGCCTGGGAGTGATCTTGGTCGGCCGCCCGTCGCAGCCACGCCATCGCCGCATCCAGGTTGCGCACCACGCCGTCACCACGCAAATAGAGTCCGGCCAAGTTCACCTGGGCATCGGCATGGCCCGAGTCGGCCGCAAGACGATACCAGTGCGCCGCTTCCGGCATGTTCGATGACACGCCGTAGCCAAACTCATAGGACACGCCGAGATTGTATTGAGCCTGTGGGTCACCGCGCTCGGCAGGCAGCCGCCACTCGCGAATCGCCGAGGCATACTGCTGCTGCAAGAACGCCGAGACACCCTCTTCAAGCCCCGCCGATGCCGGGGCCGTCAGCAGCACTAAACCGAGCAGCACGGCACTACCCAGCACCCACACCGTCCTCAATATCAAGGTTGCCTTATGCATTCGTCGAGCCCTCAATCGGGGCTGACTCTGGCCACTAGCACCAGAACCGCCGACGGTTTTCTCTCACCTACCCCATCAGAACAGCACACCGGACACGCCCAGGCCCACTGTCGCGCCGGCATCCGAACCACCAACCCCCAAGTCGATGCTCCAGCGACCGCTCTCTGCCGTGCGTCGAAAGCTGATCCCCAGAGCCGTTTCGCCGTTGTGGTAACCCGTACCGACGTGATACGTCAGCCGGCCTGGCACATAGGGGGCATCGCCCATGGCCGCGACCGCCGCAATCCCGGCGCTGGCCTTCTCTTCAACGTCATCGATACGATTGTTAACGTCCTTGAACGAGCGCTGGTAACGCCGATCGAGGGCTCCCAGTTGCGCAACGTTGACGGCGTCCGTTGCCGACACGCCCGGTGCCACGTTGCGCAGCAATGTCGGGCGAGCACCATTACCGAAGGTCACCGCACCGTAGTTGACCCGGCCCCCCGGCGAGCGATCGTAATTCACCGAAGCGGATTGGACGGCCGACAGCTGGCGCACGTTCACGGCATCGGTTCCCTGAGTGCCACCAGCAACATGGGTGATCTGCCGCTCCCCACCCTTGCTGCCGATGGACAGCGCCCCACGGGTGGACTCGACGCGCTGTTGGGTAAACGCCTCTTGTTGGCCACTCATTCCCGCGCGGTCAGCGATGGCACCCGAACCGAGGGCGACACCGTCACCGACACTGGCGCTGGCACCGAGACCCAACGCCGTGCTGCGAGCACCGGATGCCACGCTAGCCCCCCCCACGGCCAAGCTCTCTATGCCCGACGCCGTTGCCGCAGAGGCACTCGAGTTGGACGAGAAATACGCACTGCCCGCGCCTGAGACCTGAAGATTCGATAGCTGGTCCTGAATCGCCCAGAGCTGGCTGCCATTGACGGCATCGGCGCTCGTGGAGGAGATGCTGCCCGATGCCAGGTTAGCGATCAGGGTGCCATTGGTTCCACTCAGCTCGATCCGGTCATAGTCCACACCGCCACCAGTGGCGGCATAGGTGACGATCTGCTCATCCGGCACAGTCGACAGGGTGAGGTCACCCTCGATCGACGTCACGCGACCTTCCACCTCATTGACCGCTTCGGTGACCGTGAAGAGCTGGCTGCCATTAATCGCATCGGTGCTCGAAGCGCTGACGCGCCCAGCCGCCAGATGCGTAAGCGTGCGCTCTGCACCGGGCGAGCCGATAGCCACTGTGCCAACCGGTGATGAACCGGCGAAAGACACCGACTGCCCCGCCAACAGCATGCCCGAGGTCGCCACTACCGCTGACGTACTGGCGCCATTGCCCAGCGCCACGCTCGCATCGACGGAGGCCATTGCACCGGCACCGAACGCCACTGATCCTGCCCCGGTTGCGCTCGCTCCGGCGCCTAGCGCAACCGAGCGGGCCCCCGTCGCCGCGGCCACCGCACCCACAGCGATCGACTCTACGCCGCCGGCATCGGCTTGCGACCCGAGCGCAACGGCATCCGCCATTCGCGCGCGTGCCATGGCCCCGATGGCCACCCCGCCCGGGGCAGTCGTATCGACGATGGCTTCACGCCCGATACCCAGCCCATCGTTACCATTGACGCTGGTACCAGGCCCCACGGCGATGGCATTGATCCCCGTTGCCAATGAATCCGGCAGGCCAGAATTGGCATGGAAATACTGCTGCCCTGTCACGGACAGTGACGCGATCGCTCCTTGAAGCTGGCGCACGTTCACCGCATCCAACTCGGCGGACCCGTCGGCCACATTGGTCAACTGGCGATAACTGGTATCGCTACCAAGAGAAATTGCCCCGAGCAATTGCCGATCCGTTGTATCGAAGCTGATGGCGCCCGAGCCAGAGCCAATCGTGCCCGAGGCTGGCGCCAACGCTCGACTGGACACCGACCCCGAACCCAGGGCCACGCCGGCGTCTACCCCAACCGCCGTCTGCGCCCCAAGGGCGACGCCTCGCTCGGCAATCGAACTGGCCCCAACGCCTACCGCCAGCGCCTCCAGGCCAGAGGCTCCCGTATTGGCATAGTTGGCACCTTGGACCCCGCCATCGTTGACACTGAAGTAGTGCTGACGATTGGCATCAAAGTATCCAAGATTGACCGCGTCCCCGGCGGCAAGGGGGCCACCAAGGCTCGATAGGCGATCGCCATTCATGTCGATACCGGCCGCACTCAGCGTTGGCCCAGCGCTGATCGCCAGACTCTGGGCGCTTAACGCCGAATTGGTGCCGATGGTGATCTGGCTACCCGAGCGGCTCAGTGCGATGTTGTCTCCGTCCAATAACTCAAGGGTGTCTCCCGGCCCGATCTGCGTTGCCGTATCGCCGTTGGCCTGAAGGTTCCAGCCTTGATTCGCGGTAACAGTTAGCGAGCCTAGAGCCTGGTTGGTGGCGAACAGCTGGCTACCGTTGACCGCCTCACGGCTGGTCCCCGACAGGGTGCCCTCGGCCAGATTGCCGATGGTGGTGCCGCCACCGGCGCCATCACCCAATAGCGTTACGCTGCCCGGCGTCAGCACGCCGCCGCCATCGCGGTCGTACACCACCGCACCCTCGGTCAGGGTGGCGGTATTGGTCTGCAGCGTATCGATATCGCCTTCATTTACCGTGACCCGACCATCAAGAGTCGTAATGCCGGTCTCGGCGGTGGTGACACGGCCGTCCAGTGAGGTAATCCCGCCTTCGTTAGTCGTGACCCGGCCATCGAGCGATGTAATGCCGGTCTCGGCGGTGGTGACCCGACCGCCCAGCGTGGAAATCCCACCCTCGTTAGTCGTGACCCGCGTATCCAGCGATGAGACGTTCTGGTTGGTGGTAAATAGCTGACTGCCGGTGACCGCCTCGCGGCTGGTGCCCGACAGGGTGCCCTCGGCCAGATTGCCGATGGTGGTGCCGCCACCGGCGCCATCACCCAATAGCGTTACGCTGCCCGGCGTCAGCACGCCGCCGCCATCGCGGTCGTACACCACCGCACCCTCGGTCAGGGTGGCGGTATTGGTCTGCAGCGTATCGATATCGCCTTCATTCACCGTGACCCGACCGCCCAGCGTAGTAATCCCACTTTCGTTAGTGGTAACACGACCATCGAGAGTCGTAATACCGGTCTCGGCGGTCGTAACCCGGCCGCCCAGTGAGGTAATCCCGCCTTCGTTAGTGGTAACACGACCATCAAGAGTCGTAATCCCACCCTCGTTAGTCGTGACCCGGCCGCCCAGGGCGGTGATATCACCCTCGCTGGTGGTGACCCGAGTATCCAGCGACGAGACGTTCTGGTTGGTGGTAAATAGCTGACTGCCGGTGACCGCCTCGCGGCTGGTCCCCGACAGGGTGCCCTCGGCCAGATTGCCGAGGGTGGTGCCGCCACCGGCGCCATCACCCAATAGCGTCACGCTGCCCGGCGTCAGCACGCCGCCGCCGTCGCGGTCGTACACCACCGCGCCCTCGTTAAGGGTGGCGGTATTGGTCTGCAGCGCATCGATATCGCCTTCATTCACCGTGACCCGACCATCGAGAGTCGTAATACCGGTCTCATTGGTCGTGACCCTGCCATCAAGAGTCGTAATGCCGGTCTCGGCGGTCGTAACCCGGCCGTCCAGCGTGGTAATCCCACCTTCGTTAGTGGTAACACGACCATCAAGAGTCGTAATGCCGGTCTCGGCGGTCGTAACCCGACCGCCCAGTGAGGTAATCCCACCTTCGTTAGTCGTGACCCGGCCATCGAGCGATGTAATGCCGGTCTCGGCAGTGGTGACCCTGCCGCCCAGGACGGTGATATCGCCCTCGCTGGTGGTGACCCGAGTATCCAGCGACGAGACGTTCTGGTTGGTGGTAAATAGCTGGCTGCCATTGACCGCCTCGCGGCTGGTCCCTGACAGAGTGCCCTCGGCCAGGTTGCCGATGGTCGTGCCGCCACCGGCGCCATCGCCCAATAGCGTCACGCTGCCCGGCGTCAGCACGCCGCCGCCGTCGCGGTCGTACACCACCGCGCCCTCGGTCAGGGTGGCGGTGTTGGTCTGCAGCGCATCGATATCGCTTTCATTTACCGTGACCCGGCCGCCCAGCGTGGTAATCCCACCTTCGTTAGTGGTAACACGACCATCGAGAGTCGTAATGCCGCTCTCATTGGTCGTAACCCGACCGCCCAGTGAGGTAATCCCACCTTCGTTAGTGGTGACCCGGCCGCCCAGGACGGTGATATCGCCCTCGCTGGTCGTTACCCGAGTATCCAGCGACGAGACGTTCTGGTTGGTGGTAAATAGCTGACTGCCGGTGACCGCCTCGCGGCTGGTCCCCGACAGGGTACCCTCGGCCAGATTGCCGATGGTGGTGCCGCCACCGGCGCCATCACCCAGTAACGTCACGCTGCCAGGCGTCAGCACGCCGCCACCGTCGCGGTCGTACACCACCGCGCCCTCGGTCAGGGTGGCTGTATTGGTCTGCAGCGCATCGATATCGCCTTCATTGACCGTGACCCGGCCATCGAGAGTCGTAATGCCGGTCTCGGCGGTCGTGACCCGACCGTCCAGTGAGGTAATCCCACCCTCGTTAGTCGTGACCCGGCCGCCCAGTGAGGTAATCCCGCCTTCGTTAGTGGTAACACGACCATCAAGAGTCGTAATCCCACCCTCGTTAGTCGTGACCCGGCCGCCCAGCGTGGTAATCCCGCCTTCGTTAGTGGTAACACGACCATCGAGAGTCGTAATGCCGGTCTCGGCGGTGGTGACCCTGCCGCCCAGTGAGGTAATCCCGCCTTCGTTGGTCGTGACCCGGCCATCGAGCGATGTAATGCCGGTCTCGGCAGTGGTGACCCGGCCGCCCAGGGTGGTGATATCGCCCTCGCTGGTCGTGACCCGCGTATCCAGCGACGAGACGTTCTGGTTGGTGGTAAATAGCTGGCTGCCGGTGACCGCCTCACGGCTGGTTCCCGACAGGGTACCCTCGGCCAGATTGCCGATGGTGGTGCCGCCACCGGCGCCATCACCCAGTAACGTCACGCTGCCCGGCGTCAGCACGCCGCCGCCATCGCGGTCGTACACCACCGCACCCTCGGTCAGGGTGGCGGTATTGGTCTGCAGCGCATCGATATCGCTTTCATTCACCGTGACCCGACCATCGAGAGTCGTAATACCGGTCTCATTGGTCGTGACCCTGCCATCAAGAGTCGTAATGCCGGTCTCGG